>CANJNJ010000073.1 GCA_947474995.1 Opitutaceae bacterium | reverse complement strand
GCTGGAGCAAACATGCGATTTGATGCCGTCGATGGGAAGAAATCTTCAAGGCGAAGCGTATTAATTGTGCGACGAAAGATCGTGGGGCAGGCGCCGCGACCAATCGGGAGAATCAGTCCGCGGTCTCGCTGACGAAATTCTCCAAACGCGTATGAAAGACATCCTCGTGACTAGTCGGTTTGGGGAAGTTGCCGCCAGGCCCGGGCGGCTCCTCGGTCGCGGGCATCCTGGACGAGGCATTCGATCCCGCTTAATTTCTGTCGTAACCGCCAGCGGCGCACTTTGTCTGTCCAGCGCGGCGTGGGCTGTTTCAGCGCGGGATCACGAATAGCCATCAAAAGTACGGTCGAGTAGGCGTGGCCTTCCACGAGCCGAAGGAGATACCGCTCATTTACCCGCGACGAAGGCATGAGGTGGGTCAAGCGGAGGGCGGTGAAGACACCAGTGCCAAAGCCGAGGTCGATCGCGGTGAAGGCCAAGTCGTGGTCTTCGCACGCGCCGAGGCCCTTGCCCGTGCGGCCAAGGGCCTTGCGCCGCGGATCACTGCGAACGTTGGCCGCGTAGCGCTGTGCCACCTCGGCCCGGACACAAAGGCCGGCTCCCGCTGGCGTAGCGGCGTAGTCGTAGAGCTGATTTGACCAGCGGTCCCGCGGCGCACGACTGACGGCCAGATAGTCCAAATACGGGGCGAGTTCCGGCGCCGGCTGGACTTCCCACTCCGGCGTGAAATCCCCGCAGCCCCACACGCCGAGGCGCGGCCACTCCTGTCCCAACTGCAAGGCGCGGTTGAGGTAGTCCGGCGCCAGTAGATTGTCGTCATCGATCCACACCAAAAGTTCTCCCCGCGCTTCCTCAATGCCACGCAAGCGGGCAGCAGTTAGCCCAATTTCATCTTCTCGTAAAATTCTCGCCGACGGATGCCACTTGAGATCCATCGTGTCTGAGACCCTCGTGGTCGAGGCGTTGTCGATGAGGAGAAACTCCCAATCGGCGGGCGGCAGGTCCTGGGCCCGCAGCGCACCAATGGTACGACCGAGGTAGTCGGGTCGGGGATTGTGCGTGCAAATGATGGCAGAGAGCTTCACCGGCGCACTAGGGGTGTTATTGGTCCGGACATTTCAGAGTTGAACGGCGAAATCATTGGTCCCGTGCGTTTGAGCGCGTCAACGCCAGGGGAGCACCCGCGGCGACGGGAGTAATATGGCCAACTGATGAGTTTGGGGTGAACGGAGAGCAGCGGGGACACCAAAATGATCGCGATCAAAAGTGCTATTTGAGGTCAGCCGACGGCGGCAAAGGAGAATGGGAAAGGCGCGGTGAGCGCAGGTGGCGTGGCAGGAGCAGCAGCGCGAACAAAACGACACCCGTGCCAATGGTAATACTCCACGCAACCTGCAGTATCGGCGGAATGGCCCAAGCGGGCTGATATCGGGCGAGGAATTTTCGTAGCGCGGTTTCCTCGGTGGCGGATAGCGGCGTGAATGGCAGAGTGGTCGCGGAGGAGAGAAAGGCGCGGGGATCGTGGAAACGCCATGCGGCGGGTTGCCCGGCAAGCAGTTCGATCGGGCCCGGCATGAAACGAATCTTGAACTCGGCTCCCCCGTATCCGTAGCCGAATACCGGTTCGTAGGGTTTCCACGTGCTGGCGTGACCGAGGAAACTGGCGTCGTCGGGTAGATCGGCGACGCTACTAATGACGAACCGCTCATCCGGACTGCGGCTTAGTTGGGACCACGATTCAGCAACAAGGGAAGCGTCGTAGGAACCGTACCAAAATGAAGCGCGGTTGCGAAAGAAGCATTCGACCGAAGCGATCGTTCCTACGAATGCCATGATCGTGGCGCCGCGTATCACGGTGGGGCCGAGCCCGCGCATCAAGCTGTCCCAACCTGGAGCCACGAGCAAGGCAAGGGGCAGGGCGAAAGCGGCGGCGAACCGTTGATTTTCGTGGAGACTGCGCAGTAAAGGGAGCGGCTGCAAGAGTGGCCAGACGAGACCCTGCCCCAGCGCGAACTCTGCCGTAAGCCAGATGGCGGCGACGCCTCCGATCCACCAGGCAAGCCGCCAACCTTTGGGGTGTCGGGCCAGGAAACCTCGGTGGAGGCTCCACGCTGCACCGGCCAGCACGAAGATTGCAACCGGGCCATAACCGACATCGTCGCTCCGACCGAGCCAGCCATCCAGTTCGTCACCTGAATAAGGTAACCAGCGCGTGAGGAGGAGAAATATTCTTCGGCCGGCCATTTGCCACAGTAGGGAGGCGCCCTCCCAGCCGGCGTGGCCTTTGAAATGGCCGTCCGCCAGTCGGGGAAAGCGCGTCAGAAACATGGCGACGGCGGCCACTTTCGCCGCCGCGAGCATGCTCGCGCCGACGGCGCCGGCGGCCAGTCTGCCGAAGACGGCGCCGCGCGGGAACTCCAGCGGGCGCCAAAGCGGAAGAAGCATGGCGAGCAGCAGGCAAGTCAGGGCGAAAATTATGATTATACTATAGCCACCGCCGAATACGATCACGGCGCCGGCGAGCGCGAGCAACGCGATGCCGCGTTGCGTTGGCACGGCGCGGTGCAGCGCCTCCGGAATTACGGCGACGAGTGGGAAAACATTGAAACTCACGTGGCCAGCGAGGGCATGATCCCACATGAAGCCACAGGTGCCGAACGTGGCGCCTGCCAGCAACGCTGCCGCCCGACTGTAACCGAGCCGGCCCCGGCAGAACCAGAAGACGAGGACAGCGCCGAGTGCGTTGAAAGCCGCAGCTTGAGCGACTGCCGCAGCCCACGGCCCGAGCACGGGCAGAAACATCTGCGCCAGCATGAACTGAGTGTGCTGGGGATTGGCGAACGCTGGTAGACCGGCGCCAAATGAAGGGGTCCACCATTGCACCTGCAGCCACCCCTCCTGCAGTTGATGCAGTCGGACGTCCAGCAGACGAGGAAGGAAATAGCGAAAATCGAAACCGACCTGGGGCGAATGCCGATTCAGCGCGTAGGCCAGCAGTCCGCCCATGATCAATGCCAGCCCGAAAGCGGCCAGAAAATCCCCACCGCGAAACAGCCCTCGCGGCCGTGCTCCGGCTGCAAGGGACCCGCCGAGGGATATCTCAGCGGCAGGGGAAGGCGTCGCGCGCGATTTCATTTCTTGCCGTTGACTGGGGGTGCTTGGATTCACCCCGGGGTCACGTCATTCCGCTGGGACGCTCCGCCTGCAGCCGCAAGGCGGTGGCCTAGTCGGCGCGCGGGTACTTCGAGGAAATAATAACTCACGACCGCCGCGGCGACCGTCAGGCTTACATAATAAATAATATTCATCACCTCATTCGTCAGATAGGCCGCACCGGTGATCCGGCGCAGCAGCGACGGTCCAAACCGGTGCATGAAATTATGCAGGATGTAGATGCCGTAGCTAATTTGCCCAAAAAAAACGAAGGGTGCCCAGCGAAGAATCGCCGCCAGCCAGCTATCGGGAAAACGAAGAAGATAGACGAGAAGATGGGCGAATCCGATTCCCTGGATAAACGGATCATAGACCGTCCAATAGGGGGGGAGACGATCGAAAATCCGGAGCAGAGCGCCGAACAGGAGCCAGACCACGGTGGCGACAATCCCGACTCGCAGCTGGACGCGGGAGCCATAGCGAGGGAGCTGGCCGCTGCCCCACGCCCACGCCACCGCCGATCCGAGCGCGAAGAAATCAAGGCAAGCTGGCAATAGGACGCCGGTGTAGTTGGGCGTGTTGATTCCCATGGCCAGCGGAAACCAGCGCGCAAACGGTCCGCTAACCAGCATCAGAAGTGCCACGCCTTTGAGGATCCGCCCCGGAAGCCACAGCAGGGCGAAGGGCCAAAGCACGTAGAACTGCTGTTCGACGGCGAGCGTCCAGTAATGTGACAGCAGCACGGGCCAGTCCTGGTGACTGAAGACGTAGTGATTGGTGGCAAAAAACGCGTGCCAGGCGATCGCCGTCTGGGTGCCATCGAGATGAAAGCCGTAGGCAACGGCCAGACTCGCGAAATAGAGCGGCCAGAGGCGGAAAATTCGCCGGATGAAAAACTGCCGCAGCGCCCGTCCCGGCGTCTGTACGCCTTCCGTGCACCGGGCCCGCGCCCGGAGCAACAACAGCGTGATGAGAAAACCGCTTAAGACGAAAAAGAGACGCACCCCCGGGCCGCCCCAGTCGAAATAGTGTTTCCACGTCCAGGAAAAGTGCGAGATCATGACGGCAAGCACGGCAAAACAGCGCAGGCCATCGAGCTCGGGCGCGTAGAAGCCCGTCGAGCGATTTGATTCCGCTTGGGATGACATACGGGGCGGAGAGCGGTGGCTGACTAAATCTTCACAATTTCGGCGACGAAAAGTGAATCAGCCCGGAAATATTCACCAAACCTGAAGTATTCGTTGAGTAATTTCACGTTGGCGTCGGTCGTGTCATGACACGCGAGGATCGAGCCGACGCTGAGAAAACGACGCAGGTGCGGCGAATTTCGGCGAATCTCCAATTCGTCGTGCAGCGCATCGGAGAACACAAAGCGATAGGGCTGGGCTTCAAGTTCCCGGAAGTCCCCGAGGGAAACACGAACGCGTTCGGCGACTCCGCAGCGCGCTAAATTTTCTTTCAAGTGGCCCGCGACGCCGCCCGGATCGGAGACGACCGGTTCGATATCGCGTTCGAATGACTCGCGGCTGCACACTCCCATCGACTCGGTCGACTCCGGGGGACTATAGAGTCCGATATGTTCCGCGTCGATCGGGCGAAAATTTGCAGAGGTCGGGTTGATCTCCCGGGTGACGAAGTCTTTTTTTTCTCCAGAGTCGGCGATGCCGAGCGCAAGCGTAACGGTGGAAAGTCCGAGCCACGGTCCGATTTCTAAGAACGGGCCGGGCGCCCAGCGCGCGAGAGAGTATAGGGCGCGCTGTTCCGCTGGAGTGAGCCAGCCCGGCACGGGAGCGCGCGTGAAGTCGAATTGGACTCTCGGCTGCAGCCGGCCCAGTTCCGCGAGTGAACGGATGCGGCTGTAGTCGGGCGGACCCTGCAGCCCGGGCCAAAAGCGGCGGACTGTTTTCCTGACGCTTCGGACTAGGTTTGTCAGTGGACTATTCACGGATAAGTGGGGCTAGGTGCGTTCAACTAAATCTAAGCTCTCCGCGCGATCAGGGTAGGAGCACGCTTTGGACGGCCAGTGGGAGCCGCGGCCGAGAGAGAACACGTCCGAGCGCCCGACTGACGTCAGCCGGTTGAATGGTCGTCATGCACAGTCGCTCATAATCGCAGCTGTTCCAGCGCCAGCAGGGCGCACAGGGCACGGCGCTGTAGAGGTTCTCATTGCATGCGTAGCCACTTTGATCGGGGCGCTCGCGACCACCGTAGATGATGACGGCCGGGCAATCCACCGCGCGCGCCAGATGCATGAGAAACCCAACGAGTCCGACGAACGCCGCGGCGGCGTCGAGCACGGCGGCGCTGGCCCGGAGCGAGGTCTTGCCGCGCAGATCCTCGACCCCGTTGAGCAGAGGATCTTCCTCCAGTCCGAGTTGAACGACCCGTTGATGCGGAGGCAGCGCGTCGACCACGGCTTGGAAACGTTCAGGCGACCATTCCTTATTGCCGATCGAGAGCGAGGCGGATCGGCGGGACGATTGCACCGCGACACAGCCGGCGAAGGCCGAGGCCGCCGCCCGTTCTTCCGCGGTCAGCCAGAGGTAGGGGCGCACGCCGACCTCGCCACGGATGCTGCTGCGGCGGCACATCTCGGCCACAATATGCCGGTGCGGCGGCACATCGATGTCGGGCGGACGCTGGGCGTGAATGTAGGTGAGCTCGTCAATCGTGCGCCCCAGCCTCCGTAGGCCGGCTACGTGGTCATGGCGCATGGGATAAACGTGGTCCACATCTGGCGATCCCTGGAACAACTCAGGCCAGCGGGTCATCACGCCAAGGCCGCGACCGCCCCGGGTCCGCAGTTCGTGCAGGGCGGTCGAGAGCAGCAAATCGTCACCCAGGCCATCACCGCCGAAGTAGACCAGATGGCGGCTGCCGCGATAAATTTGGGCTAGGCGTAGGTCGCGGGGCCACCAGTAGATCCGGCGCCACGCACGGCGAACCCAACCGGGAGGAAAATCATCGCGCCGCAAGGAAAGTTTTTCGTTGGTGGACCGACCGGCGGTGGACCCGCGTATCGTGCGCTTGTTGCAAAAGAGAAATCAGATCTTAGCGAGTACGATTGACCCTGACTTGTCCGACATCGGTACCGCGGCTGCTCGGTTTTGGGTGAGGAAGCGATCGACGGCCAGGCGCGCGCCGGGCCATGAGTTGTAGTCGTGCACCACGATGAATCCACCGGGACTAAGCCGCGGCCAAAAAAAATCCAAGCCAGCGGCGGTTGGCGCCTCGAGATCAGCATCCAGGTGGACGAACGCGAAGGTCTCGGCGGCGACTTCGGGTGTCACTGAGGCGGGGAACCAACCGACAATCGGAATGGCATGGGCGTTTCTTGGAGCAATCGTTTCCAGTACGACCCGGACGTTCGTATCAGTAAATTGCTGCTCCTCATTAAAGCCCATTTTCAAGGATTCCTTTGCGAAGTCGCTTTTGGCAAAACCTGCAAAGGTGTCGAAGAGATAGAATTTTCGCTCCGGACAGTAGTGATGCAGCAGCCGCGCCGAATCGCCGCGATGCACCCCCAATTCGGCCAAGGCTCCCGGCACCTGCCGGACAATGATTTGTCGCAGGAGCAGCATCAGCATGTCCGATCTGACGCGATCACCGGCCCGTATCCGACCCAGTGTGCGCTCCTCTCCCGGAGGAGAATAACCGCCGAACCGGGCAACGAATTCTGCCGAGTGCCAGTGGGACGTGCTGTTAATGTCCATCATGTACTGAAGTTCGCAACCGAACGCACTGGCTGACTGGGCAACGGATTCAAAGGTCGCGCGGTCGGGGAAAATTCCAGGACAAAAATACTTGATGATTTTCTTGAATAAGTGGCGGGCGCGAAAAGCCAGGCTGGTTTTCATTGGACTCGTTTCTGTCCTCTAACAGTTTGCCATCTGATCGGGTTGGCGGCGGAACCGCCGGAGGTATTTGGGATTCGGCTGGTCTACCGGAACCGGTAAAGCCGAAGAAAAAATCAAGCGGTTGATCCCGGCTGGCGGTGGCTTCAGGTGGATGCCCCGTTCGCTTCAGGGAAAATCACGAACATGCCACGAGAGAGGGTGTGTTCAAAAAAACCCGAGTTGCGCGGATCCTGCGCGAGTCCGCGAATCGCGCTCCGATAGGCATCCTGGACCGCTGCGGCCGGCTCATTGGGCAGGGTCTTGCTGCGGTGGACGGACGTATCGTGGAAGGCGGCGATGCCCCGGATGATTCCTCGTCGCAGGCAGATGCGATATTCCTCGGCGCGGATCTGGGAGAGGCTGTCGAAGAAGCCGAAGTCGAAAACAAGCTCGGTTGTCCGTAGGAATTCCAGGGAGTCGGAGCAGTGAACCGCGACGAAGTCAGACAATCCGTGGCGTCGCATGCGGGTGGCGAGTCGCTCGCATGCGCCAGAATCGATCTCCACCGAGTGCACTTTGCCGAGGCCGTTGTCGCGGCAGGCGGCCGCGAGCGCAATCGTGCCGAGCCCGTCAAGCGCGCCGGTTTCGAGAATGGAAGCCGGCTTGGTCAGGCAAATGGTGGCATGCAGCCAGTTCAAGGTCTCGATTTCCGTGGAGCCGGTGTTGTGAGTGAGAAAAAGCCCGGCGCGTTCCTCGGGCGAATGCGGATGGGCAATGGACTCGAGCCCAAAAGGGATTTCGAGTGGCAGCCAACTGGGTTGCCAGTGACGGCCTGCGACCGGTGGGCGTTTTTTCCAGCCGAGTTGCGCGCCACGCATGGCGTTCTTGAGACGGGTGATCATGTAAGCTCCGGTAGGCGGGTCAGGGTAGTGGTGATATCGACAGCAATGGCGCCGCCGACGGTCGCGAGGTTAGGGCGCGCGGCGTGGGGAGCGTCGACAAATTGGATGTCGAACGCCTCGGGAACGTAGTCCAAGAGGTCGTGTTCAGATTTCAATCCCACGCCAAACCGATAGGTGCCGGGCAGGATGGCGAGAGCAGGGTAGGCCGCGATCAGGCGATAGATGCCAGGATCAATCGGCCCATGCTGAGTGCTCCACGAGCTGAGACTGGAGCAAATTTCGACGTCCTGGAGATTGAAAAGGCCGATGCCTAGTTCTAGACGCTGGAGACGGTCGCGCACGTTGATCTTGAATTCAATCTTGATTGGGCTGCCGAACGCCAGTTGCCACGAATTATCACCCGCGGCCCCGGCGATTTGCGCGGACATCAGCAGCGCCTGCTTCCCCAATTGGGCGCTGCGCGGCTGGCGTGCGAGGTCCGAGATCTGCGTCGCGGAGTGGCCGGTGTTAAAATGGTCGCGAATGATTTCGGCAGGAGAACCGATGGCGCCAAGACGGCCTTTTTGGAGATAAACTGCGCGGGTGCAGAGTTGGACGACCGCACTGAGGTTATGGGAGACGAACAACACGGTGCGCATTTCCTCGGCCGCCAGGGAGCGGATGCGCCGAAGGCACTTCCTTTGGAAATTGGCGTCGCCCACGGCAAGCACCTCGTCGATGATCAGGATTTCCGGCTCAAGATGGGCGGCCACCGCGAACGCCAGCCGGACATACATCCCGCTCGAGTAGCGCTTCACGGGCGTATCGATGAATTGTTCGACCTCGGCGAAGGCGACAATTTCGTCGAACTTGCGCCGCACTTCGTATCGGTTCATGCCCAAGATCGCCCCGTTGAGGAAAACATTTTCCCGGCCTGTCAGTTCAGGATGAAAGCCGGTGCCGACTTCGAGCAGCGAGGCGACGCGCCCGCGCATGGTGGCCCGACCGCTCGTGGGTTCGGTGATGCGGGAAAGAATCTTCAACAGTGTCGATTTGCCGGCGCCATTGCGGCCGATTACGCCTACGACCTCACCCGGTTGGATCTCAAAAGACACATCGCGCAACGCCCAGAATTCTTGCGCATCCGGATGCGGTTTGCCTTGTACGCGGTCGACGAGGCGGCTGAATTCCTCGCGCAGCGACGTGGCGCCGATCGCCCCGAGGTGGTAACGTTTGGAGAGGTTGCTGACCTCGATGATCGGCTGGCTCATACGACGTCGACGAAGGTTTTTTCCACGCGCTGAAAAACGAGCAGACCCGAGATCAGGGCAACGGCGGTGGTTGCGATGGAAACAAAGAGCAGCGACACGTTCACCCAGCCGGTGCCGAGCAGAAAGTAACGGAAACATTCCACGGGCATCGTCACCGGGTTCAGCGCCACGTAGAGGTGCCATGCGGGGGGGACCTTGGCCAGGGGCAGAATCACCGGCGTAACATACATCCACAATTGAAGTAGAAAACCCGACAGCACGCTGAAATCACGGAACTTCGTGGTCAGCGCGGCCAGCCACAGGCCGATGCCAAGGCTGAACGCCGCCAACTGCAGCAATATCAGGGGCAGGAATACAATCGCGGACCAGCGTGGTCCGACACTGGCCCCGGGATGGGCGGCCCGATAGATCAGCAGGATGGTGAAAAACGAAAGCAGCTGAATCAGAAAGGAGACGAAATTGGAGACAACACCGGCGAGAGGTACGATGAGCCGGGGAAAATACACTTTGCCAAACAGGCCGGCATTGGCGACGAGCGTCGACGAGGTGGAGTTGAAGGTTTGGGAAAAGTAACTCCACGCGAGCAGCCCGCTCAGATAAAACAGGGTGGGGGGCAGGCCGTCGGTTGGAAGTTCGGCGACCTGACTGAAGACGATGGTGAAGATTACGGTCGTCAGCAGCGGTTGGAAGATATGCCAGAGCGGGCCGAGAATGGTTTGTTTGTACCGCGTCGCGAAATCCCGCCACACCAGCAGACGCAACAGATCGCGGTAGGCGAAGAGTTCGCGCCAATCTAGGAAGCGCAGGTCGTGCGTGGCCTCGATCACGATTTCACGGGGAGGTTCGCTCATGAAAATGGAAAATTAATCGAGTGGTATCTCGACGCGGCCGTTACCAAACGGTGGCCAGCCGGCGCTGGAATATTTCGAAGCTGAAATCGGCCGCTCGCGATCGCAGTTTCGTCGGGTCCCAGACGCGGCGCAAGGCTTCGATGCACGCCCGAGTGAGCGCGGGCACATCGCCGTAGGTCACCAGTGCGCCGCACGTCGAGTCAACGACCTCGGGGGCGCCTCCGGCGTTCGCCGCAAGGCAGGGTTTGCCGTTGGCCAGGGCTTCAAGATAGACTAGGCCGAAGCCTTCCCCCCGGCTGGGCAGGGCAAAAACGTGGCACGCGGCGAGGTGGCCGCGGAGCGCCTCGTCACTCACCCGGCCGGTGAATTCGATGGCGTTCCCCTCCAGCTCCCCCGCTATTTTTTCCAGCCGCGCCCGGTCGGCGCCAGTCCCGACGATTCGCAGCCGGGCATTGGGCACGGCGGCGCGAATCGCCGGCATCGCGAGAATCAAATGGTCCACTCCCTTGTAGGCCTCGGTGGCATCCAGCCGGGTGACCGAGAGAATCAGTCCGGCTTCTGTCTTGTCCGGTCTTGCTGGCGGCACCGAGAATTGTGGATCGAGCGCGTTCGGTAGTACTAAGAGTCGCGCTTCGGAAATATTCGGGCAGTTGGCGGCCAACTGCCTGCGCGTGTAGTCGCTCACACACAGAATTCGCTCGGCGGCGCTGAGCGCCCGGCGCTCGGCGGTGCTAAACGTGCGCCATACTTCGATGCCGTGGGCCACCAGCCATACTTCCAGTCCCGGCGAAAAGCGGCGGGCGAAATGCGCGAGGCAGAGAAGGTTGATGTGGCCGCAAACGATGCGTTGCGTCCGGCGGGCGAGTCGGACCGTGTGCCAGACGCAGGCAAGCTTGTTTCGTCCGCAGCCGACCGGTTGGGCGAGTGCCGGGGTGGAGTAGGGTGCAAGCCGGGAGAAGTCGTTTTTTTTATCGTTAAGGACCACCGCGTACACCCGGCCATTCGTGGTGGTCAGTTCGCCAACCGACCGGACATAGAGTCGAAGAATTCTTTCGATCCCGCCGTCGGATGCGAACAAGCCGGGCAGCAACAGCAGGGTGTTCATGCGGACTTCCCCCGGTTCAAAAACGCGACGAGCATCGCGAGGCTCCAAATCCGCGACCACTCGCGGGTGTCTTGCCGAGCAAGAAAGCCGTGCCAGAGTTGCTGCACTTGGGGGCGGGCGAAAAACCCGCTGCGGGCCAGGCTGGCATCCGAAAAAGTCTCGTCGAGAAAGGGCCGCAATTCCCGCTTCATCCAAAGCGCAAACGGCAGCGTGAAGCCGCGCTTGGGTCGCTCGGCGAGTCCCGGTGGCAACAGATCGCACGCCGCATCGGTGAGTGCCCCCTTGGGCCGGTGCGGCACATGCTTAAACTTGGATGGCTGGCGCGACAGCCACTCGATCAGCGGTCGATCCACCAAAGGCACGCGTAGTTCGAGCGAGTGCCGCATGCTCATCACGTCGCTGTCGCGCAGGAGCACGTCGGCCATGTACGTTCGCAATTCCCATGCACTGATGACCTCGAAAACTCCTGCGTGCGCCAGATCGTTGGTCAGATTGGCGAGTTGCGGATGAAAGGGCGGCCGCGGTCCCGCGGTCGCCAAGGTTTCCGGAGTCAGGAGTGCTCGGCGGGACACTTCGGAATAAACGCGGCGCTGCAAGGCACCGAGTTCTTGGAGATTCGTCGCGTAGGAGAGGAAGTCGGCGAGTTTGCGTTTCCGGGTGTCGCCGCGATTGAGGTGAGCTACGATGGGCTCGCGGATGACTGCGGGTACGGCCCGCCAAGCTGGAAGCCAGCGGGCGATTCGCGGCAGGTCGCGAAAGGAAGGATAGCCACCAAACAACTCGTCTCCACCCAACCCCGAGAGCGCAACCGTGACGCCGCCGGCGCGTGCGGCGCGACTGACATAGTAGGTGTTGATGCCATCGCCGGTTGGCTGATCAATCGTCCTGATTAGCTCTTCGATATCGTTGGCCACTTGGGAGCCGGTGAGCACCGTGGCGTGATGTTTGGTGCCAAAATGTCGGGCGGTCGCCGCCGCCGCGTCTGCCTCCGAATATTCAGCCTCGTCGAAAGTGAGCGAGAAGGTGCGCAACGGTGCCCCACTGGTTCGCGTCATGAGACCCACGACCACGCTGGAATCGAGTCCACCCGAGAGAAAGGCCCCGACGGGGACGTCGGCGATGACGTGGGCGCGAATGGTGTCTTCGAGTCGGGCGCGCAACTCGTGCGTGAATTCCGAATTTGTCGTGCACGCTTTGGCGTCCGGCGGGATCGAATGAAAACTCCACGTGGTCCGGATATTGAGCTGCCCGGCCGCGAAGGTTGCGCATTCGCCGGGTAGAAGACTGAACACGTCGCGGTAAATGGTTTTCGGCGCTGGCACCGAAAGCCAAGCGAGATAATCGCTCACCGAGGTGACGTCGATTTCCTGCGAAAAGGTGGCGGAGGCGACGAGCGCGTTTAACTCGGACGCAAAGGTGAAGGTCGATTGGTGGCGCCGATAATAGAGGGGTTTGATGCCAAACGGGTCGCGACCGAGGAAGAGCGAGCGTTCCGGTTCGTTCCAGACCGCGAAGGCGAACATGCCCCGCAGGCGCGGGATGCAGCGCTCACCCCACCGCGCGTATGCCGCGAGGAGCACCTCCGTGTCGCATTGCGTCCGGAAGCTCCAGCCGGTGGCAGCCAGTTCGGCGCGCAGCTCGCGGAAGTTATAGATGGCGCCGTTAAAGACGATGGTCAGTCGGCCATCGGGGGTCTGCATCGGCTGCCGGCCGTGGGCGGGATCGAAAATTGCGAGACGGCGCATCCCGAGAGTGGCCACCGATTTCGATTCTACGCCGCCGTCGTCCGGTCCGCGATGGAGCATAGCTAGGCACATGCGTTCAACCGCCGCGACCCGGTCGTTGGCAGGGGACGTTGCGTCCACGATTCCGGCAATGCCGCACATGAAATCAGTCCAACAGGCTCAAATTCCCGTCGAGCGAGCTTCGCCCCGTCGCTTCTGGGTCGAACGACGTTTTTGGATCGAAATTACCCAAACAGGATCAGGCTTAACAGTAGGGTCTATACCCTAGTGATTGAAAGGTAAAAATGGCCGAATTCAAACGTTTTAGAAAGCCACGTGACTGATTCACGCGCAGATGGATCGGCTAATTTCCTGCGCCTTTTCGGCGGAGAAAAGTTTCTCGACCAGAAGTAGACCGAAATCAGTGGCGGTTCCGGCTCCGCGGGAAGTCAGGAGATGCCCATCCGCAACGGTTCGCTCGTTGGCGAGGATGCCAGTCAACTCGTTCGCTACTGAGAAATGGGCGGTGTAACGGCGCCCATCAAGGAGACCGGCATCTTGCAATACAGTTGGGGCGGCACAGATGGCGCCCAACCACCGCTTGGCGGCGTGTTGGCGCAGCACGACACTGCGGACCCTCGGATCTGCCCGAAGGTTCTTTACGCCGGGACCGCCGGGCAGGACGACGCAGTCAAAATCTCGTGCCACCACTGCCGTTAGCGACGTGTCGGCATGGACGGTCACACCGTTCCTTCCCGTAACGTGAATGCCTTCGGCTAGGGCGGCGACCGTGACCTCCGCCCCGGCACGCCGGAGCAAATCGATGGGAGCAATGGCCTCCATTTCTTCGAAACCGTCCGTCAGGACCACCAGCACCGTGGGCATGGAAGAGAGGAACCATTAACCCGGATGCATCACAAGTTTTCATTCCTCTCAATGCATCCTCTTTTTGAGTCCCGTGGGAGCGGCGTAGCTTAAAGCCTTTCACGACCTTTGGACTTCGACGTGAAGTTCAATCCCGAAAAACGCCGGGCTAAGACTGGCGCTCCTCCAGAGCCGCGCAGACTTGCTCGTTGGCCGGCCGCGAAGGTTAGCACCTTTTCTGAGCGACGTTTTGGGGAAAGGCCGCATGACTCTCCCAGCAAATATGGACGCCCATGTCAGGAACCGACTCGTTATTTTTGGCTGTGGCTACGTGGGCTCCGCGGTGGCGCGGGACGCGTTGAACCGAGGCTGGCACGTTACGGCGCTGACCCGAAATGCAGCCAAAGCCTCTGTGCTGCGGGAGGGCGGAATCGAGGTTGTCGTCGCCGATCTGGCCTCGCCATCTTGGTACGAGCAGGTCCCTAACTCGCCTCAGTTGGTGCTCAATTGCGTGAGTTCGGGCGGCGGCGGAATCGATGGATATCGCCGGAGTTACCTCGAGGGTATGGCGTCGATTCTTGCCTGGTCGCAGCTTGGTCGAGAACCCATCGGCACGTTTGTTTATACGAGCAGCACTTCGGTTTACGGGCAGGGTGGAGGCGTGGTGCTCGACGAGTCGGCCTCGACCGAAACCTCGGGAGAGCGCGGTCAGCTTTTGACCGAAACGGAAGCCGCCCTCCAGACGGCCCAAGGTGTTTGCCGCCGATGGTTCGTGCTCCGGTTGGCGGGTATCTATGGGCCGGAGCGGAACTATTTTGTCGACCAAGTCCGGCTAGGTCAGGTGTCCGGGATGGGAGAGCAGCACCTGAATCTGATTCATCGCGACGATATCGTCGGGGCAATTTGGGCCTGTTTTGGGGCGCCGCCGGCGATCGCGAACGAGGTCTTCAACGTGGCCGACGATGGCGCGGCCACCCGGGCGGAGATCGCGTCGTGGCTCGCGGGACGCTTCGGTGTGCCGGGTCCTCAGTTTACCGGCGAACCGGCGGGTGGTCGGCAAAGGGTCACTCCGGACCGAATCATAGGAAACACGAAGCTCAAGGCCCGGCTTGGATGGCAATTGCGTCACCCAACCTTCCGTGAAGGCTATGCCAAATTATTGTCGCGTTGATCCGCTGCTCGTCGCTCAACTCTTCCTTCGACGCGATTTCAACCCGAACAATTCAAACCCACTCTACCCATGGCCGGACTCGGAAAACTCGTTAAACAAGCCCAGAAGATGCAGCGGGGAATCGAAGCGCTGCAAACCCAGCTCGAGGCGAAGGAATTGGAATTCACGAGTGGCGGCGGCGCGGTGAAGATCAAGATTAGTGGCGCCGGGAAGTTACTCTCCCTCGCGCTCGATCCGGAATTCCTGAAGGAAGACGCCAAAACTGTTTCCGCCACGATTCTGGCCGCCATCCAGGATGCGGCCAAACAATCCAAGGAATACAACGAGGCCGAGATGCAGAAAGTGACCGGGGCCTTTCAAATGCCCGGTTTCGGCTAAGAGTCGAAACCGTAGTTTTTTCGCCGGGCGAAAAAATGTGAAAACATCGGCCTTCGAGAATCTGCAGCATCACCTTAAGCAGCTGCCGGGGATCGGTTATCGATCGGCCGAGCGGATTGCGCTGCATTTGCTGGTCGAGAAACCGGAACGGTTGCCGGCGCTCGTGGGCGCGTTGGAAGGGGCGGCAAAATCGGTGCGGCGCTGCGAGCGGTGCGGAAATCTGGCGGAGGCGGAGTTATGCGATATTTGCGCGGATGAGCGGCGCGAGCGATCGGTGGTGTGTGTGGTGGAGCATGTGCCGGACCTTGCGGCGATTGAGCGCAGCGGCGCCTATCGAGGGAGCTATCACGTGCTGCATGGCAAGTTGTCACCGATCCATGGGATCGGTCCCGCAGCCCTCAATCTGGCCAGCCTGCAGGCCCGACTCGAGTCAGGGGAAGTGACCGAATTGATTCTCGCCTTGCCGAACGATGTCGAGGGCGAGGCGACCTGCCACTACCTGACCGAGCATTTGCCGCCGGGGCGGGACGTACAGATTTCGCGGATTGGATTTGGGCTGCCCAGTGGCGGGGGGGTCCTTTATGCGGACTCCGTGACGCTCAAAAGCGCGCTGGAAGGCCGAAAGACGTATTCGTGATTGC
This sequence comes from Opitutaceae bacterium, assembly GCA_947474995.1. GTDB lineage: Bacteria > Verrucomicrobiota > Verrucomicrobiia > Opitutales > Opitutaceae > ER46. Next base: position 11,226 of record CANJNJ010000073.1, on the reverse strand, counting down.
GGACCGCTGCGCAGTTGTTTTCTTGGGCGAATTCAATCGCGGGCGTAGTATAGTGGTTATCACATGTGCTTCCCAAGCATGGAACCCGGGTTCGATTCCCGGCGCCCGCATTCTTTTTCCAGCGCTTCCGGTCAGATATGACGGGAGTATTTGAAAACCCAAATGGAGGTCCGAGCTCCATTGGGAACTTACTCGATGCCATTTAAAGCCACGGTTTGTTGAACTAACGGCTGGCTTACAGCGAAGGAATCGGCCTCGACGGAGTTCGGCCCGCTATCAGGAGGAGCCAACCGGGATCAAGACGGCAACCACGAGGCTGTAAGGAGCCGGACGGAGAATCTACGGAGCGGGAAGGTGAATCCTTGGGCGCGGCTAGGGCAAATCAGACGTCCGCCGCCACCTGTTCCGCCCGGAGATTCCGCCACCGCGCGAGCACGCGGCGATGGATGTCGTCGGCACCCAGATCGTAGGCCGCCCGAAGAACGTTCGTATTGGTGCCGTGTTCGACGAACTTGTCCGGCCAGCCGATGCGTTCGACTGCGGCGGGGCAGTCGGCGTCTTGCAGGCATTCCAGGACCGCGCTGCCAAAGCCACCCGCCAGCACGTGGTCTTCCATGGTCACGAGCAGCGGAATGCAGGCGGCGTGGCTGAGCAGCAGCGAACGGTCGAGCGGTTTGACGAAACGGGCGTTCACCACGCCGACGGAAAGGTTCTCTTCGGTGGAAAGGCGGGCCGCGAGTTTAAGTGCATCTTGAACCATGCTGCCGAGCGCCCAAATCATGATGTTCGAGCCCTCGCGCAAGACTTCGGCGTGGCCAACTGGGAGCAGGGCGGGCGTTTCCTTGATTTTTGCGCCGGGGCCGGCATCGCGCGGATAACGAATGAATCCTGGCCCCGGCAGCTGGAGACTGGTGTGGAGCATGTCGACGAGTTCGTCTTCGTCCTTGGGCTGCATGATCGTCGCGTTCGGAACGCACCGAAGATACGAAAGATCGAACAAACCATGGTGCGTCGGCCCGTCGTTCGGTGAGAGCCCCGCCCGGTCCATGCAAAACGTGACCGGCAGGTTTTGCAGGGCCACATCGTGGATCACTTGATCATAGGCACGCTGCAAGAACGTGGAGTAAATGGCGCACACCGGTCGAAAACCCTTGGTCGCCATGCCGGCGGCAAACAGTACTGCGTGCTCTTCCGCAATACCGACGTCAAAGAACTGTCGGGGAACCCCGGCCGCGAGATGCGAGAGGCCGGTCCCGCTGGGCATGGCGCCAGTAATCCCGACGATCTTTGGGTTGGCCTTCGCAAAGCGGGTCAACGCTTGGCCAAATACGTCCTGATATTTTGGTGCGGCGCCGGGACTTGGTCGTTGGCTTTCACCGGTGACGGGATCGAAGGGGCCGGAGCCGTGGAATTTCTCCGGATGCTCGATGGCGGCCTCGAGCCCCTTGCCTTTTTTCGTCAGGACATGGATGAGCACGGGCACATCGCAATGCCGGGCGAACTCAAGGTTGCGGATCAGCGCGCCGAGGTCGTGTCCATCGACGGGACCGATGTAGCGGAGCCCGAATTTTTCGAAGAGGGACGATTCGACAATGAAGTCCTTCGTTTCGCGTTTCCACTTGTGGTAGACGCGGTTCATTTCGACGCCCGCGGGGAAACTCTTGAAGAACGCGTCGATATCGTGGTGCAGTTTATTGTAGGTCGGGCTGGTGCTGAGGCGATTCAGGTAGTGGGAAATCGCGCCGACGTTCTTCGCGATCGACCATTCGTTGTCATTGAGTACGACAATCAGGCGCTTGGTCGAACTCACGACGTTGTTCAGCGCCTCGAGCGTGATGCCACAGGTGAAGGCCGCATCGCCGCACACCGCGACAACGTGTTCGCTGGTGCCGCGCAGATCGCGGGCGGTCGCCATGCCGAGGGCGGCGGAAAGGGCGGTGCCGGCGTGGCCGGCGCCAAAGGAATCATGCGGGCTTTCCGGCCGATACAAGAAACCGCTGGCGCCGCCGCTTTGACGCAACTTGCGGAAAAATTCACCGCCGCGGCCGGTCAAGAGCTTGTGGACGTAGCCCTGATGGGCGACATCGAAGACGAATTGGTCCTCGGGTGAATTGAAAACCCGGTGGAGCGCGATCGTCAGCTCGACGACCCCGAGATTTGGTCCGATGTGGCCGCCCTTCGTGGACGTGACGGCAATCAACTCTTCCCGGATTTCCTGGGCGAGCTGCGGCAACTCGACCGGCGCGAGGTTTTTGACGTCGGCCGGACCACGAATGGCGTCAAGCAAGCGAGGGGGGGGCGTGGCGGAGGAGTTGTTCATCGAGCGTCGTCGGCGGGGCGCGGCGGAAATTGTTAATCAGCCTTCGCGGTCGGGCGCGAAGGGCTCGAAGCTGACTTTGCCGTCTTTTTGTTTCTTGAGTTGTTCGATCTTCAATTCTGCTTCCTTCAGGCGAGCCTCGCAGATCTTGAGCAACGTCGTGCCCGATTCGAATTTGGCCAACAGCTCGGCCAGCGGCACATCACCCGATTCCATCGATTCGACGATGGTTTCGAGCTGACCGAGGGCGGTCTCGAAGGAAAGTTTGGCTTCTTTGGTGTCCACGTTCGGAGACGATGTGACGGAGCACCCGCATTTCAAACATCTTTGGGCTGGCGGCGGCGGACATTTCGCATGGATTGAGGCGATGTTTCCCTTGTTCTGGGTCGTCGTGGCACTCATGGCCTTGCGATTAACGGCCGAACTCATCCTTTCCGCACTGAACCGGGCGGAGGTGAGTCGCCATGCTACCAAGCCGCCGCCTTCGGTGGCCGCGCTCATGGACGGCGAGACCTACGCCCGGGCCGTGTCCTATACGTTGGATAAATCGCGCTTTGGAGTGATGACCGAAGTTTTTGACACTCTTGTCATGGCGGTGGTGCTGTTCAGCGGAGTGCTTCCGGCCGTGTTCGCCCGGGTGACGGCTTGGGGCGATCCCGCGGGCGTGTGGACCCGGGCCTTGTTCATCTTGGTTGTGGGGGTGCTCCTGTCCGTGCCGTCGCTGCCCTTTGAGTGGTGGGAGCAATTTCGCATCGAGCAGAAATTCGGGTTCAACAAGAGCACGTTTGGGCTTTGGGTGATGGACCGACTCAAGGGCGCCATGCTGATGTTTGTCATCGGGTTTCCGCTGCTTTGGGTGCTGCTGTCGCTAGTGCGTCTGACGGGCTCGGCGTGGTGGGTTTGGGGTTTTGCTTTTGTATTCGGCTTTCAGCTCCTGATGCTCGTGCTCTACCCGAAATTGATTCTTCCGTTATTCAACAAGCTGACGCCGCTGCCGGACGGCGACCTGCGGAATCGCCTGATGGCCTTGGGGGAGCGGACCGGCTTTCGGGCAAGTACCATCGAGGTCATCGACGGTTCAAAGCGTTCGGGCCACTCCAACGCCTATTTCACAGGTTTCGGGCGGTTTCGAAGGATTGTGCTCTTCGATACGCTAATTGCGCAGCTGTCACCCGAGGAACTCGAGGCGGTCCTGGCCCACGAAATCGGACACTACCGTCGCGGGCATATTCCCAAGATTATCGCTTTGTCGGCGGTCATGCTTTTGGGCGGGTTTGCCGCGGTCGCTTGGTTGGCCCAGAGTCCCTGGTTCAACCCGGCCTTTGGCTTTTCCGCCGGTGAGATGGCGCCTTCGTTCCTGCTCTTTGGCCTGCTTAGCGGGCTGGTGACATTTTGGTTTTCACCGCTCACGAACCTGCTTTCGCGCCAGCACGAATACGAGGCCGATGCCTTCGCCCGCGCGGCGATGAACGGGTCGACCGCCATGCTGGGCGCCTTGGGTAAGTTGGCGCAGAAAAATCTGACAAATCTTACGCCGCACCCGTGGTTCAGCGGCTTCTATTATTCGCATCCGACACTGTTGGAGCGAGAGCGGGCGTTGGTCCGCAATTGATTTCGAACCGAGCCGGAAAGACCAAGGATGCGATTGGCAAAGGCATGTTTTCCTCTTGGTTTTTTCCTTTGCCTGCTTTTTACGGCGGCGATCGGACGGGCTGAAACGTTAACGTTTGCGACCTACAACGTCGAAAACTACGGGCCGGCGGATCGGATGACCGAAGCGGGATATCGGAAGGATTACCCGAAGCCCGAGGCTGAGAAGCGGGCGCTGCGCGCCGTCATTCGAGGTCTGAACGCTGACGTCCTGATTTTACAGGAGATGGGAAACGAAGCCCATCTGGCGGAATTGCAGCGAGACCTGAAGGCGGAAGGGATCGATTATCCATTTGCGGTGTTGGCGAACGCGGCGGATGCCGATCGGCACCTGGCAGTGCTCGCCAAAGTTCCGCTCAAAGGAGTGCGGACGCATGCGGACCTCGAATTCAATTACTTTGGCGCGAAGGAAAAAGTAAAACGCGGCCTGCTCGAGGCGACCGTCACGACGACCGCGGGTGACGTCACGCTTTTTGGCGTCCACCTCAAGAGCCGGTTCACCGATCGTCCCGACGATCCATTGTCAGCCCTTCGGCGCGGTGGAGAGGCGACCGCCGTGCGGGATCGGATTTTGCAGCGGTTTCCCAAGCCGACCGAAGCGCGCTTCCTGATTCTCGGCGACTGCAACGACAGCAAGACCAGCCGGCCGATGGCCTACGTGCAGAAGCGGGGAAAGACCGAGATTGCCGAGCTCCTGACTGGCGTTGATTCGCGGGGCGAGGTTTGGAGCCACTCCTACCGCAAGGAAGAAACCTATTCCCGCGTGGACCAGATTCTGGTTTCTCCTGGACTTCGGAACGCGGTGCGGGACGGCGTGGCGCACATCTACGACGGCGAGGGAGTGGCACAGGCGAGTGACCACCGCCCGGTATTCGTCGTTTTGGCCTTCGCCACCCTGAAATCGCAGGGTGCCGCCTCGAAGTGAGGCGCAGCTTTTTCGACCCGGCGACCCGGATTACGGGGTGACGGTGACCGGAACCGTCACTTCACCCGCGCCGAAGCCTTTGAGGAATAGCGTGCCAGTGCCGGGCTTTCCGCCTTCGACTTGCACGGTCACGCTGTTCTGGCCCTGCGGCACCATGACCTCGGGCATAATCACGCTCTCAGGGACATCCGTCGCAATATCGAGCAACGTACCGCCGGGAGGAGCGGACGTTGGCAGGCTGAAGGTAAGCGCCTGGCGCCCGCCCGCCCGCAAGGTCAGCGAGGATGGCGAAACGGTCACATTGCTCGGGTCGATCCGGAACGTGCCAACAGGCGAATTGCCGGCCGCGCTGTTGAGGACGACGCGGTAATTTTTATTCGGCTCGAGCGCGGGAACAAAAAAGCTCAACGCATTGGGCGATTCGAGCACGGTGCGGGTCGGTGACCCGTTGAACGTGATCATGTCCTGCGGCGTGAAGCCGCGGCCCAGCACGCTGACGCGAGCGCCGACGGGGCCGCGATTGACCTCAAGCGAGAGGACGTAGCGGCTGACGATTTTGGCGCGAGTGACGTCCGTGTAGGTCTCCTGCGGCGTCAGGACGCTGTTGCCCTCGACATTGTAGGTGACGAGAAAGTAGTAGGCGATTTCGTCGCGCCCGCTGCCGACCTGGTATTCAAAGTCGTAGAGCCCTTCCCCCATGGGGCTCTTCTTCATGTTGTAGTTCTTTCCGTCGATGACGATGTGCGGCTCGATGCTCGCCTCGGGGACGGAATGCGAGCGGGTCGTCACCCGCAGCGAGAACGTATAAATCTGCGATGGATTATCGGGCATCGACGCCGGCGTAAGATTCGTCAGCGTGACGTTTTCGCAGCCCGCGAGCAGTGCGAGGCCGGCCAGAGCGGCGAGCCAGAGAGTGATTTTTCTCGCGAGAGAAATTCGGTTGGTGTGCATTTGATCCTAGAGTGAGAACCGGGCGAATTAAAAGGAGTTAGTAATGAGCCGTCTACCCACAGAGCAAGCCAAAGCTGAGGCGCTAAAACCGCTCGGTCTCTACGTGCACGTACCATTTTGTGCGTCGACCTGCGATTTTTGCGCGTTTTATCAAACCGAACCGACGGCGGCGCGGGTGAAGCAATTCATTGAGGGCATCGCGCGCGAGGCCGGCTTGGTGGATTGGGCGCGCCCCGTATCGACAATATTTTGGGGTGGGGGAACGCCGGGCCTTCTCGCGCCACGCGACCTGGCCCGTTTGGCCGAAATGGTTCGATCGCGCTGCGGCGGTCCGGTGGCCGAATGGACCGTTGAGCTCGCGCCGGCGTCGGTCACCGCCGAACGGTTGGCCGTCTTGCGCGAAGTGGGCGTGACCCGGGTGTCGCTGGGGGTGCAGAGCTTTCGCCCGGAAATGCTCGATGCGCTGGGGCGGGCGCACAGCCGCGAGCAGATTTTTCGCGCCTACGAACGGGTGCGGGCGGCGGGATTTCCCAGCGTCAACCTCGACCTGATGTTCGCGTTGCCGGGGCAGACGGCGGAGGAATGGATGGACGATTTGCGCGAGGCGGCGGCGCTGTCTCCGGACCATCTGTCGACGTATTGCCTGACCTTTGAAGAAGACACCAAGCTTTGGGTGAAACTGTCACAGGGCCGGGTGAAGCTCGATCCCGAACACGAGGCGCGGCTTTATGAGGCGACGTGGGAGCAGTTGGCGGTGATGGGTTATTCGCAATACGAAGTTTCGAATTTCGCCCGACCCGGGCACCCGTGCCTGCACAATCTTAATACTTGGCGCATGCACGAGTGGATTGGGCTGGGACCGTCTGCAGCGTCGCAGCAGGGAAACTGCCGCGGGGCGAATGTTTCGGATTTGGAGCAATGGCTCGGTCACCTCGAAAAAGGGCAACGCGTGACGGAAGATCGCGTTCCCCTCACGTCGGCCTTGTTGGCAGAAGACGCCTTGATCTTTGGGCTGCGGATGAATGCCGGGGTGGACCTTGCGAACTGGCGGGATCTCGCCCCCGACGCGCCGTGGGCGGCGGTCGACGACACGCTGGCAACGTTCGAAAGCGGTGGCCTGTTGTTTCGAAGCGGCAATCTTGTGACCCTGACCAACCGCGGGCGACTGATCGCGGATTCGATTGGGGCGGAAATCATGGCGGCGTTTGAGCCCATCGCGGAGACCGTATGAAAATCAGCGGTGGAATCATCACCCTCGCGCTCGCTGGAAGTTTGTGGGCCACCGCCGCCCGGAGCGAAGAGCATGCGCTTGTCCTGCAGACCGATTTTGGCGTGAAGGACGGGGCGGTTGCGGCCATGCGGGGTGTGGCCGTCGGGGTCAGCCCACGAATCCTGCTCCACGACTTGTCGCACGAGAATACGCCGTTCGACATTTGGGAGGCGGCCTATCGGCTGAAGCAGACGGCGCCGTATTGGCCGGTCGGAACCGTCTTCGTCTCCGTGGTGGATCCCGGCGTTGGAACCGAAAGAAAATCGGTCGTGCTCAAGACGAAATCGGGGCATTTCTTTGTGTCGCCGGACAATGGTAGCCTGACGCTGGTGGCCGAAGAACTCGGGGTCGCCGCGGTGAGGGAAATTGACGAAGGAAAAAACCGCCGGACTGGCTCGGAGCGCTCGCACACGTTTCACGGCCGCGATGTTTACGCCTACGTGGGAGCCCGGCTGGCGGTCGGGGGCATCTCCTTTGACGAAGTCGGTCCGCTTCGCCCACCGGCGGTGGTCATGCTGGCCTACGAGCGGGCGAGGATCGAGGGACGGGTTTTGATTGGAACGATTCCTTACTTGGATTTTCAGTATGGGAACGTGTGGACCAATCTGGATGAGCCTGCTTTTGCGAAGTTGCAGCCCAAGTTTGGAGATGTTTTTCGGGTCACAATTGCGCGGGAGGGTCAGACCGTTTTCAACGGTGAGATGCCCTATGCGCGAGCGTTTGGTGACGTGCCGACGGGCACGCCGATGCTTTATCTCAATAGCCTGATGAGCGTGGCCTTGGCCCTCAATCGGGGCGATTTCGCGAAGACTTACCACGTTGCCAGCGGGGCCGAGTGGAGTGTCCGAGTAGAGAAGGTCGCGCGATGAACCGGTTTCCGGGTGGGTTGGCCTTGGTCGGTGTTCTGCTGGGCGGGTGCGGGGCGACGGTTCCCGTCGAGCGCCAGGCGATGTCTTTGGCTCGATTCTTTTTGGAATCGGCTGATACGCGGGGAGCGGAAATGGCTCTGCCGCAAAGCGGGGTGCATTTGACCGTGAATCCCCAGCCGGTGGTGGCCGAGGGTGACTTTACGAACGTCGAGTTGGTTCAGGTCGAGTTGGGCAAGTGTCTCATGTTTCAGTTGTCCCCGTCGGCGGCGCGCGATTTTCACCGTCTTTCCGGTTCGCATCAAGGTCGGCGGCTCGTGCTCGTCATCAATGGCGAGCCGCTCGGCGCGCGGCGGATTGACGGACCCGTGGCGAATGGCGTGGTCTTCGTCTTCATTGAACTCCCGGACGAGGCCTTGCCGAAGCTGGTGGAAAATTTAAAGAGTACGACTGTCACCCTGCAGCGGGAAATTGCGCGAAAATCATGACCTGGCTTCGCCCGATCTTTATTTTCGCCTGCGTGGCCCTGACCGTCACGGGGGCCGAACGCCTCGAACTTTCCTGGCCGACGCCCAACCCCGCCTGGGCGGACGGACGTCCGTTGGCGGAACTGCTGCAGCATGCGGGATCGGGCGATCCCGAGTCAGGTGGTTTTGGCGGGGTGCGCAGTGGCGGGACGCAGTTTCATGAGGGAATTGACATCAAATGCCTGAATCGCGACCGCGCGGGCGAGCCAACCGACAATGTCCTGGCCGCGCTGGCCGGAGTCGTGCGACATGTGAACGCCGCGGCGGGCGACAGCAGCTACGGTCGTTATATCGTGCTGGAGCACCCGGACGAGACGCCGGCCGTGTATACCCTTTACGCCCACCTTTCGCGGATGGCGCCAGAGGTGCGCGAGGGCATACGGGTCAGCCGCGGTCAGGTCCTCGGCGTCATGGGCCACAGCTCGGGCGGCTACATGATTCCGAAGGATCGCGCCCACCTTCACTTTGAGATTGGGGTGATGATCACGCGCGACTTCCAAACTTGGTATGAGCGGCAGAAATTTGGCAGCCGTAACGACCATGGCATGTGGAATGGGAAAAACTTAATGGGGATCGATCCGCTCGCTTTGTTCAACGAGTGGCGCGCCCATCGCATCAATAGCGTGGGGGATTTTTTTGCCCGGACGGAAACGGCGGTGCGACTTCGCATCGCGACCCATCGCACGCCGGACTTCGTGGCGCGTTACCCAGCGCTCATGACCAAGGTTCCGCCGTTGGGTGTCGTGGCCGGGTGGGAGATCAAGTTTGATTGGACCGGGGTTCCGGTGGCGTGGACGCCGCTGACGGCCATGGAAGTGACCGGCCTGCCGCCGGAGCAGGCACGAATCCTCGACGTCAACTCGGCTCTCGAACGTCGCCAGCGCAGCAAGAGTCTGGCGGTGATGCGCCGGGGCAGTTGGGTATTGGGGCGCGACCTCGAAACCGTCGTGCAGCAGCTCTTTGGGCTGCATTGACTGGGAAGCGTGGGTTCAGGCCTCACTGCGATCCCGCCCATCCGACCGTCCGCGTCAATTGATGGCATACCGCATCCTGACTCACTTATGGACACGCGGGACGCACCGCCGGTAAACTGAGGGTGGTGCACAACGAAAATCAGGATTGAACGACTTCCCCCGCCAAAAGAAGACATCGCTTGGTGATGGAATCGAATTTTCCACGGAACTTTGCCTCTGGGAAATCAGCCGGTTCCGAGATTTTCCCTCGGCGGGGAACGGAGATCACAGTTGACATCAGCAACCCGTTCGTGAGTTTTTTCGCCTCTTGGTTTTTGGCTTCCTAGCTCAATGGTAGAGCAGCTGACTCTTAATCAGTAGGTTCGGGGTTCGAGTCCCCGGGGAGCCACCAGCCAGCGCTTTTCTAGGAACCGGCCAATGGGCCAGGACCTTGAAATATTCGTTTTTTCCCAGTCTAATTTGCGGGCGCAATAGGGCTTCGCCGGCGTAGCTCAACGGTAGAGCACCTGTTTTGTAAACAGGCGGTTGCGGGTTCGAATCCCATCGCCGGCTCCAGCCTTCGGTCTGCGAGCTTCGAATGGCTCGCTCTCTACCTTAACCGGCCGGCCAGCAGCAGCAGAGGCGAGCGCACGCGCAGCGTAGCGTAGGATGCCCCTCCAAAGCCTTGGCGAAGGAGAACGATCGCATTCCTCCTGCGCACCCAATTTTTTTCTGCCCGATTGTGTAATGGTAGCACAAACGACTCTGACTCGTTTTGTCTAGGTTCGACTCCTAGTCGGGCAGCCAAAAAAATCCTTGCTGGATGAGAAATTGAATCACCAGACCTGTATTCTATTCGCCCGCATTACGCAAAAATTGCACTCATTTGCCGGGATTCCCATAGGGGGCTCGCGAAAAAGATAATTTCCGTGCCGTCGCAAGAAAGTACGTTGACAGCAAAGTTTCGATAACCCCTAGTTCGCATTCTCCCGATTTCCCCCTTCGAGTTTTACCCGGCTACGATGCTCAATTCCCAACCCAAAAATACCACGGCGAGCCACACAAAGCATTCTTCCTGCATCGGTCGCATCGCTATAAACGCCGCGGTGGTAATTGGGGAATAAGCGTTTCACCGCCAGTTTCGTCGGCCTAATCCAAAACTAGAATTCGTATCGCTCCCCGCCCCGACCCTTTTCCCCTTCCTCCAATAATAGATTAAACAACCAACCTTCCTCCTATGATCATCCAAAGCCTCCCCCTCGCAATCCTGTTGACGAATCCCGACAACAGTCCGATGAGCCCGATGGACTTGTTCCGCGCGGGCCAGCAAATCATGTGGCCGATCCTGCTGTTGTCGTTCATCGCGATCACGGTAGTCATTGAGCGTTTACTCTTCATTATCCGGGAAAATGGCACCCGCGAGGCGGATGTGGTCGAAAAGATGCTCGAGAACGTCGAGCGCCGCGACATCGAAGGCGCGCTCGCCATCGGTCGCAAGAGCAAGGATTTCGTAGCCAAGATTCTGGTCTACAGTCTTGCCAACCGCGAATACTCCCTCTCTAACGCATTCGTCCGCGCTTCTGGTCAGGAACTCGCCCGCTTCCAGCAGGGCATGGCGACCCTCGATACCTGCATCACCGCCGCCCCCCTCCTCGGTCTCCTTGGCACGGTGACAGGCATGATGCGCACGTTCGGTGCACTCGGTGGCGGCGACGTCAGCGGTCAGACCTCCGCTATCACGGGTGGTGTCGCTGAGGCGCTCATCGC
>CANJNJ010000072.1 GCA_947474995.1 Opitutaceae bacterium | reverse complement strand
TCGCCGCCGTCCCGGCGGCGTCGGCCGCGGATTCCGCGGCCCCGGAACGCTTCCGTCCACCCGAGGGTGAGATGGCCGATCACGCCGTCTTCATCAGCTACGCCCGCGAGGATCTCGTGGCCGTCCAGCGGTTGAAGGCTGCACTCGATGCCGCCGGCATCACCGCCTGGTTCGACATGGACCGGCTCGAGGGCGGCGACGATTTTGCCCGGAAGATTCGGGGCAACGTCGCCCGCTGCGGCTATTTCATTCCCGTGGTCTCAGCCACAACGCAGCGTCGGGTTGAGGGCTGGTTTCGCCGCGAGTGGAACTGGGCCGTCGATCGCACTGAATGCATGGCGGCCGGCGCGCGGTTCATCCTGCCGATCTGCATCGACGACACCCCCGAAGCCGGCGCGCTGGTGCCGGAGCACTTCCTCAAGACTCACTGGACGCGGCTCCCCGGCGGCGACGTCAGCCCCGAAGCCTCCGCCCGACTCAAGGAACTCCTGGGCCCGAAATCCCGATGACTTCTGTTTTTTTGCCACCGATTACACCGATGGGCACAGCGACAAGCCCTCTGAATTTGTGCCCATCTGTGAAATTTGTGGCCCAAAAGTTTGGGTTCTTCGCCTGAGGCAATTTCTGTGAGCTCTGATCCCCAAAATCCAGTGCCAGCCATGGACCGCGACAATCCCTGGCCCGGCCTCGCTCCCTTTACGGAAGAGCAGAGCGGGATGTTCTACGGCCGCGACCAGGAGATTCGCGATCTTACGCGGCGCACCGAGCGCAACGCCCTGACCGTGCTCTTCGGCCAGTCCGGCCTCGGCAAATCTTCGCTGCTTCAGGCCGGTGTCTTCCCGCGACTGCGTGCCGATGGCTACTGGCCGATCTACATCCGGCTCGATCATGGTCCCGGCGCCCCGCCGCCAGCCGAGCAGATCAAGTTGCTCGTCCATGCCGATACCGCGCGTGCGGGGTCGTGGACCAAGCCCGGTAGCGCCAAGCCCTCCGAGTCTCTCTGGGAGTTTTTTCACCACCGCGACGACCGGCTCGTCACCAGCAGCGGGCGCGTCATCGTGCCGGTTCTGGTCTTCGATCAGTTCGAGGAACTCTTCACCCTCGGCGCCGGCAGCGGGAGCGAACGGGCCCGCGCGGTCGCCTTCATGAGCGAACTCGCGGAGTTGGTCGAAAACCGCCCGTCCGAACCACTCGTCGCGCGACTCGAGGAATCCAGCGCGGAGATGGAAGCCTTCGACTTCTCTCGCACCGACTACCGCGTCGTCATCACGCTCCGCGAAGATTATCTGCCGCATCTCGAGAGCCTGAAGACCGCGATGCCGGCCCTGATGGAGAACCGGATGCGGCTCGCGCGGATGACCGGCATGCAGGCGCTCGAGGCCGTCGTGAAGCCGGGTGGGGCCCTCGTCACGGAAGAGGTCGCCCGGGCGATCGTCGAGTTCGTCGCCGGAGCGCGCGGCGGTTCCGTCGAACGGTTGGCCGAGCTGGATGTTGAACCGCCCCTCCTCTCCGTCATCTGTCGCGAGCTGAATGAGCGCCGCCGCGCGCTCGGTCATGGGCAAATCACCGCGGACCTTGTCTCCGGCAACCGTCGCGAAATTCTTACCGATTTCTACGAGCGCAGCGTTACCGACTTGCCCGGAGAGATGCGGATGTTCGTCGAGGACCACCTGCTGACGAAGTCCGGCTTCCGCGACAATTTCGCCCTCGAAACCGCGCTCGAGTTTTCCGGCGTGACGCGTCCGTTGATCGACACGCTCGTCGCGCGCCGCCTCCTGCGGATCGAGGATCGGATGGGCCTCCAGCGCGTGGAGCTGACGCACGACGTCCTTGCCGAGGTGATCCGCGCCAGCCGCGACGCCCGCCAGCAGCGGATCGCGCTCGAAGAAGCGCGGAAACACGAGGAGCGGGTGCTGGCCGCCGCCGCGCGCAACACCCGCCGGCAACGCTGGGTCATCGCCGCGCTCGGCATGGCCGTCATCGGCCTGAGCATCGGCGCCTTCTTCGGCATCCGGGCGCAACTTCTCGCGAAGAAGCGCGCCAGCCAGAGCGATTCGTTCATTGCCTCGAAATTGCTCGGCGAGGGCAAGACCGGCGACGCGCTCGCGTATCTGGTGCGGGCCGCACGTCGAGATCCGCAAAACGCGGTGCTCGCGCCGCGCATTCTTTCCGAGCTTGCCCACCACAGTTTTCTGCTGCCGGAAGGCGCTCCGCTCGCGCTGCCGTCGCCCGCGCTGGGCTTCGGGCCGCGGTATTCGGCCGATGGAAAAAGGATTTTTGTGCAGGGCGAAGACGGCGTCATTCGCGTCATCGACACCGCCACCTGGCAAGTCGCCCGCGAGTTCAGCTTCGGCCAGAAAGTGGTGCCCTACAACTGGAGCCTCGCCAGCAAGAACGACGGCGTCCTCGCGGTCGGGCTCGAGGACGGCTCGATCCTGGTGTGCGACACTGGCACCGGTCAGCCGCTCTCCCCTCCGATCCGACCCAAGGACAGCCAGCTCACCGAGCGGCTGAAGCCCATCCTCAGCCCCGATGGCCGCTGGGTGGCTGCCGCCAACAATTCCACCTGTTGGCTGTGGGATGCCGGGACTGGGGAACAGCGTGCGGTGTTCCAGGGATACGGCACCAACCGCGGTCTGTTTGTTTTCAGTCCGGACAGCCGGATCATCGCCACCGGTCAGGGGAGTTACGGTAACCGGCCCATGCTGTGGACTGTGCCCGACGGAACGCGCCTAGGAGTTCCGAGCATTCGCCCGGGTGGAGCGTATAACACTAATGGTGGTACTATGCCCGACATGGCGTTCAGTGCCGATGGGCTCTCTTTGGCGGTCGTGTATGGAAGCGGGGGAGCAGAGGTATTCGACGTTGCCACGCGTGCCTCCAAGGGGGCCGCCCTCCCCGCCACTCTCGTGTCGGGATCGAGCTTGTTCTTCACCCCGGATGGAAAACGGCTGGTCGTGGCAGGCGATCGTGCCGTGTACGTGATCGACTGGGCGACAGGGACCCGGGTGTTTCCCCCGCTGGCTCACGGAGGTCAGGTCTATGAGGCAGCGCTCAGTCGTGACGGTGCCGTCCTGCTGACCAACTGTGCCGACGGACTGGCGCGACTTTGGGATATGAAAACCGGCCGGCTGCTGGCCGAACCAACATTGCAGCAACCCCAATATGCGCCGGCCATCCAGTCGCCGGAGAGTTCCGAGGTGATCCTTTTCGCCAGTGATGGACCCGCCTACCGGCTGCGCGCGGCAGGTGAGGCCCAGTCACTGGCTCTGCCAAGTCCGTATAGTCTTTCGCGGGCGACCTTTCTGCGCGACCCGCCCAACCGCGTGCTCAGGCTGGTGGGCAGTCGCGCCATGGCGATCGAGGTGGCCACGGGCCATGAGGCAACCGGCGGATTTGCCTACCCAGTGAATTTGGGCGTGACCCTGAATATTAGAACACTCCTGACCCGCGACCATCAGACCGTAATCGTACGGGAGGGGGGCGGCCAGGGCGCTGACATTGCGACCGGTCGCGGATGGTCGGTGTGGAGGCGGGACACCAATGGAAAGGTGGTCCAATCCATGACGCTGGAAGGCGTGCCGCAAAATCCAAACCTGGCGATTGGCTCCAAGGGCGATTTGGTGGCGGTATCGGGTCCCGCGATGCCCGGTCAGGCGGTCGGCATTTGGAGTTTGGAGACCGGCCGGAAGCTGGCGGAGATAAAGCGTGATTTGGGGATCCTTGCTGGGGCAACTTTCAGCGCGGACGAGCGCAGCATCGGATTTGTCACGGCGGACAATGCCGTGCACGTGGCCGATTATCCCGGCGACAAGGATCGGTTTGTCCTGCGCGGTTCCGATCGGACCAGGATTACCTCCTGGATCTTCAGTCCGGATGGAACGCGGATTGTCACGGCCGACAGCTCAGGCGGAGTACAGTTTTGGCGGGCCGCCGACGGAGTCCTGCTCCGCAAGGAGCAACGCCACCGCGACCTGGCTTCGGTTGAAGGCTTTTCCCCGGACGGCCGATTGCTGGTCAGCCATTCGGTGGACGGTACGGCGCAGGTGTGGGACGTGGCCTCAGGGCTGCCGACGGGTGGACTGCTGGCGCATCAAGGAGAACTTGTGCTGGCCATCTTCAATCCCAGTGGCACGGGACTGGCCACCCTGACGCGCCGTGGAGACCTGCGATTCTGGGATGTCGCCAGCGGCCAGCCCCTCTCGGAACCGCTGCGGCACGAAGGCAGCCAAAACTTTTCTGGCTCCGGTGTGAAGAACTTCGCATTCGAGCCTCGCGGCCGGTTCCTCATGAGCTGGGGCAATAACCCTGAAATCTACCGCGTATGGCCGGTGCCGCCGGACGGAGGTGGTGCGCCCGCCCCACCGTGGCTGTTGCGGCTGGCCACGATCTGCGCGAGCAAGCGGCTGACGGAGGACGGCGAGTTTGTGTCCGCCGCTGACGAGGTAGCGCGAATTGACGAAGTCCGCCGCGAACTTTCCGCGCTGCCGAACGACGCTCCCTTCGTCGAGTGGGGCCGCTGGTTCCTCGCGGAAAGCGCCACCCGCTCCATCGCGCCCGGTTTCACGATCATGGCCGGCGAAGCCAGGAAAATTGCAGAGGAGATGGCGGCCATCGAACCACTTCAGGCGCTCACTTTGCGCTCGAATCAGCTCAGGCGGCAAAAGAAGTGGGCCGAAGCCGAAGCCGTCGACCGGCAGGCGTTGGAGTTCGTCCGCGCCCGCGACGGCCAGGAAAGCAAGGCCGTGAGCGACCAAATGATTAGGCTCGCCCAAACGTTGGTCTTGGGAGGCAAGTTCGTGGAAGCTGAAACGCTGGCGCGCGCCTGCCTCGCGATGCGTCTGAAATATTACAACGCGGACGACTCGCCCATGCCTGACGCTCGTGGCACGCTGGCTGAATCTTTGCTGGGCCAGAAACGTTATTCCGAGGCGGAGCCGCTGTTCGTTTCCACCTACGACGAATCAAAGGCGCTCATTGCCAGTGAGGCCATGGGTGTTGCACGAGTGACGACAACGGCTCAATCCCTCGCGCAGCTTTACGGAGCCACAAACCAGCCCGAAAAAGCCGCCGAGTGGACCCGCAAGGCCGCCGAAACCGCCACCGCCCCGGCAGCCCCCGGACCGAACGCGCCCCCGCCGCCCACGCCCAACCCGTAGCCGCGCCGCCCCCGGCCGCCCCCGATCCGTTTGTCATCTATTAGATGACAAACCTTCCGAGCCACCGCTCGATGCGAGCCGGCGATTTTGTCATCTAATAGATGACAAACGAGCGTCCGCGGGCGGTGACCACGCCGTTGCTTGACACCTTGGTGTTTGTCACGCACTGGAAGCCATGGTCACCAACGTGCGCACGTTTCTCCGCGATTTCACGACTTTCAAAGCGAAGGCCCGCAAGGGTGAGACCGTGCGGGTGAAGGACAAGGAGGGCGTGTTTCTCTTCAGCGCGGACGCGCCCCGCAAGTCCCTCCTCGGTGCCGCCAAGGGAAAAATCTTGTTCCATGCCGATCTCACCAAGCCGACCCTGAAGAACGAGAGTTGGAAGCCGTCGCTCTGATGTCCCGGCTGAAATATCTGCTCGATACCCACGCGTTCCTTTGGGCGGCGACGGACGAAGATCGTCTCAGCACCAAGGCGGCGCGCGCCATTGCGACGACGGCCTACGAGCAATTGGCGATTGTCGATGTCACCTTGCAGGAAATCGGTCTGCTGCTCCATTCCGGGCGCATCACTTTTCAGGGTTCACCGGCTGCGGTCCTCGGCAAGTTGCTGAACTATGTGTCCGTGCTGCCAATCACGCTGGAGATTGCCATCGTGGCTCCCGCGCTGGGACTACCGCACGGGGACCAATTCGACCGGATAATTGCGGCGACGGCGAAGGTCCATCGGCTACCGCTCATTACCAAAGATGCCAGCATCACAGACTCGGGCGTCGTTGCGACCCTTTGGTAGCCAGGCGATCTAATCCACCACCACGAGCGGTCGGCGGATGATCGTGTTGAGCAACTTGCCCTCGAGCAGATGCTTTTCCCAGAGGGGCAGGAGGGCGTCGCGCTTTCGGAAGCGCGACTCGTCGGAGGCGCGCGCGATGCGTTCGATCGAGCCGGGAGCGTCAGGGGTCGCAACGGTCTGGTCGCTGAAGAGCGAGGTCTTCTCGACCACGGCGATGAAGACGCCGTCGCTCTGGCGATCGTCCCGCATGGCGGCGAGATAGGCTTCAAAACTGCGCAGCTCGGAGGCCGAGATCATCCGCGGCCGGCCGGTCAATTCATCGAGCGTCCGTCCGGGCGCGAGTATCACCTCGAGTTGCTTGCCGGTCCAGGCCGGGTCGATCGGCAGATCCAATATCTCGCGGTGGGCGTCGCCCTGCCAGTCGCGCCACGCAATCGTAGCCTGCACGGTCTGGCGCGCGCGGGCGGTCGTGCGCGAGAGCTGGAACAAATCGAGCGTGACCGCGGGATTGTCCTCGAGCGGCTCGACGGTGAACGCGACGTGATCCGGAAAGGTCTTCGCGTAGGGGTTTTGGAGGTTGGCGGACAGACCCTGGACAAACTCATTGAGTCCCTGGGCAAAACCCTGCGGGCCGGAATAGAGTGTTTGGAACGCGAGCTTTTGGTCGGCTGGAAAACGGACGTCACTCGTCAGTCGGAAACCATTGGCGAGGCCGGCGTCGTTCGAGCCGAGGATCGCCTGGCTGACGCCCGCGGCGACGAGCACAGGCGTGAGCTGCTGCTGGCGGGCCACGGAAAAACGCAAGTGACGGGGCGTGCCGCGATGGGTGTTCACGGTGACGTCCACGGCAGTCATCGCGGGTCCGTCACCAAGCACGCCCGACACCGCGGAAAGACGATCCTGGGTGATGGTGCCGATCACCGCACCGGTGTTGGCGATCTTGATCGACTGCATCTGCGACGGCAGAATAGTCACGATCTCCGCGGCGCACATCGGCAGCGCGACGTCGCCGAGCGACATCATCGGATGGCCGAACGCGGTGACGTGCGTGCCATCGACGCGCGAGACCGTGCCGGTGCCGGCGAGGGTGATGTCGCCGGTAGCGAGTGCCACCGCGACCGCGCCGCCGGGACGAAGCGTGACGGGAGGCGCGGAGGGACCGTGGGTCGCAATGAGGCCGGAGGACTGAGTGCTGCCGCCCAGTGCGGTGGCATCGAGGCCAAGCGCGGCCAGCCGGGGAGCGAAGAGATCCGCCACGGCGGGACTCAGGCCGCCGAACGTGAACACGGGCTGGAGTGATTTGTAGGAAGAAGCTTGAAGGGTGGCGGCGAGTTGGGGCGGTTGGGACGTGGCGCGTTCGCTTACTTCTTCGAGGTCGGCCGCAGGGGTGAAACCGGCGAAGCGCACGGTCTCGAAGCGTTGAATCTGGTAGCTGAGCGCGCCGGCGAGCCGGCCCGCGATATAGAGAGGACTTCCGCTCATCCCGGCGACAGCGCCCATGTTTTGCACGCGCGGATCGGTGAGCTGGCAAATGATGAGGGACTTGCCCGGGCCGAGCGCGTTGCGGACAACGCCGGTGACTTCGACGGCGAACGGTTCGGCCGTGGCGCCTTGAAAAACCGTCCAGACTTCCCCGGCCTGTCCGGCCTTCAGTTCATCGAGCGGCAACAGGGGGGCATCCGCGGGCTGAGCCATGACTGCGCCGGCGAGCGCGCCAGCGAGTACGAGGAAACTGCCGAGGGGACGCATGGCTTTGATGACGGACGACAATCGCAAAAACTACGCCGCGATGGCGAGAAATCAAATCTGGCGAACCGCCGCGGTGAGAACGTCGCACGCCTTGGCGATGGCGGGGCCGTCGTGCGCCGTGCTGATGAAGCCGGCCTCGTAGGCGCTGGGCGCGAGGTAAACGCCGCCGGCCAGGCAGGCGTGAAAAAACCGCGAGAAAATCTTCGCGTCGCCCTTGAGCGCGGTCGCGTAATCCCGGACCGGGGTGTCCGAGAAGAAGATGCTGAACATCGAGCCGGACTGCGGGACTTGGACCGGCAGGCCTTTGGTGCGACAAGCGGCGAGCACGGCGTCGCGCAGCTGGCGGCCCAGTTGATCGAGCTTCGGGTAGGGGTTGAGTTCGTCGATGAGATCGAGCGCCGCGATACCCGCCGCCATGGCGAGAGGGTTTCCACTCAGCGTACCCGCCTGATAGACGGGACCGAGCGGCGCGAGATAATCCATCACATCGGCCCGGCCGCCGAAAGCACCGACGGGCAGTCCGCCCCCGATGATCTTGCCGAGGCAGGTGAGGTCGGGAGTGAAGGCCGGAGCTTTGTTTTGGGCCCGCCCGTCGTTGAGCAGGCCTTGGACGCCGGCTTTGTGCAGACGGAATCCGGTCATGACCTCGTCGAAAATCAACAGCGCGCCGGCCTTGGTGCAGGCCTCGCGGACGTAGTCGAGGTAGCCCGGGTCGGGCATGATGAACCCGACGTTGCCGCAGTAGGGCTCGAGAATCACGCAGGCGATCTGGCCGGGATTGGCCGCGAAACCGGCATCGAGAGCGGCGCGATCGTTGTAGGGAAGCACGACGGTCTCTCGGGCAAACGAGGCCGGCACGCCGGCGCTGTCCGGATTACCGTGGGTGAGGGCGCCGGAGCCGGCCTTGATCAGGAGCGAATCCGAATGGCCGTGATAGCAGCCGGAGAACTTGATGATCTTGTCGCGCTTGGTGAACCCACGGGCGAGCCGGATCGCCGACATCGTGGCCTCGGTGCCGCTGTTGCACATGCGGACCTTTTGGATCGACGGCACGAACCGCACGATGCGCTCGGCCATGGCGACTTCGTAGGGATTGGGCGTGCCGAAGGACGTGCCGTGCTCCAGCGCGGCGGCGATGGCGGCGCGGATTTTGGGATGGTTATGGCCATGCAGCGCCGGGCCCCACGTGCAGACAAAGTCGATGAGCTCGCGATCGTCCGCGGTGGTCAGCGTCGCGCCGCGGGCGGCTTTGACGAAAAAGGGGGCGCCGCCGACGGAGCGGAAGGCGCGGACGGGGGAGTTGACGCCGCCCGGGATGAGTTGGAGGGCGCGGGCGAAGAGTTGATCGGAGACGGTCATGAAAATATCGGACTAACCGCTAAGGAACGCTAATGGTCGCTAAGGAATCGGATTCGAGGAGTCGACTCGGCGATGCCACTGGAGCTTGGGACTGGCACCAAAATTGATGAGATAACCCACGCGAAGGCGAGCTGCCTTAAGTTCATTCAAAAGTTGCGCCTCGTGTTCTGCGCCAGCGCGCGGACGGCTTTCATCTCCACCATAATCGTCGAATAAACCAAGAGATCGGCGTCGTAGTATTTGCGCAGTGGTTGCCCTTTGAACTGAATTTGCAGCCGAGGTTTGGACAGGAATGGTATCTTCCGGGACGCGAGTTCAATCTCCATGGCCTCCTGATAGACTTCTTCAAGGTAGCCAGAGCCGAGCTCATTGTAGACCTCAAATGCGGCACCCATTAGCTCGTAGCCTTCGCTTTTGGATAAATTTTCTTCGCTGGGATTAGCGTCCATAAGCGTCCATCAGCGGTTTTGCCTTAACTCACGTACTTCTGAACGATCGGAATTCTCCGCCCAACGCCGAACGCCAACGGCGTGGTCTTCAGGCCCGGAGCGGCTTGTTTTCGTTTGTATTCGTTGAGGTCGACCTTGCGGGCGACGTCGTTGACCACCGCTTCGGCGAAACCCTGGGCGATGAGATCACTGCGCGACAGGCCTTCCTCCACGTAGCCTTTCAAGATCGCGTCGAGCACATCGTACGGTGGCAGGCTGTCCTGGTCGACTTGGCCGGGGCGCAGTTCGGCACTCGGCGGTTTTTCGATCGTCGAAGGGGGAATCAGCTCATGGTGGCCGAGCCGGGGCGCATAGTCGGAGTTGATCCAGCGCGAGAGCGCGTAAACCTGGGTTTTGAACACGTCGCTGATCACGGCGAGGCCGCCGCACATGTCGCCGTAGAGCGTGCAATAGCCGACGGCCATTTCACTCTTGTTGCCGGTGGTCAGCAGGATCGCACCAAACTTGTTCGAGAGCGCCATCATCAGCACGCCGCGCACGCGGGCCTGAATGTTCTCCTCGGCGACATCACGCGGCCGGCCGGCGAAAAGCGGGGCGAGTGAGTGCTCGCAGGCGGCGACCGCGTCAGCGATCGCGATCGTCTCGAAGCGAATACCGAGATTTTGCGCGAGAATGCGGGCGTCGTCGCGCGAGTGCTGCGAAGAGATTTCCGAGGGCAGGGAAACGCCGGTAATATTTTCCGGCCCAAAGGCGGCGGCGGCGATCACCCCGACGAGAGCCGAGTCGATGCCGCCAGACAGCGCCACGAGGGCGCGTTTGAAGCCGCTTTTGTGCGCATAGTCCCGCAGACCGAGGACTAGCGCGTCAAAGACGTCTTTCAATTCGTCCTGGGTAAACGTGGGATCGAGCGCCGCGGGAAGACTCGCCTTCTCCGGCCGTACTTCCACGACGCGGAAATCCTCGGTGAAGGCGGACAGGCCGGCGACGACTTTGCCCTGAGCATCGCAGACGAGACTGCGCCCGTCGAAGATGAGTTCGTCATTCCCGCCCACGACATTGACGTAGACCACCGGGCAGCGCAGCGCTCGCGCGGCGTCCGCGACGAGGGTTTGGCGGAGGTTGTCCTTCGTGGCGTGCCACGGGCTGGCGGATAGGTTCACCATCAGGTCGCAGTTCTGGTCGGCGAGTTGTGCAACCGGCATGCGACCAGAGTACAACCGGCGGGTGCTCACCATCGGGTGGGTCCAAATGTCCTCACAGATCGTGATCCCGATCCGCCGGCCGGCGTGCTCGACGACGGTCGGTTGATTGGCGGGCTCGAAATAGCGATCTTCGTCAAACACATCGTAGGTGGGCAGGAGGCATTTGTGGGCTAGCGCGGTCACCCGACCATCGACGCAAAAGGCGGCAGAATTAAAGAATGGGCGGCCCCGGCCCGTCGGATTGGGTTCCACCGTGCCGATGATCGCGGGGACGCGGCCGATGGCACGCGCGATTTCGGCGAGCGACGCGGTGACATCGGGCACGAAGCGGCGCTTGAAAAGCAGGTCCCGCGGGGGATAGCCGCAAACGGCGAGTTCGGGAAAAACGACCAAGTCGGCGCCTTGTTCGACCAAGCTGGCATAGGCGGCCAGAATGCGACGGCGATTGCCGGGAAGGTCACCGACAGTGGGATTGAATTGGGCGAGGCCGAAGCGCATGAAAAAATGGGAAGGGGGAAAGTGGAGGGCTTTCTCCGGCCTGACAACTCGCAACACCGGGCTTGCGCTTGAGGCCGGACGCAGGATTTGCTTGGAACCCATCTATGCGAGTTACGCCCCACGCTTTGCTCTGCCTCTTCGTCATCGTTTTGCCCTTGGCCGGGGCCGCCGAGTCGGCCCCATCCCTTAGCCTCGAACAGGCGTTGGCGTCAGTGGACAAGGTGAATGTCACTGTCCTGCTGAGTCGCGAAGCCGCCGCGCAAAGCCTGGAACTGACCAATCAATTACGGGCAGGCACCCTGCCGATCGTGACCGGCAGCCTGGTCCAGCGGCGATCGCTGGGCGTGAGCACGGCGGGAGTCGCCGTCAGTGGAACGCCCGCGAGCCGGTTCGACGCCCAGCTCGCCGGCAGCTATTCGATTCTCGATTTTAACCGACGGGCGACGCTGAAGTCCTCGCGGGTCGGGGTGGAAGTGGCTCAGGCCAACTACAGCGCGGTGGTGCAAAGTGCGTTGACGAGCGTGGCCCAGACCTACTTTACGCACTTGCGCAATCTGCGCCGACTCGCGGTCTTCGATGCCAGCATCGTCCGAGCGCGCTCGCTGCTGGATCTGGCGAAAAACCAACTGGCTGCCGGCGTGGCGACGCAGATCGACGTTACCCGGGCGGATTCGGTGCTGGCCCTGGCCGACCAGGCCCGTTTACAGCAAGTAACCGTCCTGTACCAGAGTGAGCTTTTGCTCAAGCGACTGCTCGACATCGACGCGGCGGCGACGGTGCAGCTGGCGGATTTTTCGGTCAAGCGCCGGCCGACGACGCTGCTCGCGTTCGGGGATCAGAAGACGGCGTTCGATACCCGGGCTGATTACCTGGCGGCGACGAAATCGCTCGAGCAAATTACGGAAGACGTCCGCGCGGCGGCGTACGAGCGGCTGCCGAGCCTCTCGCTGACGGGACAATATGGCCTCGCGTCGGCGAACTTTGACGAGAGCGACAAGAAGACCACCTGGGCCAGCGGCATCGGGTTGAGCCTGCCGATTTTTGACGGACTCCGGGCCGGCGCGGACAAGCGGGTGGCGCTTTCGCGCCAGCGCGCCCAGGAGGCGCGCCTCCATAGTCTCGAACTGCAGATTTCGGCCGAACTCCGGTTGGCGTTGCAGGACGCCGGGTCGCGCAACGCGCAAATTGAAGTGGCGGAAAAAAGCCTCCGGTTGTCGCAGGAAGAATTGCGGCTCGCGCAGCAGCGCTATCGCCAGGGCGTCGCCGATAACCGCGAAGTGGTCGAGGCGCAGAACCGGCTCGCCATCGCCGACGACAACCTGGTCGAGGCGGTCTATCAGTATAACTTGAGTCGCGTCGAACTCGCGCGCGCCCGGGGTGACGTTCGCACGGTTTTGTCCGAGAAGGCCCCGTAACCGCGCGAGCGGCCGTGACACCTGATTCGCGTCTCATCCTGGCCTCCGCCTCGCCCCGCCGGCGGGAATTACTGGCGGAGCTGGGCGTGCCGTTCGAGGTCGTGGTGGCCGAAGTGATCGAACACGAGGATTCCTCGACCGATCCGCGTGTGATGGTGGCGCACAACGCGGCTCTGAAGGCGGAGTGGGTGGCCGCGCGGCATCCCGACGCCGTGGTCCTTGGCGCCGACACGACGGTTTTTATCGACGGTTGCGCCTTGAACAAACCGGCCGATCTGGCCGCCGCCCGGGACATGCTGCGACGGTTGAGTGGGCGGACCCACACGGTTTTCACGGGCGTGGCCGTCCGCCGCCAACGGGATGGGCTGAAGATCGATGAGGGCGTGGCGAGCGAGGTGACCTTCAGGACGCTCGATGAACCGGCCATCGACGCGTATCTGGCCCAGGTCCATACCCTCGACAAGGCCGGGGGCTACGCCATTCAGGAGCACGGTGAACTCATCGTTGCGCATTACCGGGGGTCGCTTACGAACATCGTTGGCCTTCCCGTGGAAACAACGAAACAAATTTTGACCCGATGCGGTCTGCGAGCATGACTTATCTGGCTGGCTAGCGTCCAGCTGAGTGCGCCATGAACGAATCCCTCGCCACGCATTTTCCTGCCAATTCGCTCCGCCGCACGGTGGCGCGGATTTGGGCCGATCCGGATTCCCGGTCGACGCTCATCGGGGTGCTGGGGGTGCTGCTCATTCACCTGCTGCTCTGGCTGCTGACGCCGTGGCTCCTGCGCATGGAGCCGGTCTCGGCCCTGAACCGCCCGCCCGCCGCGCCGCGGACCTTCAATATCGAAATGGCGCCGGATACGTTTACCAAGCCACCACCGCCCAAGGCGCTGCCCAACAAGTTCGTCGAGACGAACCCGGACGCACCCGAAAACACGCCGGACAAGACGAACAATTTCGCGGCGCAAAATCAGCAGGTCGCGCAGGAAAAGCCCACGCCCGACAGCAAGAGCGACCGGCCGGCGATCGAAGGGCAGAAGGAAATCCAGACGACTCAGATTGTCAGCGGGCAATTGTCGAAACCGATCGAGCATATCGAGGCCACGCCGCCAGCGGAAACCCCGCCGGCGGATACGCCGGTCGCGACGCCGAAGGCGGAGCAAAATCCGCTGGCCGGATTCGACAAGAAGGAGGGCGAAAGCAAGGACGGCGTCGGGACCAACGTCGCGAAACTGGAAGCCAACGCCAAGCCGATCCCGGAAAAAATCGAAGGAGCTAAGGATGCTCCGTTCGTGGACAATCCGACCGCGAACCAGCCGGCGATTGATCCCAAGCGGCCGCGGGCCCGGCCGACGGTCGTGAAGCAGCAGCAGGTGCGCCCGGCGATTTTCACCGAGAACAAATTTGGCACGTCCAACATCGGCAATATCGCGGTCGACGCGAAGTGGAGTAATTACGGGGCTTACCTACAGCGGATGATCGATACGGTCCAGGTGCAGTGGGAGAGAATCCTCATCGAGAGCAAAACGTATCCGCCGTCGGGCAGCACGGTCACGGTCCGGTTCATTTTGAATTCCGAGGGCAGGATCGCGCAGATCCTCGAGGTGGAAAATCATTCGACCGATCAGGCCTCGCGCGCGTGCGTGAGCGGCGTCACCGATCGCGCGCCCTATGGCCCGTGGACCGACGACATGAAGGCGATGCTGGGCGAGCAGCAGGAGATGACGTTCACGTTTTATTATCAGTGAAGGGTGCGGCGGAGAATTACTGGCCGGCGCTGCCTCTCGGTCGGGGCGTGAAGGTCCTGCACTTCGACGCCAATGGTCTTGGCGCCCTGGAGAAGCCCGCCGGCGTTCTCTCGCATCCGAACGAGCCGGGGGAGGAGTCGCGTTCGCTGCTCACTGCGCCGTACCAAATTGCGGACGAGGTTTTCGAATGGACGGTCGCGGGTGGGGGCGGGGCCCAGCGCTTGTGGCTGTTGAACCGTCTCGATTCGGCGACATCGGGAGTGATTTTGGCCGCGTCCAACCGGGAACTGGCGATGGAAATCCGGGCGCAATTCAAACGCCGGCAGGTGCGGAAGGTTTATCAGGCGCTGGTTTTCGGCGCGCCGCGGCAACCGGTGGAACTGTGGCGCGACATGCTGCTGGTGGAGAAAAAAGGCGGGATGATTCGAACGGCCGGGGGCGCCGGCCAGGTGCCGGCGGAGAGCCGAATGAGCGTCGCGCGGACTGGACGTCGCGAGCCACGGGTTACGCTGGTGCGCCTCGAGCCTCGCACGGGACGCAGCCACCAATTGCGGGTGCAATGCGCGAAGCGCGGAGTGCCGATTGTGGGTGATCAGACCTACGGTGATTTTCGCGCGAATCGGGAGTTCGCCAAGCTGGCCGGTACGAAGCGGCTCTTTCTGCATTCCATGGAGACCTCGTTCGAATACGAGTTTCGGCAGGCGAAACATTCGTTTGCGGCGAAGGCGCCGTTGCCCGCGGAGTTCGAGCAGTTTCTCTGAGGCGGGCCGGGCGCTCCGTCGCGCGGCCAGTATCTCCAGTTCGAGCTCACGTTCCTTGGCCGCGCACGGAGTGCCCGGCCCACCCGTAGGCCTGCGTTTAGGCCTGTCCATTTGTCCGATTCTGGCTAAATCGGCCCCGTCATGATTCTCCCGAAAACCAACCGCCTTACCGCCGAGCAGCTCGCTGAAATTACCGCGATTGTCACCGAGTTTGGCTGCAAGATTCAGCCGATCATCGGCGCCGCGCGGACGATCTACGCCATCGTGGGTGACGAGCGCGAGGAACTCATGCTCAACCGGCTCGAGGGACTCGATTACGTCGATCGCATCGATCGGATCCAGTCGCCGTTCAAGCTCATGGACAAGCGTTCGGACCTCGCCAGCCACCGCATCAAGGTCGGCGGCGTGACGCTCGGTGAGGAATTGTTCGTCATCGCCGGCACCTGCACGATCGATCCGAAGAACCCGAATTATTTTTACGAGACGGCGGCGGCGGTGAAGGAAGCCGGTGCCCACATGATTCGCGGTGGCGTGTGGAAGCCGCGGACGAATCCGTATACGTTTCAAGGTGACGTCAAATCGCTTGATATCCTGATGGAAGGCTCCCGGCGCACGGGCCTGCCGGTCGACACCGAGGTCATGGAGGAAGCGCACATCAAGCTGGCGTTGGATGCTGGCGTCACCTCGCTGCAGGTGGGCGCCCGTAATGCGCTTAATTACCCCCTGTTGCGAGCCATCGGCCGGGCCATCGCGGAGCGCGACACAGTGGTTCTGCTCAAGCGCGGCATGCACATGGGGCCGATTAGCGAATTTATTTCCGCCGCCGAGTACATCGTGGCCTTCGGGAATCCAAACATCGTG
Organism: Opitutaceae bacterium; assembly: GCA_947474995.1. Lineage (GTDB taxonomy): Bacteria > Verrucomicrobiota > Verrucomicrobiia > Opitutales > Opitutaceae > ER46. Next base: position 11,807 of record CANJNJ010000072.1, on the reverse strand, counting down.
CTGTGCCCGCGGGGCACCGCGCCGACGCTCGACGGCTATCGCAATCATCCCGACGAGAGCATCACGCCGCTGTTGAAGGAAAAGACGTGGGCGCCGGTCGTCGTCGACCCTTCACATTCCGTCGGCAAGGCGCTCTACGTCCCCGCCTGTGCGCTGGCTGCCGTGGCTTACGGAGCGGATGGCCTGTGCATCGAGGCGCACGTTAGCCCGAATCACGGCATCGGGGATGATCCCAAGCAGGCGCTGACGCCGGAAGTGTTGGCGGACACGATTGCCCAGGCGAAACAGCTCTGGGCGCTTCGGCACGGTGCGAAAAAAGAGACGAAAGCTTGACGATGTGGCCTCATGAGGCCACATCGGGGGGATGAAGCGGAAGAAGCCGGCCAAAGCAGAATATCCAGAAACAAAGGATAGCACGGCGCAGATCCGGGAAGACGCGGCCGCCTACGGACTGCGCCGCGATGTGCTGGGCGTGCGTGAAGCCAAGGATCAGTTGTCCGCGCTGTTGCAGCGGGCGGCGGGTGGCGAGGAAATCGTCATCACCAGCGACGGGGTGCCGACGGCGATGATTGTTCGCTACAAACCGGTGATCCGGGGCAAGCCGTTCCAGCCGAATTGGGCGCATTTACGTTCGATGCCGATGACTTCTGATTCGACGCCCGGTATCAGGGCTGAGCGGGACAGCGGTCCGTAGCATCACGATGTATCTCGATTCGTGCGTGCTGGCGAAACTGTTGGTCACCGAGCCCGACTCCGAGGCATGCGAGAAGAAAATTGCGGGGTCGGTGCTCGTTTCCTCCGAGCTGGCCTACGGGGAGATTTTTTCCATGTTGCTACGCAAGGAACGGGGAAAAGAGATTTCCGCCGGACAGCGCGAAGCCGCGTGGAAGGAGTTTGAGCGGCTAATCGCCGATCAAAGCATCTATCTTGCGGTGTTGGATGGGGTCGTGATCCGGAAAGCGAAGGAAGTCATGCTCGAGGTGCATCCCCATGTGCCACTACGGACGTTCGACGCCATTCACCTGGCGACTTTCCTGTCGGTTCTTGGTGGCCCTTTCTTCACGACGGATCGGCGCCTGCGGGAAGCGGCCCGGTTACTGGAGATTCCTCTGGTGGACTGAGACAGTCGTCGAGTGATGGTTGGTCGTTCCGCCTTTAGGCGGAATCCGGGTCAGGCGCCGCCTAAAGGCGGAACTACAAACACGGCAGCCGCTAAAGTAGATTTAGCTGCGAATCGTCGGGCGGCGCGACGGTGATTTTCTTCTTTGGCTTCGCCTGGGGAGCGGGCAGCGAAACCGTGGTGTCGTCGCTCTCGAGCTTCGTGAGAATAGTCTTGGCGCGATCGATGACGCTGAGCGGCAGGCCCGCGAGCCGGGCGACCTGGATGCCGTAGCTGCGATCGGCGGCGCCGGGTACGACGCGGCGCATGAACACGATTTCGTCGTTCCACTCCTTCACCGCGACCGAGAAATTGCGTAGCCGGGGGAGATGTTTCTCCAGTTGGGTCAGTTCCTGGTAGTGCGTGGCAAAGAGCGTCCGGGGCCCGCGCTCCGGGCCGCGATGCAGGTGCTCGACGACGGCCCAGGCGATCGCGAGCCCATCGTAGGTCGAGGTGCCACGGCCGATTTCGTCGAGAATCAGCAGCGAGCGGTCCGTCGCATTGTTGAGAATATTGGCGGTTTCGTTCATTTCGACCATGAAGGTCGAATTGCCGCGGGCGAGATCGTCGTTCGCGCCGACGCGGGAGAAAATCCGATCGACCAGTCCGACGCGGCAGGATTTGGCCGGTACCCAGCAACCGACTTGGGCGAGCAGCGTGATGAGGGCGACCTGCCGGATGTAGGTGGACTTGCCGGCCATGTTGGGACCGGTCAGGAGCGCGATCTGTGCGTCGTCGCAGCCGAGGAGCGTGTCGTTGGGCACGAACGCGCCACTCGCGCCGCGGGCGGTGACGGTGTCGACCGAACGCAAGACCTGCTCGACGACCGGGTGGCGGCCCTCGGAAATTTCGAGGAGGTTGCTCTCGTCGAGGGTGGGGCGGCAGTAGTGCCACACGCGGGCGAGGAGCGCCCACCCGGCGAAAACATCGAGCTCGGCCAGCGCCTCCGCCGTATGGGTCAGCGCGATGGAATCATCGAGTACCGCGGCCACGAGGGCCTGGAACAGCTCGAGCTCGCGGGCCAGCGAGTTTTCCTCGGCGTGGAGGATTTCCTTTTCCTTTTCCTTCAGCGCCTCGGTCACGTAGCGCTCGCCGCCGACGGTGGTCTGGCGACGGATATAGTCGCCGGGCACGAGGTGGAGATTGGCCTTGGTGACTTCGATGTAGTACCCGAAATTATTCGTGTATCTGACCTTCAGGCTGCGGATGCCGGTGCGTTCCTGCTCGCCGCGTTCGAGGTCGGAGAGCCAGGTCTTGGTGTTGGTCGTGAGGGAGCGGAGCCGATCGAGTTCGGCATCGTAGCCGGTGCGGATGTAATTTCCGTCGGCGAGGTCGTTGGGCAACTCGTCGGCGAGCGCGGACGCGAGGCGCTGGCGGAGCGCGGGGAGTTCGTGGAGTTGCGCGTTGAGCGCTGAGAGTTGAGCGCTGGCAAAGCCGGCGAGCGCGGTGCGAAGGGTCGGGATTTGGGCGAGCGTGTCGCGGACGCCGCCGAGCTCGCGGGGATTGCGCAGGCGGTTTTGCAGTCGGCCGAGGATCCGCGGGATATCGCGCACCGTGCCGAGCAGTTCGTGCACCTCGGCGAGCCGCATCGGTTGGGCGAGCAATTCGCCGACGATGGTTTGACGGCGCTGAATCTCGGCGAGCTCCAGGGTGGGCGCGGCGAGCCAGCGCTCGAGCAGTCGCGCCCCGGTTGAGGTGACGGTCCGGTTGATCGCTTCGAGGAGGGAGCCTTTGCGCTGGCCCATGCTCGACGAAAAAATCTCGAGATTGCGCAGCGTCGCCGGGTCGAGCAGGAGGGTGCGGGCGCTGCGGTATTCCTGCAGGCCGCGGAGGTTCTCGGGCTTGGCGCACAGATTTTCCGTCGCATAGTGGACGAGGGCCCCGGCGGGACCGAGGGCCGGGTGGGTGTGGGCCAGTCCGAAGCCTTGGAGATTGAGCACGCCCAGCGTGTCCATGACGGTCTTGGCCCCGGTTTGGGTGTCGAAGTGGTAGCCGGGAAGTTCGGAGACGAGCCGGTCGCCACAAAAATTATGGAGCGCGTGCAACTCGGTTTGCTCGTGGGGCGCGGCGGCCCAGCGTTCACGCTCGCCCTCGATCATGAGCAGTTCGGCGGGATCGAGTGCGGTGAGGACGAGCAGGAGATTCGCGAGGTGAAGATCGGTCGCGACCTTGAACTCGCCGGTCGAGAGATCCAGCCACGCGAGGTGCAGTCCGCGGGGGTCGCAGGCGAGCGCGGCGAGGTAGTGGTTGCGGGTGGCATCGAGCTGGTTGGCGGCCAGCGCGGTTCCCGGAGAGAGAATCCGCGTGAGCTGGCGGCGGACGAGTTTGCCGGCTTGAGCGGGCTCGGCCTGGTCGCAGATGGCGACTTTCTTGCCGGCGGCGAGCAGCTTGGTGAGGTAACCATCGACTGCGTGGGCTGGCAGCCCGGCCATCGGGTGATCCTGACGCTTGGTGAGAGTGAGTCCGAGGAGCTTCGAGGCGGTGACGGCATCGTCGAAGAAGAGCTCGAAAAAATCGCCCAGCCGAAACAGCAACAGTGTGTCCCGCGGCAGTCCGCGCTTCACCTCGAAGTACTGCTGCATCATCGGGGTGAGCGTGGCTTGGGACATTGCTGTAAAAGTAGCGAATAGCGGGTAGCGGGTAGCGAGTAGAAATTCTGGAAAAAGACTTCGGCTTTTTACCGGAGAACCACATCGCGCACTTTGGTCCAACGTGATTTGCCGGAGGGACCCTCGATGTAGAGGTTCACGACGTATTCGCCGGCTTTCTCATACCGGTGAATCGGATGCTGGTCGGTGGACGCGGTGCCGTCGCCGAAGTCCCAGCGCCACGCGGTGACCTGGCCGATGGAATCGTCGTGGAACGCGACCATTCGCCGATCCATGTCGAGCACCTTGAAGGACCAATGGGCGTCGATCGGTTTCAGGAAGCGGGCTTCGAGCGGCATCAGCCGGAAGGCCACGAGAGCGTCCGCGTTACCGGCCATGGCGGAATTATGGGAGAGATTCCAGAACCCCTGCGGGTTGGGATCCTTGGAATCATCATAATCGAGCACGGCAAACGACAGGCCGATGATTTTGTTTTCGGTGAGTTTGGAGACCACGGCCCGCGCCGGGCCGTCGTAGGGCGCGTAGTCGAAAGGCGTAATCCAGAACTCAAGCACGAGCGGACCGGAACCGCCCGGCTTGAAATCGTAGCGGTAGGCGGCGTTGGCCCAGGGGAGTTCCTTGATCCATGGCTGGCAGCCCCAGACAAAGGCCCAGTCGCGCTCCGGCGCGGGTGTGAAGATGTGATAGTTCTGCGCGTGGACGCCGTGGAACTGGAAGAACGCCTCGGGCCCGACCAGCGCGCTGTTCTGGTGCCGCGACGTGACCAGCGGGCCGCCGGAAAGATCTCCGTCCACGACGAGTTCGAAAATATCGCTATGCCGGCTGTGGTCGGCGAAGTCCCAATAGTCGTCGGAGGCTTCGTACAGAACAAAGAGGCGATCGAGGCCCTTGACCCAGCCGAGGCGGACTTTCACGTCGAGGCTCTTCTTGTCGGGACGGCGGCCTTCGGGCGACTCGCGGAGTTGGTCGAGGCCAATCGCATAGGAGTCGGGCACGATGGACCAGTCCGCCGGGTCGCCGTCGATGCGTGGAATCTGGTCGGCGGGAAATTGGAAAATCTTGAACTCAACCCCGGGTCGCTCGAGCGCGGAAACGACTGGGAGAAGGGTGACGGTGGTCAACAGCGCGGCCAGGCGAAGGGCCATCTGGACAGGACGTCGAGGGAGTCGACGGGAAGTTTTCACGGGGTGCATGAACTGAGCGGAAACGAGCCCGGCACCCATGGCAACAAACTCGCGGGGTGACTGTACGGAAGGGCTGGGTGCGCCGATTAGGGACAGGCTATTTGGCCATCAAGGAGCGGACAATTGACCTGTCCCCTTCGAGTTCCCGAGAAACTGCGATTCGAGCTACGAGACGATTACCGTGAAGGGTGGGCCGTGCACTCCGTGCGCGGCCAATGAAACGTAAGGTCGAGCGTGCGAAACGGCCGCGCACGGAGTGCCCGGCCTACCCGGTACGACGAACTTTAAGAACTTCCTAGGTCGCCACGCACCTGATCTCGCCCTCATTCCCCTTGCGAGCCGGCGGATCGATTGAAAATCTGCGGGGAACTTGAACTTCGAAAATCGCCCATGAGCGCCAAAGGATTTCGTGCTGAGCTGGTGGGCTGCCTGTCGCAGGGCGCCGACGGCAATCCCAGCGTGGTCATGGTGGAGGCGGCGTTTGCCCACCACCAGTTGCCGTGGCGATATATCAATATGGAAGTCGCCCCAGTGGATCTCGCCGAGGCGGTCCGGGGACTGCGCGCAATCGGGTTTCGCGGTTTCAACCTCTCCATGCCGCACAAGGTGAGCGTCATTCCTTTGCTCGACGGGCTGGGGGAGTCGGCGCGGTTAATCGGCGCGGTCAATTGCGTGGTGCGCCGGGGCAATCAACTGATTGGGGAGAATACCGACGGCAAAGGTTTCCTTACTTCGCTGCAAACCAAGGTCGACCCGCAGGGAAAGAGCGTCGTGCTTTTCGGCGCGGGCGGGGCGGCGCGCGCGATTGCGGTGGAACTCGCGCTCGCGGGCGCGGCCCGGATTGAAGTCGTGAATCGTTCTCCCGCAGCCGGCGCCACCCTCGTTGGCCTGCTCAATGAGAAAACGGCCGTGACGGCGCACTACGCTCCGTGGAAGGATCGGTTCGAAATTCCGGCGGGCACGGACATTGTCATCAATGCCACCTCGGTCGGACTCTACGACGCCAGCGCTCGACTGCCGATCGTGGTCGACTCGTTGCGACGGGAAATGACGGTGGCGGATGTGGTCTTTAGTCCGCCGGAAACGTGCTTTCTTCGGGAAGCGGCCGCGCGCGGTTGCGCCACGCTCGACGGCTTGGGGATGCTCGTAAATCAGGGCGTGATCGGCATCAAATACTGGACCGGAGTTGAGGTGGGAACGAAGGAAATGACGCGGGTGCTGAGGCAGGTGCTGGGTCTGGGGTAAAATGGCCAAGGCTCTTTTTTGAACCACTGATTCACCCTAATGACTCACTAATCCGGAGGACTGACGTCGCTGGCTTTATTAGTGAGTAATTAGTGTGAATTAGTGGTTGAACCTGTTTGGTGGCTTGGGGCTTTTCCGCTCATGTCCTTGTGAAATCTCGAATTCGTTCGGATAGTAACCGAGTGCCGATTTACTGACCTGACGCCACTCGCATGAAGGCCGCCCCAATCCTCCTGACCGTTGCGCTCGCCCTCGTCGGGGCGGGGCGAAGTGGAGCCTACGTTCCCGGTCCCGCCGGCCTCGCGCCGCGAACTACGGTGTATTTTTTGGAACCCGAGACTTTCACGGATCTTAAAGATCGGGACGGCCGAACGGAGGACGTGCTCGCCGCGCTGAAGAAATATCTGATCGAACAGGCGAACCGTTACGTGCCGTCGGGCTTTAAATTCACGGTGACCGTGACCGACATCGATCGGGCCGGGGCGTTTGAGCCGTGGCACGGACCGGAATTTGACGATATCCGAATCGTGAAGGACCTCTATCCCCCGCACATCAAACTCATTTTCCGGCTGACCGATGCGGAAGGCACGGTCTTGGTCGAGGCCAAACGCGACCTGAAGGATTTGAACTTCCTGACCAAATTCACCTTGGACCGGGAGGATTCGCTGCGGTACGAGAAAACCTTGATCGACGACTGGCTGCGCGCTGAGTTCCGCGGGAAGACGCCGGGGAAGCAGCAATAGGAAGTAGCGGGGAGTGGGTCGCGGGTCGCGAGCAGGAAGGCCGAAGGAGTGGCGTCATATTTGTCGGGCCAACGAGGGGTCTAAAAAGGCCGGTCATTTTGAGCGCAGCGAAGGATCCACTTGGACCTACGCGGCCGTTTCGCGGGTTCGAATGTTCCGCTGGATGACCCGCGCCTGTCGCTGCGCCGGCAACTTCGCTGGCGCTCAGAATGACAATCAACGGGCTTATTTTAGACGGGCGCTTAAATAGTTCCTGCTCGCTACTCGCTACTCGCTAACCGCTACTCACTACTTTTCCCGATGCTTCTTTCCCATCGCGAACTCGGCGGCACCGGCCAGCCGCCCCTGATTCTGCTCCATGGCATGCTGGGCTCGTCGCGCAATTGGCAGACGGCGGGAAAAGACCTCACGTCAAAGTATGAGGTCTTCGCGCTGGATATGCGGAACCACGGCGCTTCGGGCCACGCGGAGACAATGAGCTATCCGGAGATGATGGCGGATGTCCGGGAATGGCTGGACGCGCGGGGACTCAGGCGCGTGACGCTGCTGGGGCACAGTATGGGCGGGAAGGTCGGGATGCTGCTGGCGTGCCGCCATCCCGACCGCGTGGAGCAATTGTTCGTCGTGGATATCGCCCCGAAGAACTATTTCTGGCCGGCGCATCGGGCGAATTTTGCGGCGATGAACGGGCTGAACCTGACGGAGCTGTCTTCGCGCGCGGAGGCGGAACTACGACTCGAAGGCCAGGTGCCGAGTCGCGGCATGCGGAAATTTCTCACGACGAATTTGGAACGATCGCCGGAGGGAAGTTGGAGCTGGCAAATCAACCTCCCGGTGTTGACGGCGGCGATTTCCGAAATGGAAAAAAATCCGCTGGGTCCGGCCGAACAGTATGCGGGTCCGACGCTTTTCGTCGGCGGGGCGAAGTCGCCGTACATCGAGGCGGGCGACCACGCGGAGATTCTCCGGCACTTTCCCGCCGCGCGCATTCTCACGATAGCGGATGCCGGTCACAGTCCGCACATGGAGAAACGCGAGGAATTTGTGGCGACGATTCTCGCGGGGGCGAATCAGTAGGTTGGGGTGAGATGCGATCCAATCCCGCTTCTCTCGCAGCGGGCTACGCGCGAGCGCCCGGATCGCGTAGCCCGCCTCGGGAGAGGCGGGATGGACCACGCGAAGGCAGCCCTTCTCGCGGAACGACGCAAACGGCGGGTTGCATTTCACTGGGAGGCTTCTTCATATGGCGGACGTCTGCCGGCCCTTTCTCCTATGCCCCTGATTACCTCCAACAAGACGCAGCCCACCTATGATGTGATCGTTGTCGGCTCCGGCGCCGCCGGTGGCCAGACCGCCTACACGTGCGCGATGGAAGGGGCGAAAGTCCTGATGTTGGAGGCTGGGCGGAACTATGATCCAGTGACGGAGACGCCGATGTTTCAGACCAACGGCCAGGCGCCGTTGCGCGGGGGAAATACGACGGACAAGCCGTTCGGTTTTCATGATGCGACCGTCGACGGAGGCTGGTCTGTCCCGGGCGAACCTTACACGAGTGCCTCGGACGACCCGGAGCGGAAATTCTGGTGGTGGCGCGCCCGCATGATGGGGGGACGGACCAATCACTGGGGCCGGATTTCGCTGCGCAACGGGCCCTATGATTTCAAGCCGTACAGCCGCGACGGCCTCGGCTTTGACTGGCCGTTACGCTACGAGGATGTCGCGCCGTATTACGACAAGACCGAGATGCTCGTCGGCGTCTTCGGCACCAGCCCCGGGATGGAGAACACGCCGGATTCCCCGCCGGGTGTGCTCTTACCGCCGCCGAAGGCCCGCGCGGGTGAGATGCTCGCCCAACAGCGGGCAAAGCAGCTCGGCATCCCGGTCATCCCGATCCACCGCGCCGTGCTGACCGTCCAGCAGGACGCGAACCGACTGCCGGCGATTCTCCATCCCAACAACCCGAAGGCGCAACGGGTGCTGGCCGACGCCATGCGGTCGCGCGCCGCGTGTTTTTGGGCGACGCCCTGCGGCCGGGGTTGCTCAATCAAGGCGAACTATCAGTCGACCACCGTGCACATCCCGCCGGCGCTCGCGACCGGCAATCTCGACATCCTGCCGAACGCGATGGCGCGGGAGGTGACCTATGACGGCAGCGGCAAGGCGACCGGTGTGATCTACATCGACAAGGCCACCGGCCAGGAAGGCCGCGTGCAGGGCAAGGTCATCGTGCTCGCGGCGAGTTCCGCGGAGTCCGTGCGGATTCTGCTCAATTCGAAGTCGGCCCAGTTCCCCAACGGGCTTGCCAACTCCAGCGGCAAGGTCGGCAAGTATATCATGGACACCGTGGGAGCCTCGCTCAACGGACACATTCCGGCCCTGGAGGACCTGCCGCTGCACAATGAAGACGGCGCGGGCGGTGCTCACGTCTATGTGCCGTGGTGGCTCTACAAAGAACAGCTGGCGGGCAAGCTGGGTTTTGCGCGCGGTTATCACATCGAGTTTAGCAGCGGACGCCACATGCCCAGTGCGACGACGGCGGCCGGCATGGAATGGATCACCGGCGGCAGTTACGGGCGGAAGTTCAAGGAGGACGCCCGGCGCTATTACGGTACGGCGATGGGCTTCGCCGGTCGCGGCGAAATGATCCCCAACGATGACTCCTACTGTGATCTGGATCCGAAGATGAAGGACAAGTGGGGCATCCCGGTCCTGCGTTTCCACTGGAAATGGTCCGCGCACGAGACGCGGCAGGCGGCGCACATGCAGAAGACGTTTGCCGCGATCATCGAGTCGATGGGCGGCAAAGTTCGGACGCCGCCGACCGAAGGTCGCAAGGCCATCGAACCTGGAGGAAAAATCATCCATGAAGTCGGCGGCACCATCATGGGTGCGGACCCCAAGACCTCGGTGACCAACCAGTGGTGCCAGACCTGGGACGTGAAGAATCTTTTCATCACCGACGGCGGACCCTTTGTAAGCAACGCCGATAAGAATCCCACGCTGACCATCATGGCGCTGGCCTGGCGCTCGAGCGATTATATCATCGACCAACTGCGGAAAGGTAACCTTTGAACATGAGTACTCCTCCCTCTTCCCCGCTTCCGCCCATGGATCGTCGCACGGCGATCAAATGGATGCTCACCGCCGCGGCCTCGGTCGCGGCCCTGCGTCGCGACAGCTTCGGTGCGGATGAACCGGGCACCGGCGCTCCGGCCGTGGGCTACGGCACGGATCCCGATCTCCTGAAGGTCTACAAACCGGGCGACCTGTGGCAGCTGACCTTCACGGCTGCGCAGCGCGCGACGGCGGCGGCGTTGTGCGACACGATTATTCCGGCGGATGCGAAGGGCCCGAGCGCGTCTTCGCTCAAGGTGCCGGACTTCATCGACGAATGGATCAGCGCGCCGTACGACGGACATGCGGCGGACAAAAAGACGATCATCGACGGCCTGACCTGGCTGGATGCGGAAGCGCAGAAACGCTTCAAGAACGATTTCACCGGGCTCATCGCGAGCCAGAAGAACGCGATTTGCGACGACATCTGCTATACCGCGAAGGCCAAACCGGAGTTCACCAAGGCCGCGCAGTTTTTCAAAAAATTCCGCGATCTTACGGCGGGTGGCTATTACACGACGCCTGAGGGGATGAAGGACATTGGCTACGTCGGAAATGTCCCGCTCGCCACCTTCGACGGTCCGCCGCCTGAGGTGCTGAAGAAGCTCGGGTTGGCGTGAGCTTCGGCGCTGGTCGTTCCGCCTTTAGGCGGTGCTGAGCTGATTCCGCCTGAAGGCGGAACGATAAACTGCCGGCAGCAATTCCCGTAGGCCTAACTCCACGAAAAAATTTAGTCGCTCCATGCCCATCATCACCTCCAGCAAGACTCAACCCTCCTACGACGTGATCGTCGTGGGCTCCGGCGCGGGCGGCGGCCAGGCGGCGTACACGTTCACGATGGCGGGTGCGAAGGTGCTCATGCTCGAGGCGGGGCGGAACTACGACCCGGTGAAGGAGACGCCGATGTTTCAGACGACCGCGACGGCGCCGCTGCGGGGCGTGGCCACGAAGGACAAGCCCTGGGGTTTCTACGACGCCACGATCGACGGCGGCTGGGCCGTGCCCGGCGAGCCTTACACGCAGGGTTCGACGGAGCGGTACCGGCAGTTCCATTGGTGGCGCGCGCGGATGCTGGGCGGCCGCACCAACCACTGGGGTCGGATTTCGCTGCGGAACGGGCCTTACGATTTCAAGCCGCGCAGCCGCGACGGGCTCGGGATCGACTGGCCGATCGACTACCAGGATGTGGCGCCGTACTACGACAAGGTTGAGATGCTCATCGGCGTTTACGGCGGGGACGAGGAATTCGAAAACACCCCGGTGTCTCCCCCTGGCGTCCTTCTGCCGCCGCCGAAAGTGCGCGCGGGGGAACGGCTCGCCCAGGTCCGGGCGAAGAAACTGGGGGTTCCGATTGTTCCGATTCATCGGGCGATCCTGACCACCCGGCAGGACGCGGATAATATCCCGGCGAAACTGCATCCGAATAATCTGAAGGCGCAGCGCATCCTGGCTGACGCGATGCGGGCGCGGGCGGCGTGTTTCTGGGCGACGGACTGCGGGCGCGGTTGCTCGATCAAGGCGAACTACCAGTCGACCACCGTGCACCTGCCGCCGGCCATGGCGACGGGGAACCTCGACCTCGTGACCGACGCGATGGTGCGGGAGGTCATGTTTGATGGCAACGGCAAGGCCAACGGGATCGCGTATGTCGACAAGACCACGGGCAAGGAGGCGGTGGTGAAAGGGCGCGTGATCGTGCTCGCGGCGAGTTCCGCCGAGTCGACCCGCATCCTGCTCAACTCCAAGTCCGCGC
>CANJNJ010000071.1 GCA_947474995.1 Opitutaceae bacterium | reverse complement strand
TCCCGCTGGCACTGACTATGCGCTGATTCGCGTGGAAATCACGAATCCGCGCGGCGCGACCAGCGCCTACAAGAGCTCGGACCCCGCCACCGGCGGCCAGATCAATCCAGCGACCGGACAGGCGTGGGGGGCCGAAGATCCCGCCGGCATCGACAACGGACTGCTCTTCGGTAGCGCCCTGCCGTCAGAAGTCGGCCTGATTTCGCTCAGCGCGATGGCCAAGGCGAAGTCCTGGCAAATCTCGCCCTCGCTCGCCGACATCCAGGCCGTGATGCGTGAAATGGGCGATCCGGCGAAGGTCGTGTTGGCCATTTATTTCCGCCAACCCTACGTGCTCGACGAGGGCAGCGGCGCCCGGAACGCCGGCGCGATCGTGGCCACTTTTGGCGTGAGCGACAGCGCCCTGATGGATGTGCTCACCGGCCGATTCAAACCGCAGGGCAAATTGCCCTTCGCACTGGCCAGCACTCTCGCCGCCGTCACCGCCAACGATCCCGATGCCCCGGGTTATCCGGAAAAAGATACCCTCTACCCCTTCGGGTTTGGGTTGGGCTATTGAGCGGCGACGCGGAGGAACGGAGTCAGACCGCGGCGCGCCCAAAAAAGACCTGGCGACTTGTGCTTGGGACGGAATTTTTCGAGATATCTAGGCCGGCGCGACGGGCCGCTTCCTGCTTTCCTCTTCCGGCTTCCTTGGTCTGAGTCTGCGCCACCGATGCAACCGCCCAAATCCAACGACCCGCTGCATGGCCTCACGTTGGAACGACTCCTCACCGAGTTGGTGGAGCACTACGGCTGGCGAGAGTTGGGCGAACGGATCGCCATCCGCTGCTTCCGCTTCGATCCCAGCATCAAGTCGAGCCTCGCCTTCCTGCGCAAAACGCCCTGGGCGCGCGCGAAGGTGGAGGAAATGTACCTTGTTTGGAAAACGGGTCGGTGAGGCCCGATCGCTAAAATTTTGGTTTCTCGGTCATTCTGCGTGCAGCCAAGCATCCAGCAGGATCATCGCCGCCGCGGAGGGTCCGCCTGAGTCCAGCGGATTCTTCGCTGGCACTCCGGATGACAATACAGTTTGAAGGCATCCCCCTCTGACCGCGCCCCCGTGCTCATGAAAAAAATCTTTCTCCCCGTCCTCCTCTGCGTCCTCACGGCGGTTCGCGCCGCCCAGTCGGCCCCCGCCGTTGCCACCGTCGATCTTTCGGGTTGGAACGCCACTTCCGGCTCCACGGTGGGCGAGGAGCCTGGCCTGCTTAAACTCAACTGGCCGCTCTCGGCCACGGAACAGGGCGAGATTGTTTTCAATCTGACCGATGGCCGGCCGCTCCTCGAAGTGCTGGCGGTCACTCCGACGGCGAATCCCGCCAGCCGCGCCACGCTCATGCAGCGCGTCGATCCGGTGACCCTCCTGCGCGTCGGCTCGCGCGACATGAACGCCCCGGCCGGTTGGGTCGCGTTCTTCGACAATCCTCCGCTGCGCGCCTATCAAAGCATCCCCGTCACCCTGAAGAAAACCCGCGCGACCGTCACCAGTTCCGGCAACCGTACCGTCGTGCGCATCGGCGACGTCGCCGCGGGTTCGTTCACCGGCGCCATCGAGTTCACCGTCAGCCGCAACTCGCCGCTCGTCCACGTCGAGACCGTGGTCCGCACCACCGAGAACGGCCGCGCGATTCTCTACGACGCCGGCATCGTGAGCACCAACCCCGACTGGCCGGCGCTCGCGTGGCGGGACCCGGCCGGCGCGCTGCAGCGAACCAAGGTCGAACCAAGTCGCGTGTTTGCCCCCCTCCACGTCAGCGGCCGCACCGTCGTGGCGGAAGCACGCCAGGGCTCGGTCGCGGTTTTCCCCGCGCCGCACCAATACTTCTATCCGCTCGATTCCGCCGACAACCTCGGCTTCGCCTGGCAGGGCGCATCCGGCAACGCCTTGATGCGCGGTTACGGCTTCGGCATCCGCCAGCCACCCGACGGCGATCGGCGCTGGGTGCCGTGGGTCAACGCGCCTCCCGGCACGGACCAACGATTGGGAATCTTTTACTACCTCTCCCGCGAGGCGGGCGAAGCCACGCTCGACGCCGTCGCCAAACTCACCCGCGGCGATCGCTACAAGGCGCTGCCCGGCTATCACACATTCACCAGTCACTATCACATCGAGCACACGCTGGAGTTCATGAAGGCGCAGCGGGATCAGAACGTCTCGGGGGTCCCCGCGGGCTTGGAGTCGCCCGGCTTCGTCAAAACTTTCAAAGCGCGCGGCATCGAGATCGTCCATCTGGCCGAATTCCACAACGGCGCCACGCCGCAGCTCGCCCCGACACCCCGGCTCGCGCAGCTCAAAACCCTGTACGCCGAGTGCGCGCGCCTCTCCGACGGCCAATTTCTCCTGCTGCCCGGCGAGGAACCGAACGTCCACCTCGGCGGCCACTGGCTCAGTTTCTTCCCCAAGCCGGTCTATTGGGTTTTGAACCGGACCAAAGACCAGCCGTTTCAGGAAGAAGTCCCCGGCTTCGGAACCGTGTATCACGTCGGCAGCCCGGCCGAGGTTCTCCAGCTGATGGAGCGGGAAAACGGCCTGATGTGGACGGCCCACGCGCGGATCAAGAGTTCGTTCGGATTTCCCGACAGCTATTGGGACAAGCCTTTCTTTCGCTCGGATCGCTTCCTCGGCGCGGCGTGGAAGGCCATGCCCTCCGACTTGTCGCAGCCGCGCCTCGGCGCCCGCGTCCTCGATCTCTTCGACGACATGCTGAACGCGGGCATGAAGAAAGCCGTGATCGGCGAGGCCGACCTCTTCCGGATTGAACCGGACTACGAAACCTACGCGCACCTCAACATCAATTACCTGAAGCTCGACCGGGTGCCGCGTTATGCAGACGGCTGGCAGCCCGTCCTCGACGTGCTGCGCGGCGGCCGCTTCTTTTCGACCACCGGGGAAGTGCTGATCCCGAATTTCACCGTCGGGGGACAAGGCAGCGGGTCGACCGTGACCGCGACGGCCGAGGCCGGCCCGGTGCTGGAGGCGACGCTCGAGTGGACGTTTCCCCTCGCCTTCGCCGAAATCATCTCCGGCGACGGCCAGGAGGTTTTTCGCCAGAGAATCGACTTGCGCGACACCGAGCCCTTCGGCACGCGCCAGCTCCGCATCCCGCTCGAGGCGAAAAAACGCACCTGGGTTCGCCTCGAAGTGTGGGATCTCGCGACCAACGGCGCGTTCACGCAGCCGGTTTGGGTCCAGTGATATCTTGGGCGAAAAAATTGACGTTGTTTCCACCTGTTACTCGAGGCGGTCGTAAACTTTCTCGGCGGGTGCCGCTGCCAAGCCACCCGACGCCGGTCGGAGACCGGCGCTACTTAGCGTCTCCGGGATCGGTGCGGCGAAAAATTCAGCTTCCCCCGGACCCGGCACACCCTAGCCTGCCGGTTTCGCCTGCATGAAGCTTTCCATCGTCATACCTTGCTACAACGAGGCGAAGACCATTCGACTCATCGTCGACCGGGTGCGCGCGGCTCCCGTCGCCGACAAGGAAATCATCATCGTCGATGACTGCTCGCGCGATGGCACCCGCGACCTGCTGCGCACCCAAATCGCGCCGCTCGTCAGCAAGATTGTCTACCACGAGACCAACCAGGGCAAGGGCGCCGCGCTCCGCACGGGATTCGCGTCCGCCACCGGCGACGTCGTGATCATCCAGGATGCCGATCTTGAATACGACCCGCAGGACTACCCGCGGCTGCTCCAGCCCATCATCGATGGCCGCGCCGACGTGGTCTTCGGCTCGCGTTTCCAGGGCGGTGGGCCGCACCGCGTCGTCTATTTCTGGCACATGGTCGGCAACAAATTCCTGACCCTGTGCTCGAACATGGCGACGAACCTCAACCTCACGGACATGGAGACCTGCTACAAAGTCTTCCGCCGCGAGGTGCTGCAGAAGATTGCCCTCGAGGAAAATCGCTTTGGCTTCGAACCCGAGATCACCGCCAAGATCGCGAAGCTCAACGTCGTCATCTACGAGGTCGGCATCAGCTACTACGGCCGGACCTACGCCGAGGGAAAAAAGATCGGCTGGCGCGACGGCTTCAGCGCCCTGTGGGCCATCGCCAAATATAACCTATTCCGCTAACCACGCGGAAGCGCATGGATTCGCCCCACCCGGCCAGCCCGATTTTCCTGCTGTGCCTGGTCGCGGGTTTGACGGCCCCGGGCTGGCTGCTCGGTCGGGCCCTGCGCACTCCGGGTGGACCGATCGGGGCCTTTCTCGGTTCGGCCGTGGTGTTGATGAATCTCTTGCTCGGGCTCGATCTCGGGGCGCTCCCGCTCGATGTCGCCCACGTGGCGCTGGGGTTGGCGGTCATCTGTGGGGGCCTGGTCCTCGCCGCGAAATTCCAAAAGATCCCGGCTCCGTCCCCGCCGGCGATCGGCCCCTCGGGCCCGGCGTTTCACCTGAAGCATCACCCCTGGCTCCTGGTTCCGACCGCGCTGGGTCTCGCCGCGATCACGTTGCGCGCCTCCCTGGAGCCGCTCTCGGGATTCGACACGATCTTTCGCTGGGACTTCCTCGCCCGGCAGATGCTCCAACACGGAACGCTCGGATTTTATCCGCCGGTCAGCGCAGGTGATTTTCAGCTCTACAGCTGGTGTGATGGCATCGCGCCCTTGGTCTCCAGTTTGTATTTTTGGGCCTACGCCTGCGCCGGCCGGTCCGTTGCCTGGATTACCACGCCGATCGTCGTCGCCCAGGCCGCGCTCCTTTTTGGGGCGGTTTATCAGCTGGCGTCCCGGCGGGCCGGCGCCGCCGCCGGCTGGGGCGCCACTGCGCTGCTCGCCACCAGTGCCCTCTTGCTCTGGGGCGTCGCCATGGGACAGGAGACGGGGCTGACCGCGCTGGCGCTCGTCGCCATGTTTCTCTTTATCGATCGCCAGCGCGACGAACCGGATCGCCTTTGGTTGGTTTGGGCCGGGCTGGCCGCCGGGGCGGGAGCGCTGGCCCGGGAATACGGACTGGCGTTCATCGTCATCGGCGGCGGCGCGCTCCTTTGGCAGAAAGTTTCCCGCCGCGGTTGGCTGCAATTTCTGGGTGCGGCCGCTCTCGTGGCCCTGCCGTGGTTTTTCCGCAACTGGGTCAAAACCGGAAACCCGCTCTACAATCATTCCCTCGCCGGCCTGTTTGCCGTGAATCCGGTTGCCGCGGAATATCTCGAGGTGGTTGGCCGGTTGCGCGGACTGGGCACCGCCGGTGCGCGCGGGTCGGACCTCACGCTCCTGCTCGGCCGGCTGTCCGGCGGCCTGATCGCCTTCGGAGTGGCCGGATTTGCCTGGGGAAGGACGCGGCGCGGCCCGTGGCTCGCGGCGGTCGGCGGCGTGGTCGGCCTGTGGCTTTGGTCCGTCGGACAAACTTCCGGCGGCGCCGTTTATTCCCTGCGGGTCCTCACGCCCGCTCTCGCCCTGGCCGCGGTGGCCGGAGGGGTTGGGCTGGGACCGTGGCTCGCCAGCCGACGGGGTTGGATCGCCCTCTCGCTCCTCACGTTGCTGGCCGTGGATGCCGGCGCCCGCTCGTTGTATCTGCCGATTGACCCTTATGTCTCCTGGTGGCGGCTTCGCGCTTCGTCGTGGCTCGATTTCCGTCAGATGGCCAGTGCGTTCAATCGCGATCCCAACTGGGCCGTTGTCGCCACCACCGCCGGGCGCAATACCATCCTCGTCACCGATCCCTACCATCATGCGCTGCTGACGAAACAGGGCGCCCAGGCCATTCCGATCTTCAGCCCCGCGGTCCGTTTCCTGTATGAGCCCAAGACCGATTTTCGGGCGGGGCTCACCCAGTTGCGAGCAGGCGGCGTGCGCTTCATTCTGCTTCCGCGGGGCAACACCTTTCACGACGCCCAGGCCGACCTGCACCCGTTCTTTCGCACGTTGCAGGCGACCCCGCCCACCGCCGAAGCCCTCATCGGTCGTCTTTACGACCTCTATTCGCCGGCGCTCCTGCCGCCGTAACACTGACGTGCGGCCGAAATTCGTCATCGGCCGTTCCCACGCAAACCCCGGCGACGGTCCGGAACCCCCATCATTCTGGCCACGGCGAGCTGGCGTGGGGACGCGGCGCCCCCACGCGCTTCGCGATTGTGGACCCCCGGCGGTCTGCCACAACTTAGCGCTTCGCTGATGCTCCCTGCTTTGTTCGGCAGCATAGTCCTTTTTCCCCTGCTGGCGTTTGGCCTGGGCTGGCCGCTGGTCGCGCGCCGGGGCCTGACCCCGGCGGAGAAATTGGTCGCGGCCACGGCCCTTTCCCTGCTCGGAGTCTTTCTCTTCGCCTGGGGCGTCTTCGTTTTCGCGCTGCCGCTGGCGACGTTGTGGCTGCTGCCCGTGCTCGCCTTGGCCGGCCTCGCTGGCGAGACCCGAACGCTGGTCGCGTTCGCCCGTGATCCCGAAGTGCGCGCCCTCTGCTTCGCCCAGGGACTCGTGGCGCTGTCGTGCCTCGGCTGGCTCGCAACCGTCGAAGCCTACTCGGGCGGTGGCTGGTCGGGCGACTGGTTCGAACACTGGGAGCGCACCCGCTTCTTCCTGGAGCGCGGGCCGCTCGACCAGAAGTTTCTCGGGCTTTACTCCCTCCCGGCCCGGCCGCCGCTCGCGAACGTCGTCACGGGGGCGCTGCTCTTTCTCACCCGCACCGACTTTGCCACCTATCAGGTTGTGAGTTCGCTCTTCGCCAGCGTCGTTTTTTTGCCCGCGGCCCTCCTGGCCCGACGCTTTGGCGGCGACAGCAAAGCGATCACCGGGTGCGCCCTGCTCCTGCTGGTCAATCCGCTCTTCGTGCAAAATGCCACGTTCGCGTGGACGAAATTGCCGGCGGCCTTCTTCATCCTCACCGCGCTGTATTTTTTTCTCTCCGCCCAGGAGCCGGGCCGCGCCCTGACGCCCGCCCTGCTCGGCGGAGCCAGTCTCGCGGCCGGGTTGCTCGCCCATTTTTCCGCCGGACCCTACGCGGTCATGCTCACCGTACTCTGGCTCGCCCTCGGTCGTTCGCAGGGACGGCGCGCGCGGTGGTGGCGACAAACCGCGCTCGCGGGCCTCGCCGGCGCGCTCGTGCTCGCCGCGTGGTTCGGGTGGTCGCTCTCCGCGTACGGCGCCGCCCACACTTTTCTTTCCAACTCCAGTGTGACGGCGGCCGACGCCACGGCTGGCAGCCAAATCGTGAAAATCGGGCGGAATATCTTCGACACCGTGGTGCCCCACTTTCTGCGCCCGCTGGACCCGGCCTTGATCGTCCAGCACAGCCCCTGGGGTTATCTGCGCGACTTCTTTTTTCAGTGTTACCAAGTCAATCTGCCCCTCGCCCTCGGCAGCATGGGTTCGATCGTGGTGGCGCGCGAGGCCTGGCGGGCGGCGGGCGAAGCACCGGCGACAGTGCGGTGGTATTGGACCACGCTGGTCGTGGGCGTAATGCTCCTCGGCATCGGAACTCACGGCGCCCGCGATGAATGGGGCCTCGCCCACATCTGCCTGCAGGCCCTCGTCGTCCTGGCGCTGGCCTTTTTGGCCGCCCGCTGGCCACGCCTGAGTCCGCGCTGGCAACGGGCGCTGATGGCCGGAGCGGCGTTCGACTTCCTCCTCGGCATCGTACTGCAATTCGCCGTGCAGAATTTCTATCTCGATCACCTGCTGACGCCCCTCGTCGCCGTTCCGGACGTCATCGCCAGCTACAATTCCCAGACCGCCTTCAAAGCCTATGGGGTCATGCTCAACCACCTCGACCCATTCGGGGCCGGGCTCGCGCTGCCGTTCCCTGCCGTGGCCGGCGCCCAAGTGGTTCTGCTCTGGCTCCTCCTCCGGCGGGTGCGCTCCGCGTGATGCCGAACGCGATCCCGCTTTTCTCGCTACTGGTCGGCGCTGCCACGGCCGTGCCGATCGTCCGTTCGCTACGCCGCGACCGCCGCGACCCAGCCGGGATCCTTGCCCTCGCCTTCCTCCCGCTCGCCGTCGGCCTCGCGGTGTGGTGCGGACTCGAGTTTGCGCGGATTTGCGCGCTCGCGCCGTGGAGCGACGCCCGGCTCGCCCCAACCATCGGACTTTGGAAGGGTTGGCCGCTTTACAGTCCCGCTGATGCCGGCCCGATCAACGGCTGGCTCTACGGGCCGGTGGCCGCCCTGCTTTGGAGCCCGGCGGCCCTTGCCGACACTCCGACCACGGCCCTGCGCATCGCCGGAGTCATCGACGTGTTGCTGCTGGCCCTGCCGTTGGTTCTCGCCGCCACGAGCGCGAGAGCAGACGACGGCGCGCGGCGCTGGCCGATTTGGTCCGCCCTGCTGGGGATTGGATTGCTGCCATTGTTTTACCCGACGTGGTACGCGCTCTATTTTCTCAACGCCGACGCCGCGGCCGTGGCGCTGGGGGCGACAGGATGCGTCTTGCTGGCGACGCCCGGACGGTTTTCCAGTCGTCGCGCTCATGCGGCCGCCGCGTTCACCGTGCTCGCCCTGTGGAGTAAACAGGTCGAGTGCCTACTGCCCGCCGCCCAGCTGCTGTGGCTGGCGTTGGGGTCCGAGGCCGGTGCCGCCCGTCGTTACCTCGGACCGTTGCTGATTTGGATCCTCGGGTTGAGTGCGCTCTTCGTCATCGGATTCGGGCCCGACGCGCTGTGGTACAACATGTGGACCGTCCCCGCGCATCATCCCATCCCCGGCGGCCTGCGGGCGTGGGGCGGAGAAGCGGCCGCTTTCTTCCTGATGACCCTGCCGCTCTGGGCGGCGCTGGCGGGTTTCGGCCTGCTCCTGCGGCGCGGCCATCCGTCCGCCACCCGCCGCCTGTCGCTGTTCGTCTACGCGGCGCTGGCCCTCTTGCCGCTTGGCGCCATGGCGAGCGCCAAGCTGGGCGCCGACCGCAACTCCCTCCATTCCGTCTACTATCTCATCGTGGCGGTCGTCGTCGCGCTGGCCCAGCTCGGCACGTCGGCCGAGAGTCGCTTGACGCGAGGGCTACGCTGGCTCCTGCCGGCTGGCGCCCTCGCGGCTTTGCTCGTCGCCACCCGCCAAGTGTCCAGCAATCCCGACTTCGATCGCGCGGACACCAGCGCGGAGGCATTCACGTTTGCCCAGGAGCGCCGCGGCCAGGTGTATTTCCCGTGGAATCCGCTCGCCATGCTCATGGCCGATGGCGCGGCCAGCCACTTCGAATATGGCGTCATCGATCGCCTCTACGCCGGGGCGAAACTCACCCCGGCCCGGCTCGTCCGCGATCTGCCACCCGGGTTGCGCTGGATCGCCTATCCGAAATCCAACCCCGCCGGCCATGTGATGCAGCAACAGTTGCCGCAGTTCGCGCGCGCGCAAGCGCTCGAACACTGGATCCTGTACTCGGTCCCGCCTCCCGGCTCGCCCTCTCCCTAATCGCATGCCGCTCCGCGATCTCCTCTGCCTGGGTCTGACCGTCTTCGGCGTTACGGTCGGACTCGCCTGGCCACTCGCCGCCCGATTGCGGCTGAACCCGCCAGAAAAGCTGGTCGCCTCCGTTGGTCTCTCGCTCCTCGGCACATTTCTATTCGCATGGGTGGTCTACGTGTTCGCACTGCCCGCCGCCGCGCTCGTCGCCCTGCCGGTCATCGCCACGATCGGTCTGGTCTTTAATCTTCGCTCCCTGCTGGCCACGTGGCGCGACCCGGAGGTCAGGGACCTCGCGTTCGCGCAGCTCTTGGTCGCGGGCTGGGGCGTCGGCTGGTTGGGATTCGTCGTCACATACTCGGGCGGCTACTGGACCGGCGACTGGTTTGGTCACTGGCAGCGCACGCAATTCTTCCTCGAACACTGGCCGCGCGATCAATTGTTCAACGGCTTCGATCCGATCACGTCGCGACCGCCGCTCGTGAACGTCGTCACGGGTGCCTTCCTCGCGGCGAACGCGAGCAGCTTTGCGGCTTACCAGCTCGTCATGACTTTGCTGGGCACCCTCGCCTTTTTGCCCGCCGCGCTGCTGGCCCGGCGCTGGGGCGGCCGGTCCGCCAGCGCGCTCCTCGTGGTCTTTTTCCTGGTCAGCCCGCTCTTCGTCCAGAACGCGACGTTCGCGTGGACGAAACTGCCCGCGACTTTTTTCATCCTGTCCGGACTTTATTTTTTCCTCCGCACCCACGACGCCGACGCTCCGCGCGCGGCCGGGACGCTCTGCGGCGCCTTGCTCGCCGCCGGCCTGCTCGCGCACTACTCGACCGGACCTTATGTCGTGCTTCTCGTCATCGCCTGGCTGCTGCTTGGCCGAAGGCATTGGGGCACCGCCGCGTGGTGGCAGACCACGCTCGCAGCCGGCGTGACGGGCTTCGTCGTGCTCGCCAGTTGGTTCGGCTGGGCCTGCACCCTCTTCGGCGTACGAGCAACGCTGGCGTCGAATACCACCGTCACCGAGCAGGCGCCGACGCTCGCCGCCCAGGCCGGCCGGGTGGTGCTCAATCTCCGCGACACGCTCGTGCCCCATTTCCTGCGCTCCGTCGATTTCAGCGTGTTCGCGCAGGTCAATCCCTGGGGTTGGTGGCGCGACTGGTTTTTTCAGCTGTACCAAACCAACCTGCCCCTCGCCTTGGGCTCCGTCGCTTGGGCCGCGCTGACCGTCATCATTGGGCGCGAGCTGCGGCTGGCGCCGCGGCGCGCCCGGACCTTCTGGGTCGCTTTTGTCGCGGGCAGCGTGGTTCTGGGCGTCGCCGTGCACGCGGGGCGCGACGCCTTTGGTCTCGCGCACATTTGCCTGCAACCGCTCGTGCTGCTCGGCCTGGCCTTTCTCGCCGCCCGCTGGCCAACCGTTTCACGCCGCTGGCGACTCGCGCTCGTCGCGGGTGCCACCGTGGATTTTTGCCTCGGCATCGCGCTGCAGTTCGGCGCCGAGAGCGGCGCGCTCGATCGCTGGTTCCAGCCCGGGCCCACGGGTCCCGCCACGTTTCTCAACTATTCGCAGTTCGCCGTCATGAACCTGCGGGCGAAGGTGCAGAGCCAATGGGTGTTTTTCGGCGACGCCTGCAAACCGTATCTGCCATTGCTCGTACTCGTCCTCGCGGCGCTCTTGGCCATCGCGCTCTATCGCATCCGCCGGATCAGCGAGGTCGACGTTTCGACCAAGTCCTCGTCCGCCACCAAGGTTGCCGCGCTGGCGGCCCTGCTCGCCGCCGTGGCTTATGCGTGGATGTCATGGTGCCTGTTTCCCTTCTGGGCCTGGAACCAGCTCCGGCTCGCGCCCGCGTTTGCGCTGCGCCACGGCGTGCCGCTCTACCCGCCGCTCGATGGCGGACCGCTGTCGACGTGGCTCTATGGTCCGGTCGGTGCCGCCGTGAATCTGCCCGCCACGTTCGCCCCTTCGGCCGCTGGAGCGCTCCTCATCGCGGGAGCCATCAACCTGCTCGTGCTGGGCGCACCTCTCGTGGTGATCTGTTTTCGCACCACCGCGCTTCCGGCCGGCGACTGGCCGGCCCGCGTGCTCGCGGCGGCGCTGTGTTTCCTGCTCCTCCCCGGCACCAGCCTGACCCTCCAGGTCGCGGATCACGCGGCCATCGCGTTTGGCTTGCTCTCCTGCCTGGTCCTCGCCGGCGCCCCAAGTCCCGGCTCCCGTCGCCTCGCGGCCGCCGCCGGTCTGGTCGTGCTCGCCATTTGGGCCAAGCAAATCGCCATTTTTCTCGTGCCGGCGCACATGGGCTTTCTCCTCTGGCAACGCCAGCGCGCCGCCCCTCTTCGCTTTCTTGGTTTCGGCGTCCTGCTCGGCGCCCTCTCGTGCGGGCTGGCCCTCGCGTGGTTCGGCTTCGCGGGTCTCTGGTTGAATCTGATCGAAATTCCCGCGCGGCTCCCTTGGAGCAACCTGGCGGAACGTCTCGCCGGCCGCTGGCCCCAGGTGTTGCTGCTGGTCGTGGTCCCCTGGCCCGCCTTGGTTATCTTGCGCCGCCGGCTTAACTGGCCCGAACCCGGAACATCGTTTCATCGCCTCGCCTGCGTCCTGATTTTCGCCGCGGCCGCGATGCTCCCCCTCGGCCTCCTCGCGTTCTTCAAAGTCGGCGGCGACCTGAACCTGCTGCACTCGTGGTTCTACTTGATACCGGTGCTCGTCTTACTCCTCGTCGGGGCCACGCGCGGGATCGCTTCGACTCGCTGGTGGCCGCTCGTGCTGGCCGCGGTGGCGATTGCCGCTCGAACCGCCGACTTCGCTTCGTTGCCCTCGACCCCACAGACCAACGCCCTCGACGAGGCGAGCCTGCTCGCGCAGGCCAATCCGCACGCGCTGTGGTTTCCCACCCACCCGCTGGCCACGTTCTATGCGGACGGCCGCCTCTACCACGTCGACGACGGCGTCGCCACGCGGTCGCTGGCCGGACTCACATTCAGCAAATCAAAATTTCTTCCCTATCTGCCCGAGCACCTCATCGCAGTCATTTACCCCGCCGCCGAACCAAATCCCTTCGCGCTGCAATTAGTCCCCGAATTTTCGCAACGCACGGTCACCGGAAACTGGGCCGTCTACACCCGCCCCGAGCGCCGCTGAGTGTTGATTAATTCAGAAGCCAGAAAGCCTTGAACCCATCCTGGCTTCGTGGCTTCTGAATTAACTCTGCTCCTCTGGAATTCCGGGATTCCTCCCCGCTACGGCTTGACCCAGCCACCCGCCTTCGCGCTGGCCAGGATCCCCTCGACCACCCGCATGTTACCCACCGCATCCGTCAGCGGGGTCGGCACGGGTTTATCCTCGAGAATCGCCTGCGCGAACGCATCACCCTGCAGCGTGTATTGGTCGCACACGTCGAAAACCTTCTCCGTGATTTCCAACCCGCGCTGATGCCAGAGTTTCGTCGGGCGATCGGGCGGCGCATTGACGGGGATATCAATTTCGATCCGACCCTCCGTGCCGAACACGTGCACACGCTGGTACGGCGAAAGCTGCGTGGCGCAGGTAAACGTCGTGGTCCCCCGGCCGAAATCGAGGATCCCCGAGGCGACCCGATCCGTGCCAAATTTCGGATCCAAATCGGCCACGCCGAGAATGCGCTGCGGTTCCGCACCAAAAAGCCAGCGCCCGAACGACACGCAGTAGCAGCCGATGTCCATCATCCCGCCGCCGCCGATGTCGCCCATGTTGCGGATATTATTTGGGTCGGCGTTGAAATAGGAAAAGTGGGCGTGAATCGTGCGTAATTCTCCGATGCCACCCGACGTGACGATCTCCCGGGCCGCCTGCCATTGCGGGTGAAACCGATACATGAACGCCTCCATGATCTTCTGCCGCGGATAGCGCTGCGCGGCGTCGACGAGCTCGCCGGCTTCGCGGGCGGTCAACGCGATCGGCTTTTCACAAAGCACGTGCTTGCCGGCGGCCAGCGCCTTGATCGACCACGGCACGTGGAGATGATTGGGCACCGGAATGTACACGGCGTCGACGCCCGGATCCGCGAGGAGCGCCTCGTAGGTGTCATGCGTCCGCGCGATGCCGAGTTGCTGCGCCACCGTCCGGGCCTTGGCGCCGTCGCGCGAGCCGATCGCGACGACCGTGCCCAGCTTGGATTTCTGCAAGGCCGGAATGACCTTGTTGAGACCGATCTTCGCCGTACTCAGGATACCCCAGTTGATTTTACGCATGGTCCGGCAGAATGGAAAACCCGGCCGCCCCGTGGCGAGCGGGGAATTTGCGGCTTCGGAGTCAGGCTGTTGGGGTGGTTTGGACACGCTGATATCCGAAGATCGTACCGGGTGGGTCGGGCGCTCCGCGCGCGACCAAAATATTGTACTCGAACTCGCGTTCGATGGCCGCGCGCGGGGGGAACGCAGGAGGTTGGCGGCCATGAACGCTCCGTGTTCATTGAACGCGCAAGGACGATAAGCCACGTTCCGGTGCTTCCGAAACCGGGCGGCGGATTGCCCCGAGTGTGCGGTATCTGAAAGATTTCCCCTGACTTCGCTCGAACCGGTCACAGTTTGTGACCGGTTCAATCCCGCAAATTCGGCGGCGGGCCGTGGCTGGATTTATTTCGATTCGATCCGCCCTCCCTCTCCCCTGCTAAACAGCGTTGCCTGCCTCCCGTCGCGCGGCTCTGATCCGCGTCGCCACTCACCCGTCGGCCCGCAGGCGCATCGGCGCCCCGCCGCCGGTCGCCTCATGAACCAATCCTCGGGCTCCGTCCCCTCCATCGCTCTGGTTATTCCGGTCTTCAACGAAGAGCAGGTTATCCCCGAGCTCTGCGCCCGGCTCACCGCGCTCTTTGACGGCGGGCACGGCTGCACGTGGCGGGCCGTTTTGGTCGACGACGGCAGCAAGGATCGCTCGGCCGAACTCCTCCGGGCCCAGGCCGCCCGCGATCCGCGCTTCGAACTCGTGGAGCTTTCCCGGAATTTCGGTTTCCAGAGCGCCCTCGCCGCCGGCCTCGCGCACGCCCGCCCGGCCGATGCCGTCGTGACCATGGATGCCGACCTGCAGGACCCGCCCGAGGTCATCCCGGAATTTGTCGCCGCCTGGCGCAACGGCGCCGAGGTCGTGCGCGGCACCCGGCGGTCCCGCGCCGAAACCGGATTGCGTCGCGTCGGCTTCGATCTCTTTCACGCCATTTTCCGCCGGCTGTCCGATTTTCCGGTCGAGCCGAACACCGGCACCTTCGGCCTGCTGGGTCGCAACGCGGTCGAGGCCTATCATCAACTCCCCGAGCGCCATCGCTTTTTTCCGGGACTGCGCGCGTGGATCGGCTTCCCGACCGCCGATGTGCTCTACGACCGGCAGGAACGCGCCGCCGGCACACCGCAGCAAACGTTCCGCCGTCTCGTGCGCTACGCGCTCGATGGCGTTTTCAGTTTCTCCCACCTGCCGCTGCGGATGCTGACGTACACGGGCATCTCCGTCGCCTTCACCGGTTTTGCCATCGGTCTGTTCTTCATCGTTCGCCGCCTCCTCGGTGTGGAAATCGCGTTCACCGGTTTCACCACCATCATCACGCTCGTGCTCTTCCTCGGCGGCGTGCAGCTGATCGGCATCGGCGTGCTCGGCGAATATCTGGGGCGGATGTACGACGAGGTAAAACAGCGGCCGCTCTACGTCGTGAAGCGGCGCACGGGCGCGAAGCAATGAGTCGGCTGCGGTGGCTGCCCATCGCCCTGCTCGGCGCGATTCTCGCCGTCGCCGGCGCGAGCCTGCTCTTCTCGACATTCATGATGTACGACGACGAGGGCTACGTGCTCTTTTCGTTGCAGGAGTTTTTCCACGGCGGCGGCCTCTACGAGCGCGTCTACAGCCAATACGGCCCGTTCTTCTTTCTCTTCAACCAGGCGCTGCACTTGGCCGGGCTGGAATTCACCAACATCGGCGGGCGCTTGCTGACGCTCGTCTGCTGGCTCGGTGCCGCGGGTTTCAGTGCCGCCGCGGTGTGGCGGATGTCCCGTTCGACGACCGCCACCGTGTTCACGCTGGGCGGAGTTTTCCTGCACTTGTGGCCCATGGTCAGCGAGCCGTCACATCCCGGCGGTCTGATTGTGCTTATCACCGCCGCCGTCGCCTGGGCCGGCGTGCACTGGATTGCCCGGCCGCGCCGCCTCGCCATCGCCGCCGGCATCGCCGGCGCCGCGCTGTTGCTCACCAAGATCAATGTCGGCATTTTTCTCTTCGCCGGCGCCGGCGCGTGGTGGGCGCTCCATCTCGAGGAGAAAACCCTCGGTCCGCGCGGACGCGCCGCGCTCATCGGCGGCGCGATGGCCCTGCTGCCCTACGCCCTCATGCGCGGGCAAATGGATCTGGAGTGGGTCCGCATCTTCGCGGTCATCGCGGTCGCCGCAGGCGTGGCCACCGGCCTCGCCGTTGCCCGCGGCGCCGAACCGGTTTCGCGCTGGGGAGATTTGGGCGCACTCGTCATCGCCGCGTTCCTCGTCGTGCTGCTGACCTGCGCCGGCATCCTCGCGCAAGGCACGTCGCCGCGGGGCTTGCTCGAGGGCGTCGTGCTCGGCCCGCTGCGGCATCCGCTCGCCTACACCGCCTACGTGAGGTGGCGCAGCGGCGCCGTGCCGCTCGCCTTGCTTTCCCTGGGCTTCGCCGCCTGGTCGCTGACGCGACCGCTCGCCGCCACGGCCAAAATCATCGCGGCCGGACGCATCGTCGCCGCGGCGGTTTTCTTCCTGGCGTGGGCGCTGGACTGGTCGCTCAATTCCCACGCCTTTGCCCTCTCCTACGGGCTGACAGCCATCTGGCTTTTCGTCTACCCGCTCGACCACGATCGCACCACGCAGCCCGCCCGCGCCTGGCTCGCCCTCCTGGTCGTCACGCAGACGCTGCATGCCTTTCCCGTCGCCGGCAGCCAGATCAGCTGGGGCACGTTTCTCTGGATTCCGCTGGCCGCGCTCGGAGTGCAGGATGCCATCCGGATTCTCGCCGCCCCCGCTGCGCCCACCCGACGGCGCTGGCTGAACTACGCCGCCGCCGCCCTCATGCTGGCGACCACCGCCCGGTGCGCCAACTACGCGTACCTCGGACTCTCCCGCCTTCGCCTCAGCGACACGCTCGATCTTCCCGGGGCGGCAGCGCTGCGACTCCCGGAGAATTTCACCACGATGCTGCGGGTGCTGACCCGCAATGCCACCGCCCATGCCGACATGCTTTTCAGCCTGCCCGGTTTGCTCAGTTTCCATCTGTGGACGGACGTGCCGCCGCCCACGACCATCAACACCACACATTGGTTCACGCTGCTTTCGCCCGCGCAGCAGGAGGCGATTCGGGCGCGCCTCGCCGCCTCGCCCCGCTCGTGCGTCATCGTGCAGCGCAATCTCTACGACTATCTCGTGAATTCCGGCATCGCGACCGAGAGCCCCCTGACGGTGTGGCTCCACGCCAACTATGAGCCGGCGTTCAGGCTCGAGACCTACGAGTTCTGGGTGCGAAAGGGCCGGACCATCGCCGCCCTCAACACGGTGGTGGTCCGCGAGGGCCAGGCCGCCAGCGCCCCGCGTTTTCAACTGGCCGTCACGCTCGCCGACTCGGGGTTGCGCGGCGTGACCTCGATTGAGCTCGCCCGGTTCGACAGCGATGTCAGCACGCCGGTCACCACCTGGACGAATGCCGACGCCAGCCTTTTCCTCACCCCGATTAATTCCGCCGGTCAGGACGCCGGTCCGGCGCGCCCGCTGCATTTTCCGTTCGACGCGACCGGCTTCGTCCGGCTCGAACTGCGGACCGATCGTTTCCCGCCCGATTTTCCCACCGGCCACGGCGTGCTCTACCTGCGCAACGCCGCCGGTGATCGCGTGGCTGAGGCCCGGTTTATCAAGTAACGTCGCTCACTGCAACCGCAGCCGATTCCACCAGCGCCGAACCCGGTAGCGCGTGAGTCGCGCCGGCGCGAACACCGCCGACGGGCTGGCCATTTCGTCCGCGTCCACGCGGTAGAGCAACCGGCCGTTCCAGTTGCAGTTGAGCGCCCCGCCAATGCGAAAGACAAAAGGGTAGGATTGCCGCGCCCGCTGCAAGGCCCGGCGCGAGAACCGGCCAAAGGGGAAGACGAATGAAGTCGGTTTCGCGAGGTGGGTCGTGAGCGTCGTCCGCGGCGCCTCGATTTCGTCTGCCAGATCCACTCCCGGCCGATCCAATCGCTGGTGGGTCAGGCCGTGGGCCGCCATCACGACCCGGCCACTCGCCGTCAATTCTTCCAATTCGCGCCACGTGCAGAAACCACCTCGTTCCGGCTGCGCAAAGGCTTCGTCGATTTCAAGTTTCAGCCGCTCTCCGGCAGTCGTTTCGACTTTCTCGCGGATAAACGCGGGAGGAATCGCCAGCAACGCCCGAAGATTGTGTTTCACGAGCAACGGAAAGACGTGGGCGTAGAAATCAAAATAGCCGTCGTCGAAACTCAGGGTCACGTTCAGGTGCCCCTCGGTTAATTTGTCTCCCGGTAGCGCCGTGGGATGATGCGCCGCGATATGGGCAAAATGAGCGTCGAGCATCTCGACCGAGTTGCCATGCCGGCCGGCCCGCGCCCGGTGATACATCAGGACCAGCAGGCTCATCGCCTAGCCTCCGCCCGTGATGGGAGTCTTTGGGACCCGCTCCCCCGTGCGTCATTTGGTTCCTTCCCGAACCGATACCGCACCGTCTCACGCCGCCACGTCACGATCGTTGCCGGACGTTGGCCTCGTGCAGCATCAGGTACTTCCAAAACACGGTCTGCGCCTTGTAAGCGCTGATAATCAATCCTTCCGTCCCCTGCAAAACTCCGCGCTCAAGGACGTAACTCTTGAAAAACGCCCACAGGCTGCGGGCCACCGCCTTGCCTGGGCCCGACGCCTTGCGGCCCGCGTGCTGCCGCGCAAAGAGATGCGAGTACGCCGACATCTTGCGCAGGAAATCGTCGAGCGAGTGATAGGAATAATGATGAATGGCCTGCTGCAACTTCACCCGCTCCAACCCCGCCGTTTTGACGCGTTCATGCACATTACTGGTGCAAAAATTCGTGACCACCCGGTTGAAAAGCCGCTCATGGCAATCGGGGTACCAACCGCAGCTGGTGATATGCTTGCCATTATAGTAATTGCGGAATGGCACGACATAGACCGCCTGGGCCTCAAGCGGGAGCCCCGCAATTTCGTCGCGCAGTTCCGGCGAGACGACTTCATCGCTGTCCACGGAAAGAATCCAATCATGCCGCGCCAGCGCCACGGCCTGTCGCCGGGCCGGGCCAAATCCAGGAAAGGGCCCCTTGAGCTGGTGGACGCTGGCGTTGGTGAACGATGCCGCGATCTCCAGCGTCGCATCGGTTGAACCGGTGTCGAAAACCACCACTTCGTCACACCACGAAAGTGACTCGAGCACTTCGCCGAGAAGCGCGGCGCTATTCTTGGTCAGAATCGTGGCGCTGATCGGTTCCTGCGTTCGCCGGGCAAGGCGGTGCGCTCGATCGGCCAAAAAAGCACCGCTCGTTCGGGTCGCCGAATCGGGTAACAGGAAATTTGCCCGCTCGTTCTGGGGATTCGAAATGGCCAGCACTGACACCTCGCCAGCATAGGGGAAATCCACCGCTTCGTCTGTCGGCGAAATGGGAGAGCTCATGTAAGGCGATCACCTACACGCGAGTCGTTCGGCGATGCAGAGAGAATTTGCGCGCGGGGCCGACCCGCTTCACAACCAGCCTGTGATTTTTCGATCCGCCAGCCCATCGCGGGCTGATTTCCCGACCTTCGCCCCTCGTGGTCGCGGAAACCCAATTAATTCCCCTCGCCGCCCATGACCGCCGCAGCCAAGTCCGGCGCCATCGCGCAACATAGTGTGTTCCTCCTGGACGATCATCCCCTGGTTCGGGAGTGGCTGGCCACAATGGTCGCACTCGAACCCGACTTGACGGTCTGTGGCCAGGCCGGTGAAGCGGGCGCCGCCCTGGCGGCCGTGGCTCAAACCAAGCCCAATGTCGTCGTCGTGGACTTGTCGCTGCCCCGCAGTTCGGGGCTGGAATTCATCAAGCAGATGCGCGCGCAGTATCCGTCGATTCGGCTGCTCGTGCTGTCGATGCACGACGAGGCCACGATCGCCGAACGGGCGTTTCGCGCCGGCGCCCACGGCTATGTGGTCAAACGCGAGTCCGGGCCGCAAATCATCGCCGGGATCCGGGCCGTCCTCGAGGGTCATTTCTACACCAGCCCATCTCTGACCGCGCAACTCGCCGGTCGCATGTTCGGCGGCTCCGCGGTGGGCGGCCGGCGACCGGAGGAGGATTTGAGCGACCGCGAGATGGAGGTATTCCGTCTGCGTGGCCAGGGCTGCAGTGCCAAGGAAATCGCCGATCGCCTGGGCGTCAGCGTCAAGACCGTCGGCTCGTACGACATGCGAATCAAAGAGAAACTCGGTCTCGACAATGCGGGCGAGTTGATGCGCGAAGCAGTGCTGTGGCACGAACGGCAGCGCCAGCTTTAGGCGCCCTCATGAATCTCTTCGGGACCATCTTGAATCGCAGGACACCTTCCCCACGTCGGAAACTGGCGACCTTGGTCGGCGTCGGCCTTTGCCTGCTGGGCCTGACCCCGATTTCCGCCGCTGAAACCCGCGCGCCCCTGCCGCCGCCGAGCGCGCTGAAGGTGCTTACGCTGGAACAGCTCATGGATATCGACGTGACCTCGGTTTCCAAGCGGCCGGAAAAGCTCTTCGAAGCCGCCTCCGCGATCCAGGTGATTACCGCGGAGGACGTGCGCCGCTCCGGGGCGACGCGGCTGCCAGAAATTCTGCGCCTCGCGACCAACTTGGAGGTCGCCCAAATCGACTCCCGGCAATGGGCCATCACCGCCCGTGGCTTCAACAATGTCTTCGCCGACAAGATGCTCGTCTTGATCGACGGGCGCTCGGTGTACACGCCGTTGTACGCCGGCGTTTATTGGGATGTCCAGGACACCCTGCTCGAAGATCTCGATCGCATCGAGGTCATCAGCGGACCCGGCGCCACTCAGTGGGGGGCCAACGCGGTGGACGGGGTGATCAATATCACGACCAAGAATGCCAAGGACACCCAAGGTGGCCTGCTGTCGGCCGGCGCGGGCACTGCCGTGCGGGGCAGCACCGGGCTCCGCTATGGCGGCCAGCTGGCCCCGGACGTCTTCTACCGCGTTTACGGAAAATATTTTGATCGGGCTGATTCCGTGCGCATAAGCGGCGTCTCGGCCAACGACGCGTGGCGCATGCTGCAGGGCGGCTTTCGCATTGATTGGAATGCCGCCGCCAATGACGCCTTCACCGTCCAGGGCGACACTTACAGCGGCTCGCTCGGCCGCGGCGATTTGGAAAACAGCCGGGTCAACGGCGCCAACCTTATCGGACGATGGTCCAGGAGCCTGGCGACGGATTCTGATTTCAAGCTCCAGGTCTATTTCGATCATACCCACCGGCAAATCCCCGGCTCGTTTACCCAGGATCTCAACACGATCGACCTGGACTTTCAGCATCGCCTCGCCGCGGGCGCCTCTCACCAAGTGGTCTGGGGACTCGGTTCCCGACTGGTGGCCGATGACATCGTCAACACCCCGGACAACGCTTTCCTCCCCCCCAAGGTTACCCGCGTCGGTTTCAATGTCTTCGCCCAGGATGAAATTACCCTCAGCAAAGATCGCCTGGTGTTGACGCTCGGGACCAAACTCGAGCACGACGACTACAGCGGTTTCGAGATCGAACCCAGCATCCGGGCCGCTTGGACGCCCGATAAGCAAACAACCCTCTGGGCGGCGATCTCCCGCGCCGTGCGCACGCCGTCGCGCATTGACCGCGACTTGTTTTCGCCGGCCACCCCGCCCTACCGGGTCGCCGGGGGCAGCCACGTGGTCGCGGAAAAATTGATCGCATGGGAGCTCGGCTACCGCCGGCAATTGATGCCACGCCTGATCGTGTCCGTCGCGACCTTCATCGACAACTACGACGACCTGCGCAGCCTCGAGCCCCTCGCGCCGCCGCGGGCTTTTCCCGTTGAGGCCAGCAGCGGGATTCGCGGTCGTTCGTCGGGAGCGGAGGTCACCGCGGAATGGCGGGCCACGCCGACCTGGCGCCTGCACGCCGGCTTCACCGAATTGCGTGTCCACAGTGAACCCCAGCCGGGAGCCATCGACCGCAGCACCCGCGGCAGCATTGCCCGTGATCCCAATCATCAATTCCGGCTGCGCTCCTTGTGGGATATCTCCGCCCATTGGGAATGCGACGCCGAGCTGCGCTCCACGTCATCGATCCCCAGTCAGTCCGTTCCCGGCTATACGGAGGCCAATCTACGCCTGGGGTGGTCGCCGACGGCCACGTGGGAATTTTCCGTGGTCGGGCAGAATCTGCTGCAGAATCGCCATGGCGAATTCAATACGCCCCTCGGCCGCCGGGAAATGGAACGCGGGGTTCACGCCAAGGCGTCATGGCGTTTCTGACCATAGCGCGCGTCTGGTTTTGGCGATTCGCAGGTCGGGCCTGCACGATCTGCCTGCTGGCCTTCTTGGTTCCCCGGGCCGTGGCCGCAAACCCCGCCACGCCCGCGGCCGAATATCAGCTCAAGGCGGTCTTCCTGTTTAATTTCGCGCAATTTGCTGAATGGCCGGAAAAAGCGTTCACCGACGCGCGCGCTCCGTTGGTGATTGGCCTCTTGGGCGAAGATCCCTTTGGCGCGTACCTCGACGATTTGGTCAAAGACGAAAAAATCGATACGCATCCGCTGCAGGTTCGGCGTTTTGCCACGATCGAGGACGCGACGCCTTGCCATATTCTCTTCATCAGTCGCTCCGAAGCCACCCATCTCGGGAACATCGTCGCCCAGCTGAAGGGGCGGAGCATCCTCACCATCAGCGACGCCGACACGTTTACCCGGGCGGGCGGGATGGTCCGGTT
Organism: Opitutaceae bacterium; assembly: GCA_947474995.1. Lineage (GTDB taxonomy): Bacteria > Verrucomicrobiota > Verrucomicrobiia > Opitutales > Opitutaceae > ER46. The sequence goes on along the minus strand of CANJNJ010000071.1, from coordinate 5,658 downwards.
CGTCACCGAGAGCGGCAAAATCCGGCTGCGCATCAACGTCGAAGCGGCCAAGGCGTGCAACCTGACCATCAGTTCAAAAATCCTGCGGCCGGCCACAATTGTGACCGCCGGCAAGGACTAGCGCCATGCGTTTTCAGGACACGCCCATCCAGCGCAAGCTGATGACCATGATCCTGGGCACCAGCGGCGTCGTGCTGGTGCTCACCTGCGTGGCGTTTATCGGCTACGAGGTCCTGACGTACCGACAGTCCGCCGTCCGGGCGCTCTCCACGATCGGCGCCATCATCGCCGCGCAAAGCACGGGGGCGGTCGCCTTCGACAACCAACGCGATGCGACGGAAATTCTCCGGGCCCTCACGGCCGAGCGCAACATCGACGCCGCCTGCCTCTACGACAAGCAGGGCAAGCTGTTTTCCCGCTATCCCGCCAATGCCTCCGCTGAAATCTTTCCGCCCGCGCCGCTGGCCGACGGCTATCGCTTCGTCGGGGGCCACCTGGTGGGCTTCACGCCGCTCGTCCAGGTGAAGGGCAGCGAGCGTTTCGGCACCCTGTACCTGAGTTCCGACATGGAGGAAATGTACGATCGTCTCTGGCTCTATGGCGGCATCGCGCTGTTGGTCATCGCCCTTTCTTCGACCGTCGCGTACGCCCTCTCGCGTTTTCTGCAGGCCCAAATCTCGCGGCCGATTCTGGCGCTGGCCGACACCGCCAAGGCCGTTTCCGAGCGGCGCGACTATTCGGTGCGCGCCTCGAAGCACGGCGACGACGAGCTCGGACTGCTCACCGATGCCTTCAACCACATGCTCGCGCAAATCGAGGAGCAAAACACGGTCCTGGAAAAACGCGTGCGCAAGCGCACCATCGAACTGGAGGCCGCCAACGACGAGCTCGAAGCCTTCTGCTCCTCGGCGGCGCACGACCTGCGCATGCCGTTGCGCGCCATCACCGGATTCACCGAAGTGCTGCTCGATCGCCGCGCCGGCGACCTGCCGGCTGATGCCAAGAGGTACGTTAGTTTAATCCACTCCGGTTCCGCGCAGATGAGTCAGCTCATCCAGGACCTGCTGTCGTTTTCCCGGCTGGGCCGCCAGGAGCTCACCCGGAAAAACGTCTGTCTCGATCAGCTTTGCCGCGACGTGCTCGCCGAACTCGAAAGCGAAAACCAACCGCGTCGGGCCGATCTCCGCGTGGCGCCGCTCCCCGAAGTCTTCGCGGATCCCGCGCTGCTCCGGGTGGTCTTGGTCAATTTGCTTTCGAATGCCCTGAAGTATTCCCGCTCGTGCCAACCCGCCGTGGTCGAGGTCGGGGTCATCCCCGGGGAGGCGGAAGGCAGCCCGGTGATCTTCGTCCGGGATAACGGCGTGGGTTTTGAGATGAAGAACGCGGATAAGCTCTTCGGCCTGTTCCAACGCCTCCATCACGCCCATGAATTCGAAGGCACCGGGATCGGCCTCGCCACGGTGCGAAGAATCATCGAGCGCCATGGCGGCCGCATCTGGGCGGAGGCGGCCATCGACGCCGGCGCCACCTTCTACTTCACGATTCCGCGGAATTGAGTCTTTCCCGTCGGCGGGCGACGAGCACGAGGCTCACGCCAAACGGAAACGGCAGACGCCAGTGCGCCAGCCGGGCGAACTGTGCGCGCAAAAGCGCATTCACGAATGGCGGCGGCATCTTGTCCTCGGTCCGCGCCGCCCCCTCCGCCGCACCGCCCCCCTTGCGCCACGCCCGCCATTTTCGCACCGCCCAAACCGCGGGATACGCGAGGACATTTGTGTAGTTGGCGTGGACGATTTCCCACTTGTCCGCCGGAAAAAGCGCGCGGAGCTGCCCGCGATTATAGCGCCGGAAATGGTGCAGCGCCACGTCCCAGTCGCTCCACAGCGCCATCCCCGCTGGCACCGTCACCACCGCCAGGCCGCCCGGCTGCAGCAGCCGGTGAAACCCCCGCACGACCGCGGCGTCGTCCGGCACATGCTCCAACACATCGAGGGCCGTCACATAAGCGAGGGAACCGTCCGGGAGCGGCACCTGATCGCCGGCGAGGCTGAGAATCTGCTCCGGCCGGAATCGCGTCCGCAGAAGGCGCAGGGCCTCTTCGTGGTCGTCGAGCACCAGCACCCGGCACCGCGCCTCCATCTCCTGGGCGAACAAACCCGTGCCAGCCCCGCAGTCGAGCAGCAGGTCGGTCGCCTGTGGCGGGCGCACCCGCTGGATCCAGTCGCGCACCAGGCGTCGTTTGCCGGAGTAATACCAGTGCTCCTGCTCGAGGGCGGCGATGTTTTCGTATTCGGCGGCGTCCATCAGGTTTTCGCAGTGCGAAAACCTAGGGGACTAACACCGCGGTGCGAAGCCGCATTTTTGCGCAATCCGCCCGTCGCCCCCACTTCAACTTTCCTCGAGCGCCGATCCCCAACCCATCGGACCCTGCTTGGTGCCGCCCGTCAGCCTGCGGAAGGTCCGCGCCCCGCAACCTCGCCCGCCCCCTTGCGACCAGTTGCCTGACCCGGCCGTGACATCGAATGGGTCGGCCCCGCCTCCCCGGAATGCCTGGCAGCCGCGGACGGCTGCCGGACCATCTGGTCGCACCTTCGAGAGTTTTCGGGCTTGAGCCGATGGCCTCCGGCGTCCGGCGTCCGCCGATTGTCCCAACCAATTTCATGTCACGGCCGTGACATGAAATTGGCAGCGTCCGTGCGGAGGTGGCTAGCCCTGAACCGGGCAAGTGCCCGACCCAGCCCCCGCGTGGCGGAATGGAGCCTGCGCGCTGCCCGAATGGCGGAGAGCGGCTTGACCGCGATGACGCGCGCCGCCAAGCAACATTTGTGCGCAAACGCCCAATGCCCGATGAGCGCGAACCTGCCCTCTAGGTTTTCGCCCCGCGAAAACCTTCCGTCCGTCGGGTTTCTGGTCACCCTGGCCGTGCTGCTCGCCCTGGCGCATGCCGTACTCGCCCTGACCGCGACGGTGGAAAAGTCCATGACGTCCGACGAGATCGCCCATCTCACCGCCGGACAGACGTACAACGTGCTCGGCGATTTTCGCCTGCAGCCCGAGAACGGCAACCTCCCGCAGCGCTGGGCCGCCCTGCCCGCCACCTTGACCGGCCCGCCGCTGCCTGTGACCTCGCGGCAGATTTGGCGCGATGCCGACGTCTGGAACTACGGCCACGCGTTCTTCTACGAATCGTCGTCGTCGACCGGCACGCTCTTGTTCGCCGGTCGCGCCATGGTCGCGTTGTTCAGCGCCGCGACGGGCCTGCTCGTCTTCTTTTGGTCGCGGGCCCTCTTCGGCTGGCGCGGGGCCTTCCTCTCGCTGCTGCTCTTTGCCTTTTGCCCTTCCTTCCTCGCTCATGGGGCGCTCGCGACGTCCGACGTGGTGATGACGTTCTTCTTCCTCGCCGCGGTCGGTGCCTGGTGGCGTCACCTCGAGCGGCCCGGCTCCGGCAACACCCTGCTCAGCGCCGTCGTCTTTGGCCTCGCGTGCGTCGCTAAATTTTCCGCCGTCTTCCTCGTTCCGATGTTTGGCCTGATGGCTCTGGTCTGGGTCGCGGGCCGCGCCCGCACCGAAGGCTGGCGAACTCCCCTCCTGCGTCTGGTCCGCTCCAGCGCCGTGCATGCCGGAGTCGGCTGGATCACCATCTGGTTGTTTTATGGTTTTCGCTTCGGTCCGTTTGCCGCCGGCCTCACCGAGGGCGCCAGCTACAACCACGGGTGGGGCTGGCTGCTGACCGACTTGGGCTGGCCGCGGCCCCTCATCGTCGGATTGAAGGAGTGGCACGTGTTGCCCGACGCGTTCCTCTACGGCTTCACCTTTGTCGTCCAATTTGCCAAGCAGCGCGGCGCCTTCCTCAACGGCGAGTACAGCATTCACGGCTGGCCGGCATTTTTCCCGTATGCGTTCCTCGTCAAGTCGACGCTTCCGTTCCTGCTGCTGCTCGCCGCCACGGGCGTCGCGGGTTGGGCCCGCCTGCGGACCGCGGGCGGGCGGGCGATGCTGAATCGCCTGCGTCCGTTGACGCCGCTCGCCGCCTTGTTCGCGATCTATTGGGCCGTGTCGATCACGAGCCATCTCAACATCGGCGAACGGCACATTCTACCGACGTATCCCGTGCTCTTCATTGCCGCGGGATCCTTGGGCGTCTGGCTCGAGTGGCGGCGGCCACTCGCCGTCCTGCTCGTTGGCGCCCTTGTGCTGTGGCACGGGATCGAGTCGTGGCGCATCCGGCCCCATTATCTCGCCTATTTCAATGCCTTCGCCGGCGGACCAGAAAACGGCTGGCGCCATCTGGTCGATAGCTCGCTCGATTGGGGCCAGGATCTGCCGGGCCTGCACCAGTGGCTCGACGCCCATGCGCCCGGGGAGAAAGTATTTTTCTCCTATTTCGGCACCGGCGATCCGCTATACGAGGGCATTCGCGCCACCCTGCTGCCCACCCTGCCGGAAGTCGGGCCACCCCGGCCCTGGCACGCACTCACCGCCGGGGTCTACGCCGTCAGCGCCACCATGCTCCAGCAGGTGTACAGCCCCGTGCACGGCGACTGGACGCTCGCGTGGGAAAATGAATTTCAACAATTCCGCGCCCTCGAACCGGAGCTGCTCGCCTACCAAAACAATCCCACCCGTCGCGCCGAGCTCCTCCGCGAAACCCCGACGGAGAAATGGAACCTGGCGTGGCGGCGTTACGAGCTGCTGCGTTTCGCGCGGCTCTGCCACTACCTGCGCGCCCGACCCGCCGACGCGAGCATCGGCTACTCGATTCGAGTCTACCGGCTCAGTGCGGCCGATCTCGCCGCGGCCACCGGAACGCTCCAGGAATGGCGCGCCCTTATCGAGCGGACGGTGGCTGGCCGCGGCGAATGAGCGTCTCGTAATACGCCGGAGCCAGCCGCCGCACCTCGACCAAATGATAGGCGGCCGCCGCGGCGTCGCCACTTCGCGCCAACTGCACCGCGAGCGAGTGGTGCAACACCGCGGCGGGAGGCGGCGACTCCGCCAGGCCCATGCCTTGGGCCCGCTGGCGATTGTCCGCGTCGACGCGCAGGACTTCCGCGCGCACGTCGGCCAGCATCGCGTCACCCGGCAGTTCGCGCAGACCCGCGTCGAGCAAGGCCAGGGCGCCCGCCGTGTCGCCCCCGCGAAGAAGACTCAACGCCGGGCGCGCACACGCGAGGACGGGCAAGTTTCGCACCGTCAGCCGCGATTCGATGTGCCGCCACAAGGTGATTTCGTCCGCCCAGATGGCCGTTTGCCGCTGGCTCGCGACCGCCATGACCGCGAGCACCCCGGCGCCGACGACGGCCGCCAGTGACCGGCGCACGCTCATGCTCGAGAGCGCCACGACGAGTGCACCGGACCAGACCAACTGGGGGATAAAGGCATAACGATCGCTGGGGAAATGCGGCTTCTCGACCAACCCGAGCACAGGCACGAGCACCATCAGGTACGCGCAAAGAAACCAGCGCCAACCCGTGGGCGTGCGCCGCGACCCAAACACTCCCGCCACCACCGCGAGGAGGAGACCGGCGCCCCCTAGCACCAGCCACGACGGATGGGCCAGGTCCAGCAGCACCGGGTCCACCGGGGTGAACCCCAGCGGCCACCACGGCCGCCACAAATAGTGCGCCCAAACATAAAGGGCTTGGAGCGCCCGTTGCC
>CANJNJ010000070.1 GCA_947474995.1 Opitutaceae bacterium | reverse complement strand
TTGGCCGGCGTGAAGTGCTTTGGTTCCGAATCCGTGTTGGCTCATAGTGAGGGTAGGGGGTTAGTGAGGGAAACACGTAAGCAAGCCGTGGGGCCGGCGAATTCAAAGCTCAAATTTGCAGGCGGCAATTCCCGCCGGCTCAAGCCGTCCCGGTTCGTGCGGCCAGCAGCCGCTTCACATGCTGCGTCAGTTCGATCGGGCTGAAGGGTTTCGTGAGGAACACATCCACACCGACATCCGCCGCGACGTCGCGCAGCTCGGTCTGCCCGCGCGAGGTCAGCATGATGATGGGAATTTTCGCGCAGCGCGGATCCTTGCGTAATTCCCGCAGGGTCGCGAAGCCGTCGAGTTCGGGCATCATGAAATCGATCACGATGAGGTCGACGGCGGAGGCGGCGGCGTGGGCCAGCGCCTCGCGGCCGTTGGCGGCCAGCAGGAGTCGCGCGCCGGTTTTCGCCAGGGCGAACTGCAGGAGACGCCGCATGTGCGGTTCGTCGTCGACCACGAGCAGGGTGGGAGTGGAATTCATGCGAGGCGTTGGACGAGCAAGAGGGTGCGATCGTCGGTGGGCCGGCGGCCGGCGTCGCGGCGGTGGACCAGGTCCAGCAAGGCGGCGCCGGCGGCCTCGAGGCTGACGCCGTGCCATTGGCGCGCGGCCTGGGCCACGCCCTCTACGCCGAGTTCCCGGCCTTTTTCATCCGGCGCCTCGGTCAAGCCATCCGTCAAAAGGATCACACGTTCCTCCGGCCCCACGATTTCATTGTGTTCGGCGTACTCTTCGCGTTGGGAGACGCCCAGCGGCAGGCCGCCTTCCTCCAGCACCCGGAAGGTGTTGCCGTCGGCGGCCAGCGCAATGAGCGGGCAATGGCCGGCGTTCGCGTAGCACATCCGGGCGGAGTCCGTCTCGAGGAACACCACTTGCGCCGTGATGAACATCCCGAGCCGTTCGAGGTCGGGGGCGAGTTGGGCGCTGACCCGATTGAGGAGCTCGCCGGGCCGCGCGGCGAGGGCGGCGTGGGCGCGCACCGCGGTACGCAGGACGACGGCGAGCAGCGCGGCGGGCACGCCCTTGCCCATGACGTCGGCAATCACGAGCAGCAGGCCGCCCGGGGTCTCGAGCACATCAAAGAAATCGCCCCCGGCCTCGAGCGCATTGGCGCAACGGCCGTGGACCGCCCAATCGCGGCGGGCGGGAAATTGCGTAGGTACGAGCGATTGCTGGATGCGGGCGGCAATTTCCAACTCCTGCTGGGCGCGCAGCTGCGCGCGCCGCTGCGTCTGAAGATCGGCGTTGGCGCAGGCGATGCCGAGAAATTCCGCCGTGCTCCGGGCGAGCGAAAGTTGCGCGGCGGTGAAATAGGCGCCGCGACCGCGCCGCCCCACGACGCACACCCCGAGCTGGCGGGACTGAAAATAGATCGGGCACACAAACGCGGCCCCGAGCTGACCGCGCAGCGGATCGTCCGCGGCAAAAGCCGTCCGCTCGTCGGTGGTGCGCTCAATGCCCGTGCGGAACACCTCGGCCTCGATCGACCGGCCCGCGGGGTCGAGCTCGCGCGGATAATCGCACCCGTCGGCGGCCGCTCCCAGCAGGACCAGCTTTTCCTCCGGACTGCGGAGCCGCACGTGCATCGTGTCCGCCTCGATCAAGGCCCGCAGTTTCAAGGCGTGTTCGACAAAGCCGGGCAGGTCTTCCGTGGTGGCCAGGGCTTCCGCCAGTCGAAAAAGGGCGGAAAGCGTTTCATAGCTGGCACTCAAGTCCTCGGTCATGGCCGCGAGCGTTTGCTCGAGCTCGGCGATGTTGGGCGAAGAAAACGGCGGCAGGCCCAGGCGTTTGCGCAGCCTGAGCGTGTGGCGGCCGCGCGTGTTGCCGTGCTCCAGTTCGTCGACGTGCTGGGCAATCAGAAAACCGCCCCGGCCGGATTCCGCGAAGGGGTCGTCGGGCAGCTCCGTCCAGTCTTCGGCCGGCGCAAAATTACCCGGCTCGGAAATTTGAATTTCCAACCACTCGCCCTGCCATATCCAGCGCAGCCGGACGACCGCGCCAGGGCCGCTGGCGTCACCGTGCTTGATGGAGTTGGCCAGGGCTTCGGCCACGGCGAGGTGGACCGCGTCGACCGCTTGGGCGCTCGCGCCGCGGGCGCGCAGGGTGCTGCACACGTGTTCGGCCGCGGGACTGATCAGGCCCAGGTCGGGCGCGAGCGCGATTTGCGCCCACTCCGCGTAGGCAAAATTCTCCCGGGCAGTCATGGCGGTGAGCCTGTAGGTGAGTGGGACCGATCGACAAACCTTTCTTGCCAAGGGTGGCAGCCGCGGGCTCCCTGTGGTCGGGAAATTCAATTGTCCGCATGGAGTTGCAAACGGAACATCTAGGGGACTATACGCTCGCTCGCCCCCAAACCACGCGGCTCGACGCCGCGGCCGCCAGCGGCTTGCGCAATGCGACGGCGGATCTGGCCAACCAAAACCACGTGCGCGTCGTCTTGGACCTTGCCGGGGTGGAGTTGGTCGACAGCAGCGGGCTGGGCGCCTTGATTCACATGCACAAGACCTTCGAACCGGTGGGGCGGCTGGTGCTGTGCCATGTCGATCCCAAGGTTACGCAGCTGTTCAAGGTCACGCGGCTGCAGCGGATTTTTGCCATCGCCGGTACCTTGGAGGAGGCGGCGAAGCTCGTGAAAGGCGGGGTCGGGTCATGAGCGCTAGCGCGGCGCTGAGTTTGGAGCAAAGCAAGCGGCGGCAGGCCATCCAGGTGTCGCTTTTCCTCGTCGCAGTCACCCTCGCGACGGCTGGTTTGTTTCATTTTTTCCACGGAGACCTCATCGCCTACCGCAAAGGAGAGCGGGCCCTGACCCAGTCGGATTTTGTCGGCGCGGCGACGTACCTCGCGGAAGCCTGGGAACGTGGCTACCAGACGCCGCGCACCCGGCTGGACCTGGCGCGGGCGCTAATGGAAAGCGGCCGGCGGGAAGAGGCCTTGAAACTCTACCTCGCGGCGCTCGCCGCCTCGCCGCGGGACGACGGGTTGCGCGAAACCGTCGTGGGGATTTACCAGGCGACGGGCCATCCGGAAAAGGCCCTCGCGCTGTATGAACACCTGGGCGCCCCGTCGCGGGTTGTCGGTGCGTACACTCGCGCGGCTCGGCGACCTGCAACAACAGGCCGGAAATTACGCGGCCGCGATCGCGACCTACCAGCTCGCGGCCGAACGCGCGCCGCGTGAACCCGAACTGCAGCTCCGGGCGGGCATCGTGCTCGCCTGGGAGGGACGCCGGACGGAGTCGCTCGCGGCCCTGCGAACCGCGGTGGCGCTCAACCCGGACCGGCGGCTCGCCCAACTTTATCTGGCCCGGGTCCTGATGTGGGACGGCCAGTTTGCCGAGGCGGTCAACGAATACCGCCGGGTCCTGCCGCCATGAAATTTATCGTCCCAGTTCTCAGCCTGCTCTTGACCGGCGGCGCCCTGGCTGAAGAAGCCGCGTCCCTGCTGCCGCCGTTGCCGCAACCCACCGCCCCCAAGGCGCTGCCGGCACCACCGCGCGACACGTCGCGGGTCGTCCCGCTCAGCGAGGAAATCCCGGACTGGCAGGCACGGTGGGAGCTGGCGCGCGCGCTGTCCTATCTCCAGCGCTATGACGACTCGCTGGCGGAGTATCGCAAGGTGCTCGCCGAGCGTCCCGACGATGTCGCGATCCGGCAGGATTACGGCCAGGTCCTGTATTGGTCGGGCCGCACCGCCGAGGCCTACGCGGAGCTCAGCGGCGTGCCGTCGCAAGCATTGACGCGGGCTGGGGCCCTCGCGCTGGCGGACACGATGGTGGCGCGCGGCGAGTTTGCGCGCGCCGAGGTGATTTACCGGGCCCAGTCGGCCAGCGACGAGACGGATCAGCTGACGCGATTGAAACTCGCGGAAATTCTGAGCTGGACGAAACGCTACGACGAATCGCTGGGCCTTTATCGCAAGATCCTCGAGGCCCGGCCCGGCGATGGGCAGGTGCGGCGGCGCTACGCGCTCGTGCTGCTCTGGGCCGGCCGACCGGAGGATTCGGCAGCGGAATTGCGCCGGACTTTGCCGCCATGAAGTTTTGTGGCAGCCGCGGGTTCGGTTTGGGCGCCTGGGCGATGAGCGTGGTGTTCGTCGTCGGCGTTGCCGGCGCCGAGACGATCGTGCCCGCCGGCGGGCAGATCGACGACCTGGAGGCGCGACTCACGTATGCGCGCATTCTTTCCTATCGAGCGGAAACCTGGACGGATGCGGCGGCGGCGTACGAGCGCCTGCTGCGCGAAAACCCGGGGCACGCCGCGGCGCTGACGGAACTGGTCGAACTGCGCGTGCGGCAGGGTGACTTTGCAGGGGCAGAGCAGCGCTTGCGCGCGGCGCTGCAGGCGCGCCCCGGCGAGCCCGCCACCACGGCGGCGCTGGCCAAATTGTTTTGGTGGACGAACCGGCCGGCGGACGCGCAGGCGCTCTTTGCCTCGGTGGCAACGGGCCGCGCGCTGACGCCAGAGGAAAAATTGGTCAGCGCGCAAACCTTGACGCGGCTCGGCCGGCACGCCGAGGCGAACCGACGTTTCGACGAAATCCTCGCGCAGAGTCCCACGCCGGCCTCCGAACTCCTTTCGGCGGCGGCGGACGCGCGTCTGGTCGGGGGCGATACGCCTGCCGCCCGGGAACTTTATCGACGGGCGCTCGCCGGTGATGCGAGCCTGGCGGGGGCGCAACGCGGTTACGCGCTGACGCTCGCCTGGACGGGCGACGACGCAGCAGCGCGGCCGCGACTGAAGGACGTTTTGGTGGCACAGCCCAACGACGGCGACGTGATCCATGCCTACGTGCGAAGCATTGATCACCTGTCAGGAACCGCGGCAGCCATCGCTGAGGCGAAGGCGCGGGCCACCGCGGCGCCGCGGGATCCGATCTGGCGGGCGGAATGGGCGGAACTCGCGGCGCAGCGCGGCCACGCCGTGCGCAGCCGGCAGCTCTTCGCCGAGGCGCTGGCGCTCGGGGCGACGCCCGCCCTGCGGTTGCGGGCGGGCCGGGCCGCGATCACGTGGGGCGATTTCAACGGGGCGGAGCGGGCGCTGCGCGACGAATGGCGCCTGCATCCGGCCGATGCGCGCGTGCGGGATGAACTCGGTCAACTGCTGCTGAGCGCCGACCGTCTGGAAGAGGCGGAGCAATTTTATGAGCAGTGGCTGTACGAAACGCCCGCGGCGGAGCCCGCTCTGCTGGGCCTCGCGCGGCTGCGGGTTAAGGAAAAGAATTATGCCGCCGCGCTGGTGCGCTGCGACGCGGTGCTGATGCTTCGCCCGGACGCACCCGAGGCCCGCCGGTTGAAGGCGGACGTCTTGCTGGCCACTCACCGGGCGCGCGAGGCGGCGGAGATTTATGGGTCGCTGACCGCGTTGCCGGCGGAACGCCGCGAGGCGGAGATCGGCTTGGGGCGGGCGGCGCGGGAAACCACCGGGGAAAAAGAGGCCGAGACCCACTTTACTGCTGCGGCGCAGACGGACCCGGGCCGGCCGGCGGCGCGTTTCTTCCTCGCCGGGCGAGCGGTCACGGCGAAAGACGATTTTCTGCTGACGCTGACGGGGGGCGCGGAGAAGGAGTATCAGTTCGACCGCGAGGCGCCCGCCGGTTCGCGCGCGGTGCCGGAGTCGGCGCCACAGTTGGTGGAGTGGGCCAACCTGTTTGTGGAGCACGGCGAGTTTGGCCGTGCGGTCCGGTGCCTGCAGTCGGCGCGCGTGGCCGATCCCGATTATTATCCGGCGTGGACGCAGCTGGCCGAACTGCTCGCGATCGACGCCCAATTCGAGGTGGCCCTCCGGGAATTCGCGCGGCTGCGCGCGGCCATGCCGGATAACCGCCAGGTGCTGCTGGGTGAAGCCCGGGCCCTGGCCTGGTCCCGTCGCTACGATGAATCGCTGGCCGCCTACGCCCGGCTCGCCGCCCTCAATCCCGCCGATCCGGTGCCACGGCGCGAAGCCGCCCGCACCGCGGGGTGGGGCAAGCGGCGCGAGCGCGGCGCCGAACTTTATGCGACCGCCTGGCGCGCGCAGCCCGTCGATCGCGCGCTGGCGGGTCTGCTGCGGCCGGCGCTCGAAGGGGCGGCCGGATCCGAACTGGTCGCGACGTGGCGCCAGTGGACGGAGAACCCGGCGGAGTCGGTGGAACCCTTTGTCTGGACCGAGCGTTTTGCCGCGGACCGATTTGCGTTGCGCGAGGCCCTGCCGGAAAACCGCCGCGCGCGCCTGGACCAAGTCTACCTGCAGCTCCTGCCCGACCTGCGCCAGCAACGCGCCTGGTGGTTGGAAAATCTGGCCAAGCAATTCGCCTGGGATCGGCGCTATACCAGCGCGGTGACGACTTACCGGCGGCTGCTGGTCTTTGAGCCGGGCAATGAGGAGGCGTGGTTTGATTTTTCACAGGCCCTCGCCGCGCAGGGTCTCGGGGAGGGCGAGCACGCCGCCCTGACGAAACTACTCGCGCTGGATGCCAACCACAGTCTCGCGACCCACGCCGTGCGGCGCCGGGAGATTCGGTCGCAGCCGATGGCCACAGTGGAAACGCGTTACTGGCGCGAGCAGGGTAGAGGTGATCTGTCGAGCATGGGGCGGCTGTTCGTGGCGGGCGAGGTGCAGGAGACCTACGGCGAGCAAATCAACCTCCGGCTGCTGGCGGAAGTCGGGCGCGAGATGCCCCGGACGCGCGATGGCCGCTATGCCTACCGCGGCTTTGGTCTCGGCGTTGACGGCGTCGTCAACGACTGGCTCAGCGGATCGGCGAATCTCCTGCACCGGAAGTTTTACGACGCGCGCCTCGGCGCGGCGGACTCCGGTCAAATCCAGCTGTGGGCGAAGGGCGACTCGTTTGCCGCGGGGGTCGGTTACGAAAGACGCGAAGAGCTGGGCAACGAGTTCGCCCTCTTTCAGGGCACGCACTCGGACCAGGTCTGGCTCGGGGGCACGGCCGCGCTCGCGCGCAAACTTGATCTCGAGGCGCGACTGACTTCAACCGGCTACAGCGACAGTAATCGTGGGATCGCGTTCGTCCTGCGCCCGGCCTACGCGTGGACCGACCATCCGCGGGTTTTCAAGACGACGCTCACGCTGGAAATGCGCCACACCAACGCCGCGTCCATCTACGTGCCGGGTCCGACCAGGCTGACCAACATCATTCATCCCTATTGGACGCCGCGGGATTACCTGCACGCCGGACTGACCCTGGAATGGTTTCACGATCTGGCGAAAGAGTTTTTCGTCGGCAGCGAGGAGCATTTCTACGATTTGCGGCTCACGTTGGGGAGCGACTCGGAGTCGAATCCGGCTGTGACGTGGGAGGCGGACTGGCATCGCGAGTGGTGGGACCGCTGGGTGGCCCACGCCGGGCTTTATCTGAATTTCTCGCGCGCGTGGGACGCGCTTGGCCTCAACCTGAAAATGGCGCGCCGCTTCTAACCCCCATGACCGCGCCCACCGCCAACGCGAAACGTCCGTTTGTGCTGCTGCTCGCCCTGTTGATCACGCTCCTGGTGATCTTCGCCTACCTGATGGTGCGCACGGCGCTGTTTGTGGCCACCGAGTATGCGTGGTACGAGCGCGTGATCGCGGGGTGCCTGCTCCTGTCGGAGACCTTCCTGCTCGTGCACGGTTTTGGGTATTACCTGAACATCTATCACGTCGTGAAAAACGTGGAGGGCCGGGTGCCGCTGGAGGAAGGCCTGCCGGAACTCGCGAGCTATCCGCCGGTGGCCATCATCACGTCGTGCTATCGGGAGCCGCTGCCGGTCGTGACGGACACGATGACGTGCTTCTACAACCTGACCTACCCGAACAAGTATCTCTATTACCTCGACGATACGCGCTACGATCTCCCGAACCAGGACGCGGCGAAGATGGCGGTTTACCAGAAATCGATCGACGACATGTGTCGGGAGATCGGGATCAATGTGTTTCGCCGCCAGTGGCATGGGGCGAAGGCGGGCATGATCAACGACTGGCTCGAGTTTTCGGACGGGAAATATCGCGAGGGTTTCTGCTTCCGGCCGTACCAGAACAAAGTGCTCCTGGGAAAGGAGAAATATGTCATCGTGTTCGACGCGGACATGAATCCCTTCCCGGACATGGTGGAGCACCTGGTGAAGATCATGGAGGCCAACCCGAAACTGGCCTTCGTGCAGACGCCGCAATACTACACCAACTTTGACGTGAATCGCGTGGCCCGCGCCGCCGGGCTGCAGCAGGCGATCTTCTACGAATATATTTGCGAGGGGAAAAGCAGCCAGGACGCGATGTTTTGCTGCGGGACTAATGTGATCTTCCGGCGCGAGGCCCTGCTGGATGTCGGGGGTTTTGACCACACGTCGATCACTGAGGACTTCGCCACTTCGCTGAAATTTCACATGCGCGGCTGGAGCTCGGCTTTTCTCAACCGCGTGTGCGCGTTTGGCCTCGGGCCCGAGGATTTGGGCGGATATTTCAAGCAGCAGTTTCGTTGGGCCCTCGGGACGGTCGGGCTCTTCCGGACGATCGCGATCGCGTTCTGCCAAAACCCCAAGGCGCTGCCGCTGGCGAAATGGTGGGAGTATGCGCTCTCGGGCACGCACTATTACGTGGGCTGGACGTTCTTCGTCCTCGCGGTTTCGCCGCTGCTGTACCTGTTCTTTGGGGTTCCGCGATTCTTCGCGCGGCCCGACATGTTTGGCCTGGTGTTCGCGCCCTACATTTTTTTGTCGTTCACGCTCTTCACCTACACGCTCCAGCGGCGGAACTACCGGGTCAGCGAAATCATCATGGGCCTGCTGCTGAACAGCATCAGTTTTCCGATTTACATGAAGGCGTCGCTGCTCGGGACCTTCGGGGTGCGCGGTTCGTTTGGCATTACGCCGAAGGGGCAGAGCGCCTCGATGCCGCTGATTAATTTCTGGCCGCAACTTACCCTCGCGACCGTGGCGTTTGCCGGCGTCGTCTGGGGCGCGCTGCGCCTGTATTACGAGCGCGAACCCTTCGGGGCGGTCGCGGTCAGCATGTTCTGGTGCGCCTACCACGTCGTGATTCTGGGTGCGACGCTCTACTTTAATTTTCCCGAGGAACAGCCCGCGGGCAGCGAAACCCCGGCATGAACGGATCTAAAACATCGGCGGGACTAATGGTGCTGGTGGGCTGGCTGCTCGGGCTGGCGCCGGGGTCCTGCGGGGCGGCGCCCCAATGGGGTGTCGCCTTGGAAGGCAATCCCATCACCGCGGTCCAACTCGCCACAGTGGCGCGCTCCTCGGTTCGCGCGCCGCAGCTCGTGGTCTTCTTTCAGCAGTGGCCCGAGGATCCGGCGATCCGCGATTTCCCCCGGGCGAGTCTCGAGGCCATCGCCGCGGCGGGGGCGGAGCCGGTGGTAACGTGGGAGCCGATGTACTACCGGCGGGCGGACGGAGCCGAGACGATGGTCCCGGTCGGGCAAGTCCTCGACCGTTCCTACGACGGTTACCTGACGGCGTTTGCACAGAGTGCGGCCGAGTGGGGGCGCCCCATCGTGATTCGGTTGGGGCATGAGATGAATCTCAGCCGCTATCATTGGGGCGGGACTGCGGCGGAATACGGGCCGGCCAGTCCGGAACGATTTCGCGCGATGTGGCGGCACGTCGTGGATATTTTCCGGCTGGCGGGCGCGAAGAACGTTCGCTGGGCCTTCTGTCCGAACTGCGAGTCGGTGCCGGGCCCCGGCAATCCCGCCGCTGCTCTCTGGAACACGGCGCGGGCCTACTATCCGGGGGACGACTACGTTGATGTGGTCGGCATGGACGGCTACAACTGGGGCGACACGCAGACGCCGGCGAAGAACGGCTGGCAGAGTTCGTGGCGGAGTTTTGCCGACACGTTTGGCGGGCTGCAGGCGGTCTTGCGCACTCTGGCTCCGGCCAAACCAATTTATGTTTTTGAAACGGCTTCCGCGGCGAGCGGGGGCGACAAGGCGGCGTGGCTCGGCGGGCTCGCGGCCACCACGCGCACGTGGCAGCTCGCCGGCGTGGTGTGGTTTGACGCAAACAAGGAAGTCGACTGGCGACTCACCACCGGCGTGGCGCCGGGCGCGCTGGCACCGCTGCGGGCGGTGTTTCCGCCGGGACGGTGAGGTTGGGGGGCGATCGCTTTTTCGCGCTGGAGGAATTGGGCGTTCGTCGTTCCGCCTTTAGACGGAATCCGCCGCACCCAATCCTTCCGCCTCAAGGCGGAACTACGAACCAAGGCCAGTGGTGCGGTCGCGCGCCCTTGTTTCGCTACAGCGCGTGCGCGTAAAGCAGCACGAGCGTGTTGTAGTTCAGGTACAGCTTGTCCTCGAGCAGCCGGATGGCGCTGGTGTACGGCTGAATGGCCGGCGTATCGAAGGTCGTCGCAAATAATTCGTTTTCGAGTTCGCCCTCGATCGTGACCCGGAGCGTTTCCAGATCGAGATCGCGCGATAGGTTGGCCGCGGACAACACGCCCGTGTCAGCCTGGTTATACCACTGCTCCAGGGTCGCGATATTGGCGGCGATGCGTTTGCGCACATCTTCCAGCACCATCTGGCGCAGGGCGCCGTAGTCCTCGGAGGAAAACTGCGTGATGCGGGAAAACAACGGGACGAGATGCTTGAAATAGACCGCCACGCCGCGCTTCTGCAGCATGCAGTCGCGCAACAATCGGGTCAGCAACTCGGCCGGAGCCGCCGGCGCGCCACTCGCATCGCGGAATAGCACCTGGCCGGTTTCCACGGACGCCGAGACCGGATGATAAAGCGGCTGGCGCTCGCGGAAGGCGGCGCGGCACACCTGCTCCGACTGTTCGGCGTCCCATTTCGAGTCGATGATCTCCGCCCGATGCCGATGCCAGCCATCGGCCGACCCGAACGGAAAATGCAGGTCGACGCGATCGCCGGGGCGAAAATGCTCCCGGCGCGCCACCCACGAAGGGACCGCCAGGGTGGCGCCATCGTGATCAATCGCGTGGAGCAAATATTGGAAGGTGCCGTGCGGGGCGAGGCGCGAGCCGAGGAACGGAAGATTGACGGACGTGATGGGCAACCCGACGGGGACGGCTGAGGGATTCGGTTGGTCCATGTGACAAGGATCAAATTGGGGGCGAGCTTGCGCAGCGCAAGACTGCGCCAGTGGTCGGGACTCGCCAGAATCCCGGCGGGGGTCAATAACGGCGCCCGCCATGGAAGAGCCCCTCCTCGACCCCGCGCTCGCGGACCAAGTTTTCTCCATCACGAGCGAGGCGGAGATCGTGGACCTGCGGTCCATGATGAGGGAATTCGAGACCGACCTGGCCCCGCGCTTTGCCACCCTGCGAGCCCAGGGTGCGGCGGTCGCGGCCGACCCGGTGGAGTCGAAGCGCGGACTGCACGGCTTGCGCGGGGTGGTGGCTAATTTCGCGCTGGCTCGCGCCGCCCAGCAATTGCTCCTCCTCGAGACGGGCTGGAGTGGGCTATCGCCTGGCGAAAGAAGCGCCCTCTTGCAGCGAGCCGAGGCGGACGTGCAGGGCGGATTGCGCGCCCTGCGTCAGCGCTTCCCTTATTTGGTTTGAATTGCCAGTTCCGTCCCGGCTGCGCGACCGTGCCTGGCGCACGTTCGTTCCGCCTAAAGGCCGGCCTCGGCGGAACTCGGCCCTCCACCTTTGGTTACGGCGGCGCCGCGGTGCGACATGTTCGCCCTGTCGGGCCGATCCCGCAGCCCTAGTGCGGAACGCCGCGCTGGTAGACAAACGGGATCAGTCGTTTCGTCCGTCGACAATAGGCCGCGTAGGGTTCGCGTAAAAATTGAGTGAGCGCGGCTTCTTCAATCCTGATTCGGTGCCAGTATGCCGCCGTGACGGGCACCAACAGCACGACGAGGGCCAGTCCGTTCAGCAGGCAAAGTCCATAGCCGACGAAGGCCAGCAACCCGCCGGTGTAGGAGGGGTGCCGGACAAACCGATACGGCCCCGAATCGATCACGTGGTGGTCTTTCTGGATGGCGACGTTGACCGTGAAAAAGCGACCGAGATAGATGATCGCGTACCAGCGGAGGACCAGTCCGGCGGCAAACAATCCGACGGCCAGCGGATAGGCCGGGCGTGGAAGGTGAAAGGAGGGAACCGTCGCCACCACGAAGTTTGCCGCCACGACACTCAAAATGATGACGGCCCAGAGCAGGCGCAGGGAGCCCCGATCCAGGGGATGGCCGCCGCCCTTGCTGCGCCGGAGCAGACTGAGCAGCAATTCGGAAAGCCCGTAGCTATAGCCGATGACCGCAGGGGAGGGGAGGGGCATATATTTGCGGTTTCAATGAACGTGGGTTTGTGACGTGTCACTTGTGTTTTTCCGTCACCACCGTGAGTTTCCGGCAACATGGCCCGCCGCAATCCCTCGTCGGAAGATATCGCGCTCGACCGCCTGCCCAAGGCTCCGCTCAACCGCGAGACCCTGCGGGAAACCGTGGCGCTCGCCCGGTACGTCCGTCCTTACCGGGCCCGGTTCTTCGCCGGGCTCGCCACGTTATTCGTCAGCGCGGCGCTCGGACTCGCGTTTCCGCTTCTGGCCGGTTCGCTGATCGACTCGGCCCTGCACCCGGATTTGGCGCGGATTCCGTTCCTCGGTGTTCTCCGCCTGAATCAGGTGGCGCTGCTTCTGGCGGGGTCGGTCACGCTCCAGGCGCTCGCGTCGTTTAACAGCGCGCTCGCGTTCAACCGCGTCGGTCAAAGCGCCCTCGCGGATTTGCGCCGTGACTGCTTTAGCCGGTTGATTTCGTTGCCGATCGCGTTTTTCGGCCAGCGCCGCGTCGGTGAACTCACCAGCCGCGTTTCCACCGACGTCGCGCAGATCGAGGGCGCGCTGATCGATGCGCTCCCGCAGATGTGCCGCCAGACGGTGTTCCTGTTGGGCGGCGTCACGATGATTGCCCTGACCTCTGGGCGGCTCACCGCCGTGATGCTCGGGACGCTGCCGTTGCTGATCGCGGCCGCGGTCTTCTTCGGCCGGCGTCTCCGGCGCTTTTCCCGTGAGACACAGGATCAACTCGCGGCGACCAACACGATCGTCGAAGAAACCCTGCAGGCCATCGCCAGCGTCAAGGCCTTCGCCAACGAAGCCTTCGAGATCGATCGCTATCAACGGGCGAATTCCCGCGTGCTGACCGCGGCCCTGAGCGCCGCGCGGTGGCGGGCGGTCTTCGTCGCGTTCTTCATCGTGGCCCTGTTCGGCGGCATCTTGATCGTGCTGTGGTTCGGCGCCGGCCTGATGCGCGCCGGCCAGATTAGTCCGGGTGAACTCACGCGCTTTGTGCTCTACACGACGTTCGTCGCCGGCGCGATGGGGCAGTCGGCGGAGTTGTTCAGCCAAATCCAAAAAACCGTCGGCGCCACCCAGCGCGTGCGCGAACTCCTGCGCGAACCGCTTGAAATTGGGCCGGTGGCCGCCGCGACGAATGGCCCGCCGCTGCCCGCCCGCTTGCGCGGCGAAGTGGCGTTCGAGTCCGTGAATTTTCGCTACCCCTCCCGACCGGAGGTCGCCGTGTTGCACGATATCACCCTCGCCGCGCGGCCGGGCGAACGCATCGCGCTCGTCGGGCCCAGCGGGGCGGGCAAGTCCACGCTCACCGCTCTGCTCCTGCGCTTTTACGATCCCGAAGGCGGCCGCCTGCTCATCGACGGCCGCGATGCGCGCGGATATCCGCTGGCGTGGCTGCGTGGCCAGATGGCGATTGTACCCCAGGACATCCTGCTCTTCGGTGGGACCATCGCCGAAAATATCGTCTACGGCCGGCCCGGGGCGAGCGCCGCGGCCATCCGCGAAGCCGCCCGCCAGGCCAATGCCGACGAATTCATCGCGGCGTTTCCCGAAGGGTATGAGACGCTGGTCGGCGATCGCGGGATCAAACTCTCGGGTGGGCAGCGCCAGCGCGTCGCCATCGCCCGCGCGATCCTCAAGAATCCGGCCGTGCTCATCCTCGACGAGGCGACCAGTTCGCTCGATAGCGAGAGTGAACGGCTCGTGCAGGTGGCGTTGGACCGGCTGATGCAGGGACGGACGACCTTCATCGTCGCGCACCGGTTGTCGACCATTCGAACCGCGGACAAAATCGCCGTCATTGAGGCGGGGCGGGTCGTGGAATTCGGCAACCACGCGGAATTATCGGCGATTCCCGACGGCCTCTATCGTCGCCTGAGTTCGCTGCAGTTCGGGCATCCCGGCGGCATCGAGCAGAGCATTGTCTATTGAAGGGCGGCTCGCGCTACGCCCGCCTGAAGTCTTTTGCTGGCTAACTTCTTTCCGCCCTTCTTCGCTGGCCCGCAGAATGACCAACCAAGACTCTGCGGTCGCCACGCCTTCTTCCCGGCCGGCACGCCTCCTTTTCACCGGCGGTTCCGGCAAGGCCGGACGCCACGTTCTCCCCTGGCTCGCGCGCTGCGGTTACCAGATTCTGAATTTCGACCTCAAGCCGTCGGAACACGCCGCGATTCCGAACCTGCTCGGCGATATCACCGATGCCGGCCAGGTCTTCAATGCGATGACGAGTCACTTCGGCTTCGGTGGGTTCTCGCTGGGTGGGCCGCCTGCGCCGGTCGATGCCGTGGTGCACTTTGCCGCGGTTCCCCGCGTCCTGCTGCAGCCGGACAACGAGACCTATCGGGTAAACGTCATCGGAACCTACCATATCATCGAGGCCGCCATGAAGCTCGGCATCCGCAAGGTGATCATCGCGTCCAGCGAAACCACCTACGGCGTGTGTTTCGCCGAGGGCGAAAAGGATTTCCATGCCTTCCCGCTGGAAGAGGACTACGACACCGATCCCATGGACAGCTATGGACTGTCCAAGGTCGTCAACGAGAAGACTGCGCGCGCGTTTGCCGAACGGTTCAAGGCTGACATCTACGCACTGCGGATCGGCAACGTGATCGAGCCGGACGAGTATCATCGTTTCCCGGGTTTCGTCGCGGACCCGATGTCGCGAAAGCGCAACGCGTGGAGTTACATCGACGCCCGCGACCTCGGGCAAATCGTCCATCGCTGCCTGCAAAAGAACGGCCTCGGCTTTCAGGTCTTCAACGCGGTCAACGATACGATCACCGCCGACGAGCCGACGGCCGAATTCCTCAAGCAGTGGTGTCCCCGCACGCCGCACCGCCGTCCGCTCGTCGGCCACGAGGCTCCGCTCTCCAACCGAAAAATCCGCGAGGTGCTCGGCTTCAAGGAGGAGCACAATTGGCGCCAGGAACTGGGTTCGGCCAAAGTCGGGTAGGGTAGCGAAATTGTGCCGGGCTTCGCGGCGGTCGCCTTGGCCCGGAAGAGGTCAGCCCACGTCAATCTTATCGCGGCGTAGGCGGCCAACAAGGGAGAGGGGATATTTTGGCCACAGATTTCACAGATAGGCACTGATGTCGGAGGATTGTATTTGTGCTTATCGGTGTAATTTGTGGCTAGTCGGATTGAAGGGTTGGCTTGTTTCAGGAGTGGATTTTCCTGGCTAGCCCGCAAAGTTGAACGAGTAGAGCTTTGCCGAGGTCATCGCAAAGGCCACGCGCACGGCCGTGCCCTGGAGGCGCGCGAACTCGAAGCCGTGTTTCCAGCGCAGCGTTCGATCGGTGGACGTTGCCGTCACGGGTTCCGCCGTCGCCACCACCGCACCCGCTTCGTTCTGCAGGGTGACCCCGATCTCACCGCCGGTGACATCGGCGGTAATCTGCAGCTCGCTGCCGGCCCACGGGAGTGGCTTGGTCGAAATTCTTCCCACGTGTCCGCCCGCCGCGGTTTCGAAGCCGGCGAAGCCATCGGGCCGCAGCGTCGCCAGCGCGAGGAAGCTGTCGCGCCAGTTCGTGTGCGGGCCGTTTGAGGCGCCGTAATA
Organism: Opitutaceae bacterium; assembly: GCA_947474995.1. GTDB lineage: Bacteria > Verrucomicrobiota > Verrucomicrobiia > Opitutales > Opitutaceae > ER46. The sequence continues at coordinate 12,401 of CANJNJ010000070.1, read as the reverse complement.
AAGGCGAATTTCCTGCTCGTGGAAAACCGGCGTCGCCGCTGCATAGACGCAGCCCCAGTCGTAATCGCCCTGGCGGTTTGAATTCGCGATGAGCGGCTGGCCGGAGGCGATCCGGTGCCATGCAAGGGTGTCGGGGCTCCACGCGAGTTCACAGTGCACGCGATCCTCGCCGGTCCGAAAAATCATCGGCAGGCTCAGATAAACCCCGGCATGTCGAAACACCGGCATGGCATACGTCTGGTTGAGCGGATCGCCGCGCAGCACTTCGACGGCCTTGGTCCAGTGGACGAAATCCGGGCTCTCGGTGCGGGCGACGAGCCGCTGATCGGTCCTCAGCCGGGTGATGCCGACGTACCTGCCCAGTTCCGGCGCCCAAAACGCGTTGTTGTGCGTGTCACCCGGCACGCTGATTTCGGGGCAGAGCTGCAGTTCGCTCCACCGCAGGCCATCGGCCGAGAAAGCCACGCCGATGGTTTTTTCCTGATCGCTGGCGCGGCAGAAGAGTTTGTACCGGCGCGCCGGATCGCGCTCGCTGGCGTCGAAGAAGGCCTGATGGAGATTCACAGGAATATGGAGGTCCCTCCAACCTCCATCATTTACCGGACCTTCTTTGGCGATCAGGCCTTGGGTGATGCATTCGAATTGTTGGGGCCGGAATCGCTCGGAGACTGGAAACATTCCGACGGCAGCTCGCTTGCCGATCTAAGAGTGTTGGTTCATGCCCGGCGGTTTCCGGGTGGGGTCTATGCCATGGTGCGCCCGGTCGATGGCGGCATGACGCACGATTCATAACAGCATCACCCGGCAAGACGAATGTCTTACATCTTCGGCATCTCTCTAGGCGGAATCGTTCTCGGCGCTCTCGCGCTCGGGTTCGCTTATCGTTTTTGGTTGATGCCCGTCGTTTGCTGGCACTTCGGTGAAGAGTCTCGACGAGATCGCGAAGCCAATCGCCGTCGGAGGGAATTCGAACGTCACTGCTATCGCACGGTAACGTGTATATTTATTTCGATAGTCGCGGGTGTCGCTCGCGGCGTCATGGATGTTCTGGTTCCGGAACTTTCGGGAATCGTGCTCGCTATTCAAATCTTGGTTTTGCTCGTCGCGGCGGTTTTTGGATGGGCGGCGTTCAGTCGGTGGCGGGAACCCTTCGAGGAGTGATTCTTGGCCTCTGCGTCGGTTCCCCATGAAAATCTCTAGGCTCGTGTAATAATGGAGCCGTGCCGCGCCGTTCTTACCGCCGGGCGGGGTTTCATTGGCCAGTAAGAAGTCCATTAACGGTAAAAAAACTCGCTTTTTGCACTAAAAAGCCCATTCTTACCGGTCAATAAAACCGTGATTTCCAGTAAGAAAACTCCCATCCGCTACCAATCCGAATTGGTGCATCAGTTTTCCCAACTCATTGACCAAGAGAGCGAAATTCCTTGGGATAAGCATCCCTTGTCTCTCGAGGGTGGCCCTCAAGAGCTGAGCCTCACTTTCGATGAACGCGCCCATCACTTCAAGCCACAATACTCGATAGCTCCTACCAGTGAAGATATCGCGCGTTTGGCAGCGCCCTCCAAACCGGCAAACCTTCTCGTGGTGCCCCGGCTGACATCCGCGCTCGTTGATGCCTGCAAAAAAGAGCGACTGAGTGCGGCCGATCTCAATGGACGGGTCTATCTCCGCGGGCCGGGGTTGCTCATTGATCGACGCGCTCAACCGGGCCGTGATTTTCGCTTCGATCTCGAACCGCGAAACGTCTTTGTCGGCAAAAGCGTTCGGATCGTGCGCACGCTTCTGACCGATCCGCAGCGCAACTGGACTCAGGCCGAACTCGTGAAACGAAGCGGCGCAAGCTCCGGCCTTGTTTCGAGAATTACGACCCACCTTCTGCGGCAAGGATTGCTGAAAAAAGTAGATGCCCGCCGTTTTTTTGTGACGACGACCTCACTCCTCTTGGATGCGTGGGCGGAAGCCGACGATTTTCCGCGACGCGTCAGCACGCACCGTTACACCGCGTTGAATGCCGAACCATTGAACCTTGCACGTTCGCTCCGCAACGCGCTTGTCCACTCACCCGACGCCCCGCTTTTTGCTTTCACGCAATGGACCGCTGCCTGGCTGCGGCATCCCTACACAGAGCCGCCGGTCGTTTCGCTTTATGTTTCCCGCCTCCCCAGCGCGGACGTGATCGAGAAACTTGGATTGCGTCCCGTGAGCGATGCCGGCCGCGTGTGGTTTCACATCCCCACGGACGAGGGCGTCTTCCTCGAAAGACAAACCGTCGAGACTCTCCCGCTCGCGACGGACGCCCAAATCTACCTCGATTTGCTCAACACCGGCTTGCGCGGCCCGGATCAAGCACAGGCGCTGCGGGAATGGGAAGGATTCTGCCGTCCATGAAATTCGCCTCCTACGCGGAATACGATCCGAAGGGCATCGCACTTTCCGTCCCGGCATTGCTGACCGTCTGGGCGGGCATTCAGCGTTTTTCCGAAGACCTCGTGCTGGTCGGCGGGCTCGTGCCCCATTTCATCTGCCGCCATCCTGAATCGGACACGCGACTACCGCGGCCCGCTACCGTGGATGTGGACATCGGCATCGCGCTGGGCGCTTCGTCGGGCCAATACGGCAGCCTCCTTGCCGATCTTCAGGCTCAAGGATTTCGCTCCAGCAAAAAGTTCGAGACTCGTTTCGAACGCGTCGTCGGCCCCTACACCATCTACTTGGATTTCCTCGTTGAATGGCCACCGGGAACGAAGGGTGTCGTCGTGGTGGACGATGTCCCCGCCAATATTTTACCGGGGATTGATCGCGCGCTCGCGACCGCCCGCACACAATTGGTCAAGGGCACAGACCTTTTCGGTGCGGAACAAAGCCTGCCGATCCGTATTTGTGAGGTAGGGCCGTTCTTGGTGATGAAGCTGCGCGCCTTCGCCAGCCGGGAGGCGCCAAAGGATGCGTTCGATCTATTGTATACCTTTCAACATTACGACGGCGGCACCGACACCGCAGTCGCCGCGTTTCACGCCGAAGGTGCCGCCGGCAATCTCGCGTTTCAGGATGCATCCGCCTGCCTTCGCCAGCACTTCGGCAACGAAGGCTCCGCCGCCCCTGTTCGTGCCGCGCACTTCGTTCATGGACCCGTTACAGCCGGCGAAACTGACGACACCCGCCTGCTGCGCCAGCAGATTCAACAGGATGTCGTGACGATGGGGCTCCTCCTGAATCGCATTTAAGTTTTGCGATAAAACCGTTCGGTTCGTGAGACGTAGAACCGCTCCGGTCGGCAATCGAATCGCGCTCCTTACGCTGACGCCGCCGTTTCATAAACATGCTCGAACAACGCGGCGCATTTTTGCTGATACAGCGGTGGTGTATAGGCGTCGGGCAAACCTTGGTCGAGCACGTCCTCGATTGCGATCCGCGCTCGCGCCCTCGTCTGGGCCTGCTTTCGCCAGTCGAGTGCCAGCGTGGTTTTCAGGCGCTCTAGCAACTCGCGCGCGACCTTCTTCACTTCCTCACGCTCGGAGGCTGAAAGCTCGGGGCCGGGGCGCGTCAATAAATCGAAGACGGTCAATTCCTCCTCGCTCATGGCTTCGCGAGCGTGGCGTTGCTGCTCGTCGTTCAAGGCTCGGCTGAGCGCGAGCAACTCGTTGAACAGGTCCTCGATGTTTCGGCTGCCTTGATTGTAGGACTCGATCAATTCCTCGAACTTATTTGCCACCCGCCATAGGGCATATTATGTCCATCTCATCTGGACTGCGATGAAAACGGCGAAGACGTGGGGCGAATTCATTGACCTGTTGCCGGAAGGGGAATGGAACTCTCTACGAGAGGATCTAGATTCGAAGCAAAAGCGGAAGGAACGATTCTCCATGGAATCCATTCCGTCATTTTCCGATGGCGACTACCCGCCCTGGCTCCAAGCTGAAGCTGATCGCTGCATCCCTGCGGTTGTGCGCGAAGAATTCGGACTGAGGAATGATAGCAGGTTCAACGGTCAATTCTGGCAATTCCCTGCTGAAATCGAGCAACCACTCTTAGCCCGACTGAGGCAGTTGGGCTTTGGAGTCGAACTCCGAGATGACTGGAGCTTTTATTGAAACGCATTTTCTTTGCCCCGGAGTCTCGATCTCAGCTTGCTTTGGATGCGGTAGGGTGTGGGCCAACATCGCGTTTGCAGTAAGAAGCGAGGCGGCGGCGGTTGCAGTCAGGCAATAATCAATCCTCCATTTCACTACGGCAAGAGCCCAAAATAGTCCTCGGCATGCTTCTTTCGAGCAAGCGAGCGGTAGCTGTCGAACAGCACTTGATCATTTGCTCGGTGGCCCAGCATTGCGGCCGTCTTGGCGGCGTCGGAGTGCAGGGCGTAGTGGTAGGAGCCAAAGCTGTGGCGCATCGAGTTGGAACGATTCTCACCCCAATCCGGGAATCCGGCCTTTTTCACGAAATCCGCCCAGCGCACCGTGTATTTGCCGGGCGCGACGCGGCCCTTCCTGTTCGGGATAGTTTTGAGCCAAGCGATGCAGGCGGGCATCAATTCAAGCACGCGCAGACGGCGTTTCTTGGCGATTTGCGGGCCAATGGTGAGGATACCCTCGTCGAGGTCTATCGCGGACCAATCGAGGCGCATAATCTCGTTTGAGCGAATGCCGGCGAACAGACCGAGCACCACGGAGGCCAATAGGAGGCCCTTCTGCTCCTTTTTGGCGGCTTTGAGGAGCTTTTCGGACTCGTCCACGGTCAGAATCGACGGCGCTTCCCAATCGATCTTTGGCGTCGAAATGCTGGTCGCCGGGTTGTCGGCTGCGCGATAACCTTTGGAAATCGCCCAATTGAAGAAGGTGCGAACGGTGATGAGATAGTTTTTCTTGGAACGAGCGGACAGCCCTTCGGCGCTCTTGTCGGAAATCCCGCGCAAGTCGCGCAGCCATTCCTCGACTTCAGTCTTGGTGATCTCGCCGACGTGCTTCTCACCGAAAGTCTGTGCGAACACGTCGAGGCGGTTGCGCAGGTCGCGCACTGAGCGCTCACGCAGATTCTCCGACTCCTTCTCGACGACAAGACGGTTGACGGCATCTTTCACCGTCACGTTGCCGGCAGTCGAGTGCAGATGCTTTTTGGCAAGAGCGACGGCTTGGGCGAGGGTCATGCCGCTGCCCTCAAGCAGTGCGAGCGCAGCGATTGCGTCTTCGCGCTGGGTCGGGGAGAGCGAAAAATGCTTCTGCCCGTCTTTCTTCGCACCGTCGTGCTGTTCCTTTGCCCACGACTCCGCTGCCTCAAGGGACGGAAATTGTTTGAATTGGCGAGCCCCTGCCAGTCGAGCGGGCACGGTGACGCGGTAGGAGAGGCCACCGTCGGTGCCGGCATACCGATTAATTATTTCTCGCACGCGAATGCCGGAGCCGGCCGGGTGCTCCCAGCGGCTAAGCTTATTTTTGCCGGTCTGTGCCATTCGCTTCCTACGTTTGCCGCAGGATGCTCTCAAAGTCACCCTCTTTGAGAGGGTTTTGAGAGGAGTTCCGTAACTCCTTGATAAAATGGCGGGATGGACGGGACTCGAACCCGCGACCTTCTGCGTGACAGGCAGACGCTCTAACCAACTGAGCTACCACCCCGTGATAGGGAATGCGCGAACGTAGGTTCCGAAGCAGGCACGTCAAGCGTGGTTTTCCCCTTGTCGTAAATCGCCCCCGGGACAGGTTTTTTCTCCTATGACCGACACGCAACTGCAGGCTGCCGCTGAAACTTTGTGGGATCATTGGACGGCGGAGCGCCGGTTAGCGGAGCTGCCTGCGGCCATTCGCCCGGCCACTCGGGCCGAGGGCTACGCGATCCAGGCCCGGCTCGAACGCCGCAGCGCGTTTCCACTTTACGGCTGGAAAATCGCGGCCACCAGCCAGGCCGGGCAGACCCATCTCGCAGTCGATGGCCCGCTGGCCGGCCGCATCTTGCGGGAACGGGTCTTCGAGCCCGGTCGGGAGGTGCCCTTTGGCCGCAACCACATGCGCGTGGTCGAGGCGGAGTTTGCGTTTCGGATGGAGCGCGATCTCCCGCCGCGCGCGGTGCCTTATCGCGTCGACGAAGTGCTGGCGGCCGTCGCGACTTTGCACCCGGCCATCGAGATTCCCGATTCGCGTTTCGACGAATTTTCCAAGGTGGGTGCGGCCCAACTCATCGCGGACGATGCCTGTGCGCACTATTTCACCCTGGGACCGGCCGCCCCGGAAACCTGGCGGGCGCTCAACCTGGTCGAGCACGTCGTCGTCGGCACGGTCGCCGGTGGCCTCCGGCGCGAGGGGAAGGGGGTAAACGTCCTCGGCGATCCCCGCGTGGCGCTGACCTGGCTGGCGAACGAATTGTCCGGTCTCGGTCTCACGCTCCGCCAGGGCGAGGCCGTGACGACCGGCACCTGCCTCATCCCGCTGCCGGTCAAGGCCCGCGATCACGTGACGGCGGACTTTGGGCCGCTGGGCTCGGTCGACGTGCGGTTTGGGAATTAGGCGGTCGAGGGCCCGTCGCCGCCGGCGACACCACTCTGCTCGTCAGAGAATTTCCCCCCAGCGCAGCTTGCGCTGGAACGACGCACTAGTTTCATCCCCGCGCACGCCGAGCCGCTGCCCTTCAAGCGGATCGGCGAGCGGCCGCCGGTTGATGCGATTGCCGATGCGAAAACCCAGCTGCACGCCGCCTTCGGCCAAGGTTTTCTTCATCGCTGTGAGCGCGGTCGCGTCACGGGACCGGCCGCCGTAGGGATAGGCGAGGGCGGGTGCCGTCCGACGATCGAGTTGGTGCAAGGGGCCCGACCCTCGCGCACGTCGTCGGAGATCTGCGCAATGCTGAGTGCGGCGCAATTCGGGTGTCGATGCGAGTAGCACGCCAGTTCGCCACCCCGACCCACTGGGCCAATCCCTCTTGTTTCATGGGGCTAAGCAACCAGCTCCCCTGACCTGATGATGAGCTGCCCGTGTGTTCGTCAGCCTTCACGCGGGTCGCGTGGGTGGTGACCTGTTGGAATTCCTTCAATTTTGGAAATTCCACCACGACGTCGCCTTCGACCCGGACGCTTGTGTCCGTCTTGGGCTCGAAGTAGCGCATCCACATCGCAACGCCAGGTTGCAACGCGACCCAAACGACGGGGTCATGCCGAAACCTGCAACGCGGTCGGCGAGTCGGGCCGAATTGTTGCAAGTTTCGGCCAGACCCCGTCCGGTTCCGTCCATCGATGAACACCAAAGGTCTCTTGATTTCCACTATTGCTATTCAAGCTCAGTGCCCCAGCTTGGGGTATGCGTTTCTCGTGGGATTCTGCCAAGGAGCGCGCGAATGTCGCGCACCACGGCGTGGATTTTACGATGGCGCAGCAAGCCTTCGACGATCCGCAGGCTCTGGTTCTTTTTGACGAAGTCCACAGCAGCCGGCGCGAGTTGCGCTGGTGGCTGCTCGGCCGCGTGGACGGGCGCATTCTCCTCGTGCGCTATACCCATCGACCGGTCGGAGTCATCCGGCTCATCGGCGCCGGCTTTTGGAGGGACGGACGTGATTACTATGAAAACTACTGGAAGAAAAACCAAAGCTGAGCCACCGGCGTTCGACGCCGAAGGCTATCAAACCAACCTCCACCGCCTCAACGGAACGGCGCTCCCCGACTTCGCCCGCGTGAAGACGAAGCCGTTGGCATGGGGCGGGGCCCGCAAAGGCGCCGGCCGCCCAGCATCCGGCCGGCAACCCGTGCTCCTCCGGCTCACGCCGAAAACTGTCCGCCAGCTCCGTGCGGCCGCGCGCAAGCATGGCAAGACCGTCTCCGACCTGGCGGAGGAGCGGTTGGCCGCAATCTGAACGACGGCCCCTCCATTCCGCTCGGCTGACGCCCAAGCCGCTCCTTACCGTCGGGGACGGGACCAGGGGTCTGCCTGCTGCGCGCGTTTCCAGGCGGACCGTATTTGGGACGACGAAATTCCGTGAGCCCTGATCTCGTAGGGATTTCATCCCGACTTTGGGGAGGATTTTGAAACATTGGCTTTGAGAGGGCGTGGACAGTGATCAACCCTATGAACAAGGAAAATGCCCGAGGACCGGGGTGTCGCGGCCTGAGGCCGCATCCACCCCGAACCACCGGGCCCATCCCGCTTGTTTCATTGCGCCAAGCGACCAACGCTCCTGAGGAGAGGCGGGACCCGCATGGCGAAGAACCTGCAGTGACTGGCGGTGACATGCTTTTCCCTTGTCGCCATGGCTGGTGCCAATTACCCGTCCGGGAGGTAATTGCGGTGGTAGCTCAGCTGGATAGAGCAGCGGTTTTCTAAACCGCCGGTCGGGTGTTCGAGTCACCTCCACCGCGCCATCCTACGCTGCTCCGCAGCTTCGGATGGCAGGGCCATCCGGGGCGCAGGAGCAGGGTAGGATGGCGCGCCCTCCGAAGCCTTGGCGAAGGAGGGCATTTCACTGCCATATCCAGCCAAGGCAGGGTTTAACCGCTAATTCTCGCTCATGTTTCGCCTGCGCAATGGCTGCGACGATGAACGGGCCGCCATGGCTCATCGCGGGCCCATTGGCCTGCGACCATTAGCGTTCATCAGTGGTTAAAACGGTTTGGGGATTAGGATGAACGTGCCTGACAGCCTCTAGCGTTCGGGCTTTGTCCGCCAAACGCTGGCAACATGTACTGTGTTTGCTTGATCGTAACCCGCATTGCGGGTCAGCGGCGGAAGAGTGGCGCCGGTCGCTGATCGGCGATTCGCAGAACGAATTTCCTTTGGGATTCCTCCGCCGGTCGGAGACCGGCGCTACTTCAAAAACCGATACGTCGTATTGAAAATCAGCTCGATTCGCTTCGAAACAAAGACCCGCACCTTGAGCTTGCCGCTCGTCGCATCCGTCGGGGTCGCGGTGCCTTCGAGCCGGCGTTCGGCGCCGTCGTCACGCACGCCGTGGCCGTGGAAGGAAATCGTTTCACCTTTCTCCAGCCGGACGAGAACGTCGTCCGGCAGGTCGATGACGACCCGCCCTTGTTCGGTCGAAAAGAAAAACGGAAAGACTTTGGCCGCGTAGCTGGACGCATAGGTTCCGTTTTTCCGGACGAAGGCGGGCATCGTCATCGTGACGGTTCCGAGGTAGATCGACGTCTTCGCGGCTGCGACGGTGACGTGATCAAAACGTTCGGGTAACGCCTCCGCCGCGGATGAGGTCAGGGGCAACCAGCCCAGCGCGACAACGGCGAAACGGCGAAACATGGCGCGAGACGATGCGGGCACACTCGTTCGTCGCAAGAACGGAGCACTGTGTCCGGTCCCGGTTCTTCCGTCGAGCGAGCGCGGCGATGCGCCGGGGCGATTTCCCCGGGGTGGTTTTCGCGTTGCGCGGCGCGGCGCGGCGCCGTCAGCTGTCCCTCTCATGGCCAAGCGTTCCCAAGCAATGTGGGGCGGCCGGTTCACCGCCGGTCCCGCCGATTTGATGCTGCAGTTCAGCGAGTCCGTCTCGTTCGATCGGCGGCTCGCGCCGTTTGACGTTGCCGGGAGCAAGGCCCACTCGGCCATGCTCGCGCACGTCGGGCTCATCACGGCGAAGGAACGTGATGCGATCCATGCGGGCCTCGACGCCATCCTCGCCGATATCACGGCGGGTAAATTCACCTGGGAGACGAAGCTCGAGGACGTGCACATGAACATCGAGCAGGCGCTGACCAAGCGCGTGCCGGCGGCGGCCAAGTTGCACACGGCCCGGAGCCGGAACGATCAAATCGCGACGGACATGCGGCTGTTCTTCAAACAGGCCTGCGCGGTCTTGGGGGAAAAGATTCTCGGGGCCGAGCAGGCGCTCCTGGCGCTCGCCGCGGCGAATCGGTCGGTGATTATTCCGGGCTACACCCATCTCCAGCGCGCCCAGCCGGTGCCGATGGCGCACCATCTCCTCGCCTGGCTGGAAATGCTGGAGCGGGATCGGGTGCGGTTTGGCGCCGTCGCGGCGCAAGCCAACTGGTGCCCGCTCGGAGCCGGCGCGATTGCCGGCACCACGCTGCCGATCGATCGCGAGTTTACGGCGAAGGCGCTCGGGTTTGTCGACGCGAAAGGCCGGCCGCAGGTTACCCAGAACTCGATGGACACGGTCGCCGATCGCGATCTCTTCATCGAATTCGCCGCGGCGGCGGCGCTCTTCGGCGTGCATCTCTCGCGGATTGCCGAGGACCTCATTTTGTGGAGCAGCGCGGAATTCAAGTTTGTCGAGCTGCCGGATGCGTTTTGCACGGGCTCGTCGCTGATGCCGCAGAAGAAGAATCCGGATTCGTGTGAGCTCCTGCGGGGCAAGTCGGCGCGCTTGCAGGGCAACCTGCACACGCTGCTCACCCTGACGAAGGGACTGCCGCTGACCTACAATCGCGACCTGCAGGAGGACAAGCCACCGATTTTCGACAGCTTCGATCAAGCGGCGCTTTGTGCCGACGTGCTCGCTGGCACGCTCGCGGGCATCACGGTGAACGCGGGCCGGTGTGCCGCCGCAGTGGCCGATCCGGCTTTGCTGGCGACCGATCTCGCCGATTACCTCGTGCAAAAAGGGGTGGCTTTCCGCGATGCCCACCATGCGGTGGGCGCCGTCGTGCGCCTGGCGGAAACCCAGCAGGTGGGCATCAATGCGCTAGCCACGGCCGACGTGCAGTCGGTGCATCCCGCGTTTGCCGCCGACTGGACGGAAGTCTTCGATCTTTCCCGGGCGCTGGCGAAGCGCGCGGGTACGGGCATGCCGGGCCCCGCGCAAATCAACCGGCAGATGGCCCGCTGGCGTAAGCGGCTGACGTAGGGTTCCCCCGAACCCTGACCTCGAGCCGGCTCCATGCCCTCGTTTTTTCCGACCGCCAAGTCCGATCCGGAGCTGGCGCCGTTTCGACCGGCGTTGATGTTTGCGTTTTTCAATTCGCTGACCTGGCAGATCGCGATCGGGACGCCGATGGTGCTCTTCGCCGGACAACTCGGCGCGACGTCGCTGCAGGTGGGCGTGGCTTATTCCTTCGTCTTCCTCCTGACCCCCGTTCAAATCGCGGCGACCGCGTTGCTCCCGATCTACGGCTTCAAGCGGGTTTCGCTCGGCGGCTGGACGGCCCGCAGTGTTTTCCTGGCGTTGCCGATCGTGCTGGCGGCCCTCGCTCCGGCGACCCCGCGGCCCTGGATGGTGAACACCCTGATTTGGAGCGTGTTCTTTTTCTGTCTCTTTCGCTCGATTGGCGCGGCCGCCATGACGTCGTGGTTCATCGGGTTCCTGCCGCCGGGCGTTCGCGGCCGCTATTTTGCGAGTGACCAGATGTTTTCCGGCATTGGCGGAGTCGGCACGCTGGTGGTCTGCTCCGCGCTGTTTGGGCTGCTGCCGATCTACACGGCGCTGTTGGTGCAGTATGTCATCTCGTTCATTGGTTCGACGCTGAGCTATTATTCGCTGCGGCAGTTGCCCGATATTGAGAAGCCGCCGGCGATCGGTTTGTGGACCGTGTTGAAATCGACTCCGCGGCACCTCTTCGAACCCTCGGTCTTTCGCCGCTATCTCTGGCTGGCGGTGTGGTATGCGGGGATCACGACGTCGATTCCGCCGTTCGCGGCCTATTACCTGAAAGTGACGGCCGGGCTTTCACCCGCCGCCATTATGCTCTTCGAGGTCTGGCGCTACTGCGGCGTCATTGCCGGCGCCTGGCTGATTCGCCGCCGCATCGACACCATGGGCGCGCGGCCGTTTTTTCTCGTTTCCCTCTTCTTGACGGCGGTGGTGGCAGTGGCCTGGTGGATTTTCCTGCGATTCGGCCTGGGGGGGCGGGCCGGCATGGGTTTTATTTATTTTGGCGTCGGCTTTGGGGCGGTCTGTTGGGCCGTCGCGAACTTGAACTACCTGCCGAAAATCGTTCCGGCCGGGGAGCGGGCGCTCTTCGTTTCGATTCACGGCGCGGCCACGGCGTGTCTCGGCGGGTTGTCGCCCATCATTTGGGGCCTGTTTCTGAAGAGCACTTCACCCACGGGTGAGCCGGGCATCGATGCGGGGGTGTTCGAGTGGTTCTTTGGCACCGCCTTCGCCAGCGCGTGCGTGCTGTCCGCGTGGGTGGCGCGCCTGCCCGAGGACACCAAGAGCCACGTGGAACCCATCATCATCGGCAACGCGATTCTCCGACCCTTTCGCGCGGCGACGTATCTGATCAACCTGATCGATGTGCCGGCGGTGAAGAAGGATGACGGGGGAAAACGGGAGGGAACTGAGAAGAAATAAAATTCTTCGGTAGAGGTCAGATCCGACCGATTGGACCTAGAGGCAATGCCGTTAAGGCAAAGTACTGTACATTGGTGGCGTTAGTTAGCATAGGCTTGGGATGGAATGTACGAAACCAGCGAAGCGGCTCAGCGGAGCCGAGTTTTTGACGGTGATGAACGAATTGATCCCCG
>CANJNJ010000069.1 GCA_947474995.1 Opitutaceae bacterium | reverse complement strand
GAGTGAGGCCTCTGCGCCCGGTTCGGACGCTCCCTGCCGGGAGCGGCGCGCCGGACGTGGTGCTGACACGCCTGCAATTTTCATTGTTCGCGTCGGCACCGTTATCGCGGGGACGGCACCAGCTTTTGGCCGGCCGTTGGCCCCGCGTTACGGGTCTGACCTCTTACCTCTCAGGTTGCGTTCGCTTTTGCAGCGGGGTGACGTGCTTTTTCACGCCGCCCCATTGAGGAGTTTCACGGACTTTGCCTAGGTCCGCTCGCTCCCCGCCGTCACAACTCCTTTGCGCGTCCGGCGCGTGCAACGCGTCGGACCTTTCGGCGGGGTCGTCCCGCCGGAATTGTAACTGCGTTCTGGTCTGCGCAGTAGCAACCAAAACCCTCTGGGGTGACTGCGTGGGCGCACGGGTCGAAACGTCCCGTGGGCCTGACTCGGCTCGAGCGCGGTTTCTAATCGCACCTTGCCGCTCAGTTCCTAGTTCGTGGGTGGACTGACCGGACACGACTCCGGCCAGAGGAACTGGTGATATATGCCTGCCATACCGCTTGCGCGGTTTGGAGGGGAGGGCGGCACCAGCTGCCGCCAGCCTTTCCCCGGTCGCCCGGGATTATCCCAGCCGTGCTCGCGTCGACTTATTTCAGGCCGCCGCGCTGCGACTGTTCTATCAAGGAACGAGTAAGAAAGTACGCGTCCGCTCGGGAAAATGAAGCCTTTGTTCTGCACAATGTGTTCACCGGGACTTTCGGTGAATAACTTGGGAGCAATTTGGTTCACCGGTTATTCGCAGGTTTTCGCTTCGCGAAAACCTAATTTAGGGTTTGCTGCAGAGCCCATGTCGCCGCGCGCCCTGCCCATCTATGAACTCGAAAGCTCGGTCGTGGCGTCGTTGCAGGCCCAAGGTCGGCTGATTGTTCAGGCGCCGACGGGTTCGGGCAAGTCGACGCAAATTCCCCAAATGCTGCTGCGCCACGGCCTGCTCGGTGTCCGCGGTGAGGTCGTCGTCCTTCAGCCGCGGCGGCTGGCCACGCGCATGCTGGCCAAGCGCGTGGCGGAGGAAATGGACACCCGACTGGGCGACCTCGTCGGCTACCAAATCAGGCTGGAATCGCGGGTGAGCGAGCAGACCCGCATTCGCTTTGTGACCGAAGGCATTCTGCTCCGCCAGATGTCCTTTGATGCGTCGTTGCGCGGTATCACCGCCATCGTCTTCGACGAATTTCACGAGCGGCACCTCTACGGTGATATCTCCCTCGCGCGGGCCCTGCAGATTCAAGCCGCGACGCGGCCCGACCTGAAACTGATTGTGATGTCGGCGACCTTGGATGCGGGTGCCCTGAGGAACTATCTCGCCCCGTGTGATGTGCTGGTGTCGCAGGGACGGAGCTATCCGGTGCGAATCGAATATCTGCCGAAGGCGGTAAACTTCGAGCAGGAGCCGGTCTGGGAGGTTGCGGCGCGCGAGTGCGAGCGAGTCGCGAGCGCTGCATCGGGCGACATGCTCGTGTTCATGCCCGGCGCGTACGAAATCAGCCGGACGGTCCAAGCCATCCAGGGAAACCGGGCGCTGCGCGATTTCGTGGTTTTCCCGCTCCATGGCGAATTGCCGCCCGACCAGCAGGATCGCGCGGTCGAGCGCTACTCGGCTCGAAAGATCATCGTCTCGACCAACGTCGCCGAGACCTCGCTGACCATTGATGGCGTCACGGCCGTGATCGATGGCGGGCTCGCGCGCATGGCGCGGTTCGATCCGCACCGAGGCATCAACACGCTCCTCATCGAAAAGATCTCGGTGGCGAGTTCCGACCAGCGCGCCGGCCGCGCCGGCCGGACCGCGCCAGGGGTGTGCGTTCGATTATGGACGGAGCGCGAGCATGCCCAGCGGCCGCTACAGGAGTTGCCAGAGGTGAAGCGGCTCGATTTGTCCGAGGTCGTGCTGACGCTGAAGGCGAGCGGCATCGACGACGTGGCGAATTTTCCGTGGCTGGAGAAGCCCGACCCGAAGGCGCTCGAGCGCGCGGAGACCCTGCTCGCGGATTTGGGCGCGTTGAAAGTAGCGCCGGACTCTGACCGGCGTGGGACTCTGGATGCCAGCCAGAGGCCGGCGCTACTTTCGATCTCCGACCTCGGACGAAAAATGCTCCGCTTTCCGGTGCATCCCCGCTACGCCCGGATGTTTCTGGCCGCACAGGATCGTGGTTGCGTGCGACCGATTGCCCTGATGGCCGCGCTTACCCAGGGCCGGAATTTCCTGCTGCGCGGGGTCGACAAACGCACCGAAGAGGCGCGCGAGGAAACATTGGGCGAGGAGCACGAGAGCGATTTTTTTCTGCTCATGCGTGCCTGGCGCTATGCCGACAAGGCGAACTACGCCCTCGAAGCCTGCCGCCGGCTGGGAATTCACGCGCAAGGGGCGCGTCAGGTGGGACCGCTCTTCGAGCAATTTTTGGCCATCGCCGAGAAGGAGGGACTCGATGTGGAGGAACACCGGAGCGAAAGCGCCGCCATCCGCAAATGCGTGCTGGCGGGCTTTTCCGACCAACTCGCCAAACGACTCGACGCCGGAACGCTGCGCTGCGAACTGGTCCATCGCCGCCGGGGCGTCCTCGCCCGTGAAAGCACGATTCAGAAGGCGACGCTGTTGGTGGCGGCCGAAATCAGCGAAATCGAAGGGCGGGGCGGAGAAATTAATGTCCTGCTTTCACTCGCCACCGCGATTGACGAAGCGTGGCTCAAGGAAATTTTTCCCGATGACTATCGCGAAACCCGCGGGGTCACCTACGACGAGCAGGCCAAGCGGGTGATGTCACGGCGCGAGCGGCGCTTTCGCGATCTGGTGCTCGAGGCAAAATCCAGCAGCGACGAGGCCCCCCTCGACGCGGCGGCGACGCTCCTGACCAAGGAAGTACTGGCGGGTCGGCTCAAACTGGAAGCGTGGGACGAGGTCGTGGAACAGTGGATTACCCGGGTGAATCGGCTCGCCGAGTGGTTTCCTGAACTCGAGGTCAATCCGCTCACGGAGCCCGACCGCGCGACCTTGATTGAACAGATATGCTACGGGGAACTCGGATACCGGGATATCAAGGACAAGCCGGTGATGCCATTCCTGCGGGATTGGCTGACGGCCGAGCAACTCGCGGTCATCGACGACTATCTGCCCGAGCGGATGACGATGGCAAATGGCCGTCGCTCGCGGCTGACCTATCACAAGGAAGGCCCGCCGGTCCTGAGCGCGCGCATCCAGGAACTCTACGGGATCGAAGGCCGGTTCGCCGTGGGTTACGGCCGCGTGCCGGTGAAGATTGAAGTGCTGGCGCCGAATCAGCGTCCGATCCAGGTGACCGACGATCTCACGAATTTCTGGCGGGAGGTTTATCCCAAGATCAAGGCCGAGCTGTCGCGCCGCTACCCCCGGCATGAGTGGCGGTGAAACGCCGCGGCGGCGTTTCACTAGGCAAAACCGCTGCGGTTTTGCTTTTGGCCCGCATTTCCACGCCGATTACGCAGTAACGCCGCCGCATCCAACGTTGGCCACCCGTGAAAACCAGCCCGAGTGTCTGACTATTCGAATGAAGACACCACCATGTTGGTCGTAAGAGAACGTGGTTTTTGTTCGTAGTCCCGCCTTTAGGCGGAACGAACGTGCACCAGGCACCGCCTGAAGGCGGAACTACCAACAACGGCTGCGCAGCCTCTTTTTTTCGAGCGCAGTCTTGGGAAAAGGCCGGCTCTACTGTCCGTCCCTATCGTCGCAGGCCGCGACGATTTTTCGTTCGGGGTTCGCACGACGTAGCCCTGCCCGAGAGGGCAGGGATGATGGCATTTTCGTTTTGTTCTCGGCCCCGCCTCTCTCGAGGCGGGCTACGAAGACACCTTTGGAAGCGGCTGCTGCGTTAGGAAAAATGCAGGCTAGCGTCCGCGCTCACTCTCCGCCTCAATCGGCCGATGGGTAACCCCAGTTCGTCCTCCCCCAAAGCCGGCCGGCATTTTCTGCAGATTCCCGGTCCGACCAACGTCCCCGATCGCATCCTCCGCGCCATCGACCGGCCGACGATCGATCATCGCGGCCCGGATTTTGGCCGGCTTGGGCTCGAGTGCCTGCGGGGTCTGCGCCCCATCTTTGGCTTGGGCGAAAAGGGCCACATCTTCATCTACACCGCGAGCGGCACGGGCGCGTGGGAGGCGGCGATCGTCAACACGCTCTCGCCCGGCGACCGGGTGCTGATGTTCGAGACCGGCCAGTTCGCCATGCTGTGGAAAAAAATCGCCGACAACTTCGGGTTGGTCGTCGACCTCGTGCCGGGCGACTGGCGTCACGGTGTTTCCCCGGCCGCGGTGGAGGCCAAGCTGCGCGAGGACGCGGCCCACACGATCAAGGCTGTCATGTGCGTTCACAACGAGACCTCCACCGGGGTGACGAGCCGAATCGGCGAGGTGAGGCGGGCCATGGACGCGGCGAACCATCCGGCGCTGCTGATGATCGATGTCATCTCGTCGCTCGGCAGCATGGATATCCGGCACGACGATTGGCGGTCGGATGTGACGGTGGGTGGTTCGCAGAAGGGAATGATGCTGCCGCCGGGACTCAGTTTCCAGGCCGTGAGCGAAAAGGCGATCGCGGCCTCCAAAACCGCGCGCCTGCCGCGCTCCTACTGGTCCTGGGCGGAGATGATGACGCCCAACCAAAACGGCTATTTTCCCTCCACACCGGCGACGAACCTGCTCTTCGGCTTGCGCGAGGCGATTCAGATGCTGGTCCACGAGCAGGGTCTCGCGAATGTCTATGCCCGGCACCAGCGGCACGCGGAAGCCACGCGAGCGGCCGTGCGCGGCTGGGGGCTCGAAATTCTCTGCCAGGAGCCGGGCGAACTGAGCGATGTGCTCACCGCCGTCGTGATGCCGGCCGGTTTTAACGAGGCCGAATTCCGCCGGGTCGCGCTGGAGAACTACGATCTTTCGCTCGGGGCCGGGCTGGGCAAGGTCGCGGGCAAGGTGTTTCGGATCGGGCACCTCGGTGACTTCAATGACCTGATGCTCTGCGGCACGCTCTGCGGCGTGGAAATGGCCCTGCTGAAATTCGGCGTTCCGATCAAGGCGGGTGGGGTGGCGGCTGCCATGGCCTACCTCGCGGGTCCGACGATTTCCAATCGCGGCGAAAGCCGCACCTAAGAGCGACAAAACAGATGGCCGCAACGAGGCATGGCGCGGCGGAGACCAACCAAACCTCGATTAGCGGACTAATTCAGAAGCCAGGAAGCCATGAATCATTTCATGGCTTCTGAATTTCCTCCTGGCCGGCGAGGATTCTCCATCGGACCAGATTTTCACGCGGAGTGCGCGGAGACGCGGAGGAGCCATGGGTGTTCTCCGCGTCTCCGCGGCTCCGCGTGAGAGATTGCGGCGACAAGCCCCTGAATTTTACCGGAGCACAAGCCGAGTTCGGGTCGAGGGATTGAACTCGGATCGTTCTCGGGTTGGCCTCCTGTACAAAAAAATCTGACAGGTGGAGTTTGGTTGCGGCACCGCGGCTCCAGGAATTATTGCGGTCAAAGGATTGGTGCCCTTGGTTTGGGTGTCGCATTAGTCGCGGGGCGAAATATACGGGCTAGCTAGATATGTCGTCGCCCACCACCCCTGGCGTCTTACCCGCCGCGCGTCCGAGCGTTTTTCCCGCCACGCGGGTCGTGCTGCTTCTGCTGTGCTTGATGTACCTCCTGACGTACATCGACCGCGTAAACGTCAGCACGGCGGCGCTGGTCTTCGAAAAGGAACTGGGCCTGAGCAAGGTGCAACTGGGCTTTGTTTTTTCGGCGTTCGCTTACCCCTACCTGATTTTTCAGATGGTCGGTGGCTATCTCGGTGACCGCTTCGGCCCGCGGAAGGTGCTCACGATCTGTTCGCTGCTTTGGGCCGCGGCCACGATGCTCACCGGGCTCGTGACGACGTTTACCAGCATGATCATTGCCCGCGTGCTGTTGGGACTTGGGGAGGGAGCGACTTTTCCGACGGCGACCTCGGCGATGTCCAACTGGACCAAGCCGGCGGACCGCGGATTCGCGCAGGGCCTGACTCACGCTTTTGCCCGGATCGGCAATTCGGTCACGCCGCCTTTGATCATCGCCCTGATCGCCTGGACCGGCTGGCGCGGTTCCTTTGTGGTCATGGGCGGTGTCAGCATCCTCTGGGTCGGAGCGTGGTTTTTCTACTTCCGTGATAATCCCGCCGAGCACCCGAAGATCACGACGGAGGAATTGTCGGGCCTGCCGGTATTCATGGACCGCGCCGCGCAGCTCCGGAATCCGGTGCCTTGGCGCCGGCTGTTCGTGCGCATGCTGCCGGTGACCTTCGTCTACTTTTGCTATGGCTGGACGCTGTGGCTGTTCCTGAGCTGGCTGCCGCAGTACTTCAAGAACCAGCACAACCTCGACCTCAAGAGCTCGGCGCTTTTTTCGATGGCCGTTTTTTTCGCCGGCGTGGTCGGCGACACGCTGGGCGGCATGCTGAGCGATCGGGTGCTGCGGAAGACGGGCAGTCGGAAGAAGGCCCGCAGTCACCTCGTCGTTATTTTCTTCCTGTGTTCGCTGGCCTGCATGATCCCGCTTTTCTTCACGCAGAATCTCAACCTCCTCGCGCTTTCGCTCGGCGGAGCCTTTTTCTTCGCCGAAATGACCATCGGCCCGATGTGGGCGATCCCGATGGATATCGCCCCGCGCTACGCCGGATTCGCGAGCGGCATCATGAACAGCGGCTCGGCGCTGGCGGCGATCCTGTCGCCGGTGATATTCGGTTACATCATCCAAAAGACCGGTAACTGGTCGCTGCCATTCCTGGGTTCGATGGGGATGTTCCTGATTGGCTCGATCGTCGCCTTTTGGATGAAGCCGGACGATGCGTTCAACGTGGAGGCAGCGCCAAAGACGGTGTGAAGGGTCTGGTCCAATGTGGCCCGATCTCCAAGGCAGTTTTAACTACTAATCCACGCTAATTTTTCGCCTGCGCAATGGCTCCGGCGATGAGCGCGCCGTAACCGATCATCGCAGGCCCATTAGCCCGCGACCACTAGTGTGGATTAGCGGTTAAAACTCTGTCTTGGCCAGCGCCGCCCGACGTTCGCGATTCTCGAGCGAGACGGGCGCATTTGATTCAGCATCGCGCGGTGAGCTCAAGCTAACCAAACCGTGCACAGGAGGAAGACCGAGGACGGCCCGAGGATATGGTTTTTCTCCGACCTCGGCCTTATCCTCGGATTTTTCTCCGGTGAAATTCCGAGCCTTCACCCGTCGGATGTGCTCGTCCTTGGCCGGTCTCTCGTTTTCTAATTTTCCCGATGTCCACCGTCGCCGCCCCAGCTCCGCTCAAGACCCCGCTGCCACCGAGTTCGCATGCGGTGCCTTTCGACAGCTTCGGCGAGGCCGCCGCCCTGGAGCGCGCCCTGCGGGCCGAAATCAAGGGTGAGGTGCGGTTCGATCGCGGGACGCGCGCGGCCTACGCGGTCGATGCCTCGAACTACCGCCAGTTCCCGATCGGGTTGGTCATTCCGCGCACCGAGGCCGACGTCATCGCGACGGTGGCCATCTGCCGGAAATTCCGCGCCCCGATTCTCGCGCGCGGCGCCGGCACGAGCCTCGCGGGGCAGGCCTGCAATGTCGCTGTCGTCCTCGATTTTTCGAAGTACCTGAACCGGATCGTCGAGCTGAATTTCGAGGAGCGGTTCGCGCGCGTGCAGCCGGGCATCGTGCTCGACGTGCTGCGCGACGAGGCGGAGAAGAAGAATTTCACCTTCGCGCCCGATCCCTCGACGCACAACCGCTGCACACTGGGCGGAATGATCGGCAACAACTCTTCCGGCGCCCACGGGCTGATGGCGGGCAAGGTGCAGGAAAACGTCGAGGAACTCCGCGTGCTGCTCTACGACGGAACGATCCTGACCGTCGGCCGGACCTCGCCCGAGGAGCTGAAGGCCATCATCGCCGGCGGCGGCCGGCGCGGGAAACTCTATGCGGGGCTCGAGCGGCTGCGCGATCGCTACAGCCCGCTCGTCCGCCAGAAGTTCGCCCAGATCCCGCGGCGGGTCTCCGGTTACAATTTCGATGAGCTGCTGCCCGAATCGCCCTTCAACGTGGCCCGGGCGCTGGTGGGGAGCGAGGGCACCTGCGCGATCATTCTCGAAGCGAAGCTTCGGCTCGTGCCGAGTCCGAAATACAAGTCGCTCGTTTGCCTTGGCTACACGGACGTCTTTGTCGCGGCCGATGCGGTGAGCCGGCTGCTGGAATTCAAGCCGATTGCCCTGGAGGGTTTCGAGGGCGCGGTGCTCGATGTGATGCGCCAGCGGAAATTGCAGCTCGAGAACATCGTGCTGCTGCCGCCGGGGCAGGGTTACCTGCTGGTCGAGTTTGGCGGCGACACCGTGGCCGCGGCGGACGCCGACGCCGACAAGCTGGTCAGCTGGCTGCAGACTCAGGCGGATTGCCCGAACATCAAGGTGGTGCGCGATCCAGGCGAGGTGCGCCGGATCTGGAAAGTGCGTGAGTCCGGCAACGGGACGACGACCGTGGTCCCGGGCTTGCCCTCGATTACGCATGAGGGGTGGGAAGACGCCGCGGTGCACCCGCGCGTGCTCGGGCCGTATCTTCGCGATTACAAGCAGCTCCTCGCGAAGTTTGGATACCAAGGCTGGTACTACGGACACTTTGGGGAGGGTGTCGTGCACCAGCGCGTGTCCTTCGACCTCGAGAGCGAGCACGGGGTGCGTGAGTTCCGGCGTTTCCTCGAGGCGGCGGCCGATCTGGTCGTGCGTTACGGCGGCTCGATTTCCGGCGAGCATGGCGACGGCCACGGGCGGGCCTTCCTCTATGAAAAAATGTTCGGGTCGGAGCTGGTCGAGGGTTTCCGGCAGTTTAAGCGGCTTTGGGACCCGGAAAACGGGCTCAACCCGGGCAAGGTCGTCGATGCACATCAGCCGGAGGCGTTTCTCAAGCTGGGCGCAGACTACAAGCCGATGCGGCCCAAGACGCATTTCGCGTTTGCCGACGATCAGGGCTCGCTCGAGAAGGCCACGCAGCGCTGTGTCGGCGTCGGCGCGTGCCGCAAACTCGACGCCGGCACGATGTGCCCGAGCTACCAGGTCACCAAGGAGGAGGTGCACAGCACGCGCGGCCGGGCGCATTTGCTCTTCGAGATGCTGCAGGGCGAGATCGTCGACGGCTGGAAGGATCCGATCGTCAAGGAGTCGCTCGACCTCTGCCTTTCCTGCAAGGCGTGCAAGACCGAGTGCCCGACCAATGTCGACATCGCGACCTACAAGTCGGAGTTCCTCTCGCACCACTACGAAGGCCAGGTGCGGCCGCCGCATCACTACGCTTTTGGCTACATCGACAAGTGGGCCAGGCTTGCCGCGTTCGCGCCCAAGCTGGTCAACGCCCTCAGCGGCGCGCCCGTGATTCGCGGGGTCGTACGCTCGACGCTTGGTTTGGCGAAGGAGCGCACGCTGCCCAAGTTTGCCGAAGAGACCTTCGTGTCTTGGCTGCGGGGCCAGCCGCCGCGGTCCGGCACCAAAGGCGACGTCGTCCTTTTTGCGGACACGTTCAATAATTACTTTCACCCGACGACGTCCCAGGCCGCGTGGGACGTACTCACGGCCGCGGGCTTCAACGTCCACGTGCCGCAGATGAAGGAGCACCTGTGCTGCGGCCGGCCGCTCTACGACTTCGGGCTGCTCGACTCGGCGAAGCGCTACCTGCTCCGCGTGCTCACCGCCCTGGAGCCACACCTCGCGGCGGGCCGGCCGGTCATCATGCTGGAGCCGAGTTGCGCGAGCGTTTTTCGCGACGAACTGCGCGGCCTGCTGCCCAACCATCCCCTCGGCGAGAAGCTGCGCCAGCAGACGTTTGCGCTTAGCGAGTTCCTGCAGAGCAAGGCGGCCGACTACACGCCGCCGAAACTGACTGGCCAGAAAGTCGTGCTGCACGGCCACTGTCACCACAAGTCCGTCCTGAGGTTTTCCGACGAAGAGGCGCTGCTCAAGCGCATGGGCGTCGAACTGAAGTCCCTCGACAGCGGTTGCTGCGGCATGGCCGGACCGTTCGGCTTTGAGGAGGACAAGTTTGAAATTTCCCAGGCACTCGGCGAACGCGTGCTGCTGCCGGCCGTGCGGGCGGCGGCGGACTCAACGCTGGTGGTGACAGACGGGTTTAGCTGCCGGGAGCAGATCGTGCAGAACACCACGCGCGAACCGCTGCATGTCGCCGAGGTCCTGCAGCGGGCGCTGCGGGAAACTTCGAAGGGCTAGGGCGGTCCGAAACGCGGAAGTATCGGCAGGTTATTTCGACGTTCCGTCCGTGGCGACGGGCGCGAGTTCTCCCTGCACGAGAATCGGTTCGCCCTCCTTGTGCTTGCTCAGCACAAACGCCGCGACCGGGATAACCTTCTTCGGTCCGACGATGGAGCCCCACGGGGGCATGCCTCGGTCAAACGCGCCGGTCGTGATGAACGCGTACACTTCACTCGGCCGGCCGCCATGGATCCAAACGGTATCCGTGAGATCCGGGCCAAAGGCCTCCGAAGTTTCGCCTTTGCCGCGCAGACTCGGGAGGTGGCAGGGCACGCAATTATAGGCCACCGTCGCGCCACCAGCTTCCAAGAAGGCCTGGTTGCGGCTCAGGTTCCAGAGAGAGGCATCGTCGAACTTGGCCACGGACAGCCGGTCAATTTCCGTCGCCTGAAAAATCGTGAAGACCAGTTTGTCCCACTGCGCCTTGCCAAAACCCTTGTTGAGTTCCTTGCGCAATTCTCTGACGCCCGCGAGCCGGGCTTTCGCTGCTTCCCGGGCCGGGGCGGCATGTTGCGCGTTGGCGCGATCTTCGAGTCGCTGGATTTCCCGGTCCATCGCCGCCAGCGCGAGCTTGATCTCGGCCTGGTTGTCCGGGGCGGGACTGACCCGGTAGATGGTGATATCAACGTCAGCTTTGGCTGACGCCGTGCCCGCATCGCTTTTGTCGGCGGTGGGCGCGCCCGGCAGCGGCGCGGTGGCCAAGAGTGCCGCGACGGCCAACGCGGCGAGCGCCATCCAAGGGCCGCAAGCCAGGGGACGGGCCAAGGTTAGCGGGGAATCATCCGGCGAAAGCTGCAGGTGTGATTTCATCGTGGGGTTCTTGATAGAGAATTTTGGGGTCGGCAAAAGTTGCAATCGACGAGCAAGGCTGGGGTAATTTATTACGACTTTCGGGGTCCAACTAAGCGCAGCTTATCCTAGCGGGATGCGGATTGCCGGCTGTGCAGGGATTGTCCTTCGCTGCGCGCGCTTTGCTTTTTCCCTGATGACACGACGCTGTCGCCCTGCGCCGGAGCGCGCTCGGGTCCGGGATTGCAGCCGGGTTCAGAGTCACTATCAGAAACGTCGCACGGGCGTGGATTGGTCCCGTCTCGTGCATCCCCAAAAAAATACCTTTCCCGAACAAATCTCCTATGAAAATTCGAAACGTTGTGGCCCTGGCGTTGGTGGCGGTGGGCGCGGCCTTGGGCGCGCAGGAATTATCGCCGCGCGATCCGCAGTTTACGCCAGACGGCGAACTCATCCGGCCGGAAAACTACCGGGAATGGATCTACCTCAGCACCGGGCTGGGTATGACCTACGGGACCGGGCGGCCGTCGGCGGAGCCGAAGTTCGACAACGTCTTCGTGACGCCGCAGGCCTACAAGGCGTTCCTGCAGACTGGGCTCTGGCCGGACAAAACGATCTTCATTCTCGAAGTGAGGGCCTCGGCCACGAGTGGCTCGATTAACCAGGGCGGCCACTTCCAAGAGGGCATCGTCGGACTCGAGGCCCACGTGAAGGATACGGCGCGCTTTCCAAAGAAATGGGCTTTCTTCAATTTGAACAACACGGCCCCGAGCGTAAAGGCGATGGCCGCTGATTCATCGTGCCAGAAATGTCACGAGAAGAACGGGGCCGTCGACGAGACCTTTGTGCAGTTTTACCCGACTCTGGTGCCCATCGCGAAGGCCAAGGGCACGTTCAAGGCGACGGCGGAGAACTGAGCCGGAATTTTCTGACCGTCGAGAAAGCTCAGCCCGAAACGTGTAGGTGAAGGTTGAAAGTCGAAAAGGCGTTCAACCTTCAACGTTGAACTGTTTTTTCGCCGTAGCGTCAGTGGCGGGATCTCAAGCGGGAACGGCGCAGGGCTTCCCCAAGATTAGTGATGAGCAAGGCGGCGATGAGGAAATAGAGCGCTCCCGTCGCGGCAAAAATGGCGTAGCTCAAGCCGGCGACAATCAGCCCGTAGATGATCTGGTCGCGGTGGCGGGGCGGGGACGTCGGCGGGTCCGTGACCATGAAGAACGCGAAGAACAGCGCGGCATTTAGGTCCGGCGGCCGAAACGCGCCGGCGGCTCGCGTGGGATCACCGAGAAATGCGGTCAGCGTGTAGAGCAGGTAGTAACCGCCGAGGAAGGATAGCGCGCCGGGCATCCGGCCGACGCGATCGGCGATCACCACGCCGGTGGCAATCAGGGCAAACACGCCCAGTGGAGTGGTCTCGGACAGGGCGCCCCACCAACTCTGGCCGGAATGAAAAACGTAGAAATTTCCGAGCAAGGCCAGCGCCGCGGGGTTGAAGACGTTGGCCGCATGCGTGCGAAACAAATACTTGCTCAGAATGGCTGCGGCCGAGGTGAGTGCCGCCACCGGCCACGGCTCGTGGGGGCTCAGGATCATCGCGACGATTAACCCGGTTAGAATGGCTCCGCTGGGGAATTCCCAGCGCCGCTCGCGCAGACGCAGGATGGGCGTGTCGATCACCACGGCGGCGAGCACGGCCGCCGCCAAACCGGGAGCCACCAAGCTCAGACCTTTGTCCAGCGTGGACAATGCCGCCAGCAGGGCGAGAAGCAGAATCAGCAGCCCCTTGGGCGTGCGGAAGAACCGGCGCAACGTGCCGTGCGTTGGGTGTCGAATCGCGGTTAGCTTGGAATTCACGCCGCCTCCTCCGCGGTGCGATGGAGTTCGAGCGTCGGGGTGACAATGAGCCCGACGACCCCCAGACGATTGAGGAGTTGTAGTCCTTCGGTCGGCCCGAGCACGAAGGCCGCCGTTGCCAGGGCATCGGCCATCATCGCCGTCGGCGCCAAAACGGTGGCGCTCGCCACGGCGGTGGCAGGTTCCCGGGTCCGGGGATCCAGAATATGGTGGCCGGCGAACGGCGCGGGGCTGATCCGTTCGTAGTCGCCCGAGGTGCAGACGGCGGTGTCCGTGGCCTCAAACCGTTCGATGATTTGGTCCGGTGCGCGAGGATGCCGGACGCCAACGGTCCAGGGGCGGCCGTGAACATTGCTACCGGAGACATAAAGATCGCCGCCGGCGTTGATCTCGAAATTCTTGAAGGGCTGCAGCGTGCGTGCGGCCATGTCGATCGCGAGGCCTTTGGCGACCGCGCCGACATCGAGCACGAGCGGCCGGAGCAGGGTGATGGTCTCGTGCTTCGCATCCACCTGGACATCCCGGTAAGTGATGTCGTCGGCGGGCGTGCATTCCGCGGGGACGGTCCGGCCTGTGCGGTACTCGCGATTGAAACCCCGCTTTTCCATGTGGTGCCCGATGGTGGGATCGAAAGCCCCGTTGGTTTCTTCGGCCACTTGCAGGGCAAATTGCACCGTGCGAAAGAGAATGGCGCCGACGGAGACCGGGGTTCCAATCCGGGTCGAAAGGCGTCGCAGTTCGCTGTTTTCGTCAAAACGCGTGCAGGCCGCTTCCACGCGTTGAAACCAGCCGACCGCCAGGTCGACGGCTTCGGTCAACGCTCGGCGGTGGGCGGGGCGCGCAGCCGGCCCGACCACGCGGATTGTCACCACGGTTCCCATCGCGGCGATGGTGTGGACGTACTCGTTGCTCACTTGGCCTTGGGTGCTTCCGGGGCGGCGTCGGCCAGGGCGGAAAATACCGCCCAGTAGAAGGCATCGGCGCTTTGGGTCGCACCCGATACGGTGTCGACGTCGGGACTTTGTCGTTCGGCGACCTGGGGGATGACCTTGGAAATGACGTCACACGAATAGACGGTGTGGCACTTGCTGACGACCGCGGAGAGGATCCGGCCATCCTTGATTTCCACCGTGGCCTGGATGTCGCCATGGCGACATGAACCCCAACCAGAAAATTTGCCGTCGCGCCATTTGGAGGGTGTTGCGGTCACGGCGGGAGTTGCCGCGCTTGCGGCAGGGGTCGCGGTGAGCGTTGCGGGCGCTTTTATCTCCTCTGTCGCTGCGACCGGGGCGGCGATCGCTGGGGCGGCCGGGCTCGCTGGGGCGTCGGCCGCCAGGGCGACGGTAACGGGCGGGGTTGGCGCGATGGCAGCCGCTGCGATCGGTGCCGGTGCCGGAACGGGCAGACCCACGACCGGTGGGGCAGGCGGTTCCAGGGCCGGCGGGGTGACCATGACCGTGGTGGCGGCCGCGATCGGCAAGGGCGGAGGATCTTTCGCCGCGGGGCTGTGCGCGACCTCGGCCGGTGGAGAAACCTTTTCGGCGGCGGACGTTTCCGGCTGGACCCGCGTTCGCCGTCCCCCGGCGTCGCCGGCGAACCGCTGGGCGGCAGACTGTGTGCGGAGGTAGCCCGCGGTGTAGACGGCGAGCACCGCAGCCGAACTCAGCGCGACGAGGTGGTGCTTCGACCGCTTCTTGGGGCCATGGCCGGACTTCTTCGAAGCGTGGCCGTGGCCCGGGTGATGGGCTCGGCCAGTGTGGTCATGAGATCGCTCTTGGTGATGCACGAGGTGGGGTGAAGGTCGGACGCACCGGACTGGCTTTCGATGCGCTTTTTATTCTTCAACCCCACCAGGTTTCGCCGGGAGCGAGGTGCGCTTTGACGACGTCGGGATTCAACGTGATCCCCAAGCCCGGGCCGGTCGGCACCTCGACGTAGCCGTTTTTGCACAGGGGTTTGTCGTGGACGATGACATCGTCCATCCACCCGCCGTCGAAGAAAACCGTCTCGCAGCCGAGGTAATCCTGCACGGTGGAAGCCCAGTGAATCGTCGCCATGCCGTTGACGATGCTGCCGGTATTGTGGCTGGCGATGGGCAGGCCGTAGAGATCGCCCAGATCCGCCAGGCGTTTGTTTTCGAGGAAGCCACCCGAGTTGCGGAGGTCGGTGTGGAGGATATCGATGGCGGAGTTGACGATGAAGGGGAGGGCGTCCGCGCGCCGCATCCAGTTTTCGCCCGTGCAGATCGGAACGGCCGCCATCTCGGCGAGCCGCCGCCAGCTGTCGGAGTAGGGGACGGGCAACGGGTCCTCAAGCCAGAGCGGTTTGATCCCTTCGACGGCCTTGGCCAGGTCGATCGACGTGCGGAGATCATATTCCCAGTGACAGTGGACCATGATGTCGTGATCGAAGCCGATGGCCTCGCGGCAGTTTTCATAGCCCTCGCGCAGCTTGCGCATTTCGTAGGTGGTGAGTTGCCGGTTGCTGGGGTCCTTGCCCGGGTCTTCGCCGGGTTTGGAGCGATCGGGGCTGAATTTGTGCGCGCTGATGCCATTCGGCTTGGCCTTCGCCGCCTGCGCCCAGTCGCGGCAGGAGATCTTGTCGTTGTAATCCTTCGGCGCCGCGTGGTCGTAGACGCGAACCCGATCGCGGAATTTGCCGCCGAGCAGCGCGTAGGTGGGGACGTTGAGGAGTTTTCCCGCGAGATCCCAGAGCGCCATCTCGATGCCGCTCATCGCCCGCTGCTGGGCGTGGGCGCTGCCATCGGTGTAGTTGAACTGGGTGTAAAGCCGGTCGATTTGCAGCGGGTCTTTGCCGAGGAAGAGGGAACGCACGCCGTGGATCGCCTCGCGCACGCCCAGCCCCGGCGAACCGTAAGCCTCGGCAATGCCGGAAACGCCGGCGTCGGTTTCGATCTTGACGAGCGTGTAGGTGCGGGGGCCTTTCAAGATCATCGTCTTGATGTCGGTGATCTTGACCTTGCCCCGCTCGGCGGCGCTGAGCCGGTTGAAGGTCGCCAGGCAGCCGAAGGCGGAGGCGCCGAGGACGGACGTGAGGAAAGAACGCCGGGATTGGAGGTTCATCGAGAAAGCGGACGGGGAGGGTTGGGGGGTAAGGCTGACCAGAGGCGCACACAGCTAAAGCCCAACGCGGTGCCGGCGTCACGCCGAGAATAGCCAGCCCGGGCACAAACCCTTGAACCGCTGATGGGATTCATCAATGGATGAATCCTTGGAAGTGAGCTGCGACTTATCGTCTCCGCTGGCAGCTTTGGGGCCTGCTTATCGCAGGCTAGATTTGGGGCCCGGTCTGCGATGAGCAGACCCCGCAGCCGACTCCGGAGGCGACGGAGCGCGTCAGCGCGGAGATGGTCGCACCGCCGCGGTGCGGCCCCGGAGCGAAGCGCAGGGGTGACGGTTGCGGGTGCCCTCCGGGCAGCAACCGGCACATAAGCCGGAGGGGATTATTAAAGTTTCACCTATCGGTGAAACTCATCAGTGGTTCCTCTCTGTTTGGCGCTCTCTTTCGGTTGCGGCGGAGCCGCGTTAGGAAATATGCGGGCTAGCGAAAGTCGTGCGAGGTCTGCGCGGGGAGGGCGATGTCGCGCAAGGCGGCGATCTGCTCGGCTCGTACATGGATCACGCCGGCGACATTTTGAATTTTCCCGGTGATGCGCAGGGCCGGCTCCTGGGTGATGACGAGGCGATCGCGTTCAAAGAGCTGCGGCCCGACCACGGCATTGGCGATGCCCGTCTCGTCCTCGAGGCTGACGAAAACAAAGCCCTTCGCCGTGCCCGGACGCTGCCGGCAAATGACGGCCCCGGCGATGGTGACGCGCGTCCCGTCGGGGACCTGCGCCAAGCCCCGGGCGGTGCAGACATCGGGCAAATGATCGCGCAGGAGCGACATGGGATGGGTGCCGGTGGTGAGTTCCATGACCTGGAAATCTTCCTGCAGTCGCTCGGTGAGCGTCATTGGGGTGAGCGGTGAATCCAAGGGCTCGTCGGGCAGGTCGGGTGAGTCCGACCGGGAGGCGTAGTGCTGGAAGAGACTTTCCTGTTCGGACCACGCCGCCTCGACCTGCCAGAGCGCCGCCCGGCGATGCAGGGCGAAGGCGTTGAGCGCCCCGACCGCGGCGAGCGAGCGCCGCTCGGCGGCGGTGCAGTGGGTGCGCCGGAGGAAATCATCGAGCGAGGCAAAGGGCTGCTCGGCGCGGGCCGCGAGCAACTGCCGGGCGGCGGCTTCGCGCAGGCCCTTGATGAGGTGCAGGCCGAGGCGGATGGTTTTGGGATCCTCGACGGTGCACGCCCAGTGCGACGCACACACGCACACGGGCTTCGCCTTGAGATCGTGGCGCCGGCCGTCCTGCAGCAATGTGGCGGGCGAATAGAAGCCCATCGGCTGGTTGTTGAGCAGGCTGGCGTAGAATTCCGCGGTGCGGTTCAGCTTCAGCCAGGTACTGGCGTAGGCCAGCATGGCGAAACCGATGGCATGGGATTCGGGGAAACCGTAGGCGGCGAAGGTGGTCGCGGAATTGGTCACGCGGGTGACGACGTTTTCATTGCGCCCGGCCCGGCGGAGGGCGGCGCGGAGTTTTTCGAGCGCCTGCTCGAGGCGACGCGGCTCCTTCGTGAACCCCATTGCGCGCCGCAGTTCCTCGGCTTCCGCACCGGTGAAATGCGCCAGCGTCATCGATAACTCGAGCATCTGCTCCTGGAAGAGGATGACGCCGCGCGTGCGGGCGAGGATCGGTTTCACGATTTCCTCCACGCTCGGATCGATGTAGTCGTCGGCTTCGAGGCCGTCGCGCCGGCGGATGAGCGGATGCACGAGCTGGCCGGTGATCGGGCCGGGACGGATGATCGCCACTTGCATCGCGAGATCGTAGAGATCCTTCGGTTTGAAGCGCGGCAGGGTGGACATCTGCGCGCGGCTTTCGATTTGGAAAACGCCCACGGTATCGGCGGCGCGGATTTTTTCGTAGGTCTCGGGATCGTCGGGCGGGATGTCGTCGAGCGTCCGGGGGCCGCGATCGCCGCAGAGCTCGATGGTGTCCTGCATTGCGGCCATCATGCCGAGCCCGAGAAGATCGACCTTCACAATGCCGAGGTTCTCGCAGTCGTCCTTGTCCCACTGGCAGACGGTGCGGCCCGGCATGGCGGCGGGCTCGAGCGGCACGATCTGGGCGAGTTGATGTTGCGAGATGACCATGCCGCCGGAGTGCTGGCCGAGGTGGCGAGGCAGGCCGCGAATCTCCCGGTGCAAACTGACCATTGCCGCGGCCCGCGGATGACGGACGGCGATGCCGGACCGCGCGAGCTGCTCCTGCAACTGCAGCGTCTCGGGAAAATCGCCGTTGGCATAGAGGCTGGAAAAACGATCGAGCGCGTCGGCGCCGAAGCCGAGGACCTTGCCCACCTCGCGAATGACACTGCGACCGCGGTAGGTGATGACATTGGCGGTCATCGCGGCGCCGCGGGAGCCGTAGCGGCGATAAACTTCCTGGATGACACTTTCGCGGCGCTCGCCGCTCGGTAGATCCAGATCGATGTCGGGCCACGAAGGATGGCCATCGACGCCGACGCGTCCGTCGCTGAGGAAACGCTCGAAGAGCAAACGATGCTTGAGCGGATTAACGGCCGTGATGCCGAGGACGAAGCAGACGGCGCTGTTGGCGGCGCTGCCGCGGCCCTGGATGAGGATTTTCCGATCGCGGGCCCAGGTGCAAATATCCCAGACGATCAGGAAATAGCCGGAGAATTTCAGGCGGGCGATGAGTTCGAGCTCCCGATTGAGTTGGTGCTGCAGGGAGTCGGGCAGGGGCGAAAATCTTCGCCGCGCGGCGGCGAAGGTCACGTCGCGCAGGTGCTGATCCATCGTCACGCCCGACGGCGTGGGAAAAGCCGGGAATTGGTAGCCGAGCTTTTCGAGCGTGAATTCCAGCCGCTCCTCGAGGCGAACCGAGTTGGCCAGGGCCTCCGGCAAATCGCGGAAAAGCTGCTGCATCTCGGCGGCGGATTGGATCCGGCGCTCGGCGTTGCGCTCGAGCTGACGGCCGGCGGCATCGAGGGTCGTGTGCAGTCGCAGGCAGGTGAAGACATCGGCGACGGGCCGGTGCCCCGCGTGGGCGTAGGTCACGCCGCCGGTGGCGAGCAGGGGCAACCGATGGGCTGCGGCGAGATCGACGAGAAATTGAACCTCGCGATCTTCGCCGCGAAGGCGGTGGCGCTGCAGTTCGACGTAGAGGCGATCGGGACCGAAGAGAGCGATGAGCCGGTCGAGCGCGACCCCGGCGGCGCTGGCGCCAGCGGTTCGCCACGCGTGTCGCACCGGACCTTCCTCGTCGCCGGTGAGCGCGATCAGCCCGGCGGAAAAACGCGCGAGCTCAGTCCACGTGGCGAAGCACGGCCGCTTGCGCTCGTGGCGCTCGGCCGAGGGAACCGACGGGCCGCGTTCCGTGAGCTTCGCTTCCGTGATCAGCTGGCAGAGGTTTTGATAACCGGTGCGGGTGGCGGCTAGGAGCGGAACCACGCAGCCGTCCTCCATGGTGATCTCGGCGCCGACGCGGGCGCGAAGGTTTTGGGTGCGCGCCGCGGCATAGCAACGGGGCGCCCCGTAGACCCCATCGCGGTCGAGCAGCGCGAGCGCAGGCAGGCCGAGCTGGCTGGCCGTGGTGACGAGATCTTCCGGATTGGAAGCGCCGCGGAGAAAGCTGAAGGCGCTGCGGGCGTGGAGTTCGATGTAGTTCATAGGTCCGAGCGGACAAATGGACCTATTACTCAGTCATACTCACCCTCGAGAAAGTAGGCCGGCCCGAGACGAAGGAGACGGTAGAGGCCGCCTTCGGCGAGAGCGATGTCCCACTCAAAGCGCTGCCACGCACGATCGGCCTGCCACCAGTCGCCGCTGCTGGGCCAGGCGTCGCTTTGCAGAATGATTTCCCCGTGCACGCGCTCGGTCCAAAGATAGGTGGCGCGGCCGGCGGTCAGCTCCACCTGGGCGGGGAGCGGCGGCCGGAAGCGGCGCAGCGGCGGACTGAGTGGGGCGTGCACCGGCGGTGGAGCGACCGGTGGGATGACCGGTGCGGGTGCGACGAGCTTCACGCTGTCCGGCCGATGCGTATCCTGGGTTTGCGGCGTACCCACGCGATCGGAACCGACGAGCGCAACGACGCGGGCGAGGGTTTCCGCGAAGCCATGCGGATCACGCAGGCCGGTGTCGAAGAGCCCTTGCTGCCGGACCAGCGGGCGGGCGGGGGTGAGGCGAAGTTGCAGGGAGGAAATCGAGGCGGCGGTCTGCAGCGATTCGAGGTGGGTGTGCAGCGCGCGAAAGAGAATATCCGCGTCGGCGGTGGGCTCAGGCAAGCGGAAGCGGCGCGCATGGGTCTTCTCGTCCTCGAGTCGCAGCGTCAGTTCGAGCTCCGCCGCGACGTAGTGACTTGCCCGCAACTCAAGGGCGAGGCGGTCGAGAAAGCGGCGGAGGATGAAGAGCAGGGGTTCGAGGGTTTCGATCTCCTGTTCGAACTCCATGCTCGCGGCAAACGTCTGGGGCGGCGCAATCGGATGCAGCGGCCGGGGCGCGCCGCCTGCGGCGCGATTCCAAAGCGCGAGTCCTTCGGCGCCGAAGCGCTGTACGATTTGGTCGCGGGGCAGCGCCGTGAGATCGCCGAGGGTGCGCAGGCCCCAGTGGCGGAGGACACCGGCGAGCTCGGGTGAGGGATCGGCGGTGGCGAGAGGGAGGGGAGCGAGGAAGGAAGCGGGATCCGTGATGTGCAGGACGGGCGTTTGATTGCGCGCCGAGCGCGCCGCGTAGAGTGCGAGCAGCGGAGTCGCCGCGATGCCCGCAGTCGCGGGCAGGCCCAGCCGCTGAAGCTCGGCGACGGCGTGCTGGACGGGAGCAGAAAGATTTTCCAGAGCGCAGCCTTTCAGATCCGCCGTGCACACGCCGGGGCCGGTTTCCTCGATGGTGGGCGAAAGGGTGAAACCGGTGGCGAGGAGCGCGGCGCGAGCCTCGGCTTCGGCGTCAGCGTGCGTCGCGCGGATGAGGAGCGTTGGGCAACGGGCGGCGGCTTGCGGCGCAGTCAGGCCGGGCTCGACGCCCAAGGCGCGGGCCGCCGGGTTGGCGGCGAGGACGATGGATTTCTTCCCGGGACTGGCGAAGAGCGCGGCCGGCCGGTCCGCCACGTCGCGCTCGGTTCGGAGCACGGCGTAGAGGGCGAAGTCGGCGATATGGAGGACGGCGAACACGGAGGTGTGACGTGTGCCGAGCTTATGCCGTGCTCGCGATTTGCATCCGCTGGCGCTGGAGCGTCGGGGCGAGGCGGGCGGTGAGAAAAGGCTGCTCGCGGGTGAGGTCCGCGGCGGAATGCGAGACCTCGAGGAGAAAGCGAAGCTGGGCGCTGGGCACGGCCGGGCGGGGCGTGATGACGACGAGGGCGAGGTCGGTGGACTCGACGGCGCGTTGAAAACGGTACCAGTGCGGGCTGGGAATCCGGCGGAGATCGGCCTCGGGCGTGCGCCGGAGGTCGAGGACCACGAGGCCGAGGTTGGCGTCGCGGGCGAGAAGGTCGGTGGCGCTCAAGGCCTGGGAAGTTTTGCCGCAGCGAATCCACACGAGGTGGGCGAGCTGATCCGCGGAGAACGAGGCCGGGTCGAACGAATCGGTGCCGTCGACGAGCGCCACGCGCGTGGCGGTGGCCCGGGTGGCGGCGAGGAGTTGGCCAAGGAGGAGCTGGCCACCGCAGCTCGGCACCGCGCAAACGAACTCGGTGACCGCGGCGAGCGGCAGGCCGCCGGTCAGGCGATCGATCGCCGAAAGGCCGGTGGCCAGGGCGCGGCCCGCCGGCCGAGAGGTGACGGGAAAGCGCTCGGCGAGGAGATGCCGGAGCGCCGCGAGCTTGGCCGACGCGGCGGACATGGGAACAGCGGCCGGACGCGAAGGGTCCGGGGTCGGAGATCACGAAGCGGGCTCAGCCCAGGAAGCGTTCTTCCGCGACAAAATTTTCGCGCAGCGGTACCCAGAGGCGAAAAATGGAATGACGACGAAACACACAAATCACCCCGGACGTGTGCAGCGCGAGCAAGGTGGGCCGAAGGGTGCGGACAGAGGAGGATTTGGAAAAAAATTTCATGGGGACCTATTGAAATCGAAGGGAGGCTTGCTTGTCGTTCCGCCTTCAGGCGGAACGATTGAGTCGTTCGGATTCCGCCTAAAGGCGGGACTACGAACACCCCGAGGTTTTGGGCGAACGAGCGCTTACGAGGAGCCGGCGCGCAGCAGGCCGATCATCACGCCTTGGATCACGAGCTCGTTGGCGGGAAGCAGATCGGGATAGCGCGGGTTTTCGGCGCGGAGGAAGGGGTGACCACGCTGGACGAGATAGCGTTTTAGCGTGGACTCGCCATCGATGAGCGCGGCCACGATGTCCTGCTGGCGAGGTTCCCGCGGTGTCAGGAACACGGTGTCGCCGTCGAGGATGCTGGCGTTGATCATCGAGTCGCCACGGACCCGGAGCGCGAAGAGCTTGGTGTTGGGCCGGACGCCGAGGGAGATGGTGTCGACGGAGATATAGCTCTCGGGTTCCTCCTGGTGCGTCTCCACGGCGAAGCCGGCGGGGATGGTGCCGAAGAGGGGAATCTCCGCGAGCGAGCCGCGGCGCGGGTGGGACTGGGGGAGGAGGCCGCGGGCCTTGCCGTCGAGCCGGCGCAGGGCGCCTTTTTCGGTGAGCGCGTCGACGTGGCGCTGGATGCCGAAGGGGCTCGCCAGCCCGAAGTGCGCCTGGATTTCGCGGATGGACGGGGAGACGCCGTGCTGGCGATGATGGGCGTGAATGAAATCGAGGACCTGCTGCTGGCGATCGGTGAGCGGTTCGTTCATAGTGTTCAGGTGAACACGTCCGCCAAAAAAAGCAACTCCTCGTTTATCGGCGTGCCACGCACGGTCACTTTTTCCCGCGAAGCGACTCTTCGTTCACCCGCAGCCGATTTTGAGGCCAGTCGAGGTCGTCCAAGGTCAGTCTGGCCTCTTCGCCACCCCGGTTCCCCAGCGGATCCGGTCCCGCAGGTTCAGGAGAGGGGTCTCAAACAATTCCGTCAGCACAGCTCCCACCGTGATTGAAAACAGGCAGAACACCAGGAAGAGCGCCGCCACCAGGCCGGGTGCCCAGGACACATGGGCCGCCACCCACGTCTGGGTTTCCCGATAAAACGGCAGCGGCAAAGCCCACAGGAAGAAGTTCCAAAGAAAAATATTGTAGGACCACCGTCCCACGTGCGACATCGCCCGGACCATCAGGGTCTTCTCCCACCGGCCAAACCCGTTCAAATAGAGCGTCAGCAGCAGCAGGCTGTAGCCAAGCGCCAACAGGGTGAAGCCCCCGACAAACATCACGGGATTCTCCCGGGACAGAAACAATCCGCAAGAGAGCAAGACCATCACCACCGCAAAAGCCCTCCAGGGATGACGCCGCAAAGGCTCCAGAGCGGGCAGATGATAACGGCAGAGGAACTGGACCAGAACACCGAAGGTCAGCCCATCCAACCGGAAATGGGTCAGGCGAAAGTTTTCAGGGTGCATCCCTGTCGCAGCAGATACAAACCGCAGGAGGGGAATCCCTGCCAGGATCACCAGGAAGGCCGTCAGCAGCGGCCGGCACGATCCACCCTCGGAGGGCTTCCGCCCGGGCCAGAGCCACCACAACAGCAGCGGCATCAGCAAGTAAAAATGCTCCTCCACCGCCAGACTCCAGGTCGGGCCGTTGGGATTCTCCGGAAGATAATTTTGGATGAACAGCAAATGCTCCGCAACGGAACGGGCCATCCCGGTCCCGGAGTCCGTCACCAGCCAGTGGCTGGCACCGGTGACCGCCAGCACCCCCAGCAACAGCCAATACGATGGCAGAATCTTGAAGGCCCGCCGGATCCAGAAACGGACCAGATGCAGCCGGTTGGTCTGCTCCAGTTCCTTGAACAACAGCCCGGAAATGAGAAACCCGCTTAACACAAAAAACATATCCACCCCCGTCCATCCCAGGTTCTTCAGCCGCCAATACACGAACCCGGCGCCCCCTGTCAGGGTCGGCAGCATGGGGGCCGTGAACGGTTCCAGATGGTTGAATAAAACCATCACGATCGCCACCCCCCGGAGAACATCGAGGCTCTGATTGCGAACCGGTGCTGTGGGGGATGCGGCTGGGTTCGACATGACTTGCGGAAGGAAACCTACGCCTTCTTCTTCCGCCCGCGCTTCGGCTCGATGTTCAGGTAGGTCTTGTTGAGCATCTGGCTCTCGTAGAGTTCGAGCAGTCGGACGCCTTCGCGCGGCTTCACCATGTCCTTGCGCGTGGCGGCGTCGATCTGCGCCTTCATCTTCCGGCAGAGATCCTCCTGCTGGTATTGCACGCCCTCGATCACGTCGGCGATCCGGCTGCCGCTCAGCGCCTCCTCGATGTAGAAGCCGTTGGGCTCGTCGTCCTCGAGGAAAACGTGCACCTCATTCACGCGGCCGAAGAGATTGTGCAGGTCGCCCATGATGTCCTGGTAGGCGCCGGTCAGGAAAATGCCGAGATAGTACGGCTGGTTGTTCAGCGGGTGCAGCGTGATGTAATCCTTCACGTCCTGCAGATCGATGAACGAGGAAATCTTGCCGTCGGAGTCGCACGTGATGTCGACGAGGATGGCGTTGACCGTCGGCTTTTCCTTGAGCCGGTGCAGCGGCGCGATGGGGAAGAGCTGCTTGAGCGCCCAGTGATCGAGGAGCGATTGGAAGACGGAAAAATTGCAGACGTACTGGTCGGCGAGCAGCGCGTCCATGTCGTGGAGCTCCTCGGGTTGGTAGCCGCTCTTGCGCCCCTCCTTCGCGATTTGCTCGCAGATTTGCCAGAAGATCGACTCGGCCGCCGCGCGGTTTTCGAGGTCGAGGTAACCGAGGTTGAAGAGCGAGAAAGCCTCCTCCTTTTTCTGCAACGCGTCGTGGAAGCGCTCGAGCCGGCCGAGCTTGGTCTTGTTCCTCAGCATGATCTCCAGGTCTTCGACGACCTTGTGCTTTTCCTTCGGCTGATGCTGCTGGCCGAGCGACTCGCGTTTGTTGATGCGCTCGAAGACCTCGACGACCAGGAGAGAGTGGGGGGCGACGATCGCGCGACCGGACTCGCTGACGATGTCGGGCACGGGCTCGTTGCAGGCGTTGCAGATTTCGCGGATGTTGAAGACGACGTCGCGGGCGTATTCCTCCATCGAGTAGTTCATCGAACTTTCGAAGTTGCTGCGCGAACCGTCGTAATCGATCCCGAGGCCGCCGCCGACATCGAGGTAGCCCATGGGAAAACCCATCTTCGCGAGTTGGCAGTAGAAGCGCGTGGCCTCGATCACCGCGTTCTTGATCGTGATGATGTTGGGCACCTGCGAGCCGATGTGGAAATGGACGAGGCGCAGGCACGACTGCAGTTTCGCGGCCTTGAGTTTTTCGCAGGCAAAGAGGATTTCCGCCGTGTTGAGGCCGAACTTGGCGTTGTCGCCGGTGGACGTGGCCCATTTGCCCTCGCCGCGGGTCTGGAGCTTGGCGCGGAAACCGATCAAGGGCTTCACGCCCGTTTCCTGGGAAAGCCGGATGATGTCATCGAGCTCGGCGAGCTGCTCGACGACGATGATGATGCGCTTGCCGAGTTTGCGGCCGAGGAGGGCGAGCCGGATGTAGTCGTGGTCCTTGTAGCCGTTGCAGATAATCAGCCGCTGGGCGCCTTCGTGCATCGCGAGGGCGATCATCAGCTCGGGCTTCGAACCGGCCTCGAGCCCGAAGTTGTAATCTTTGCCTGCGGCCACGATCTCGTCGACGACTTCGCGGAGCTGGTTGACCTTGATCGGGAACACCCCGCGATAGTTGCCCTTGTAGCCTTCTTCCTTGATGGCCTTGGCGAACAGCTCGTTGAGCTGGACGACCCGGTGGTGCAGTAGATCCTGGAACCGGATCACCATCGGGGCCTTGAGCCCCATCCCCAGCGCCTCGTTGACGACGTCAAGGACCCGAATGCCGCGTCCGTCGACCAGGGGCTGCACGTTCACGAAGCCTCCCTCATCGACCGAAATATGGCCCGAACTCCAGCGCTTGAAACCGTAGTGTTCTTCGGACTTGGCGGCCGACCAGGCCGTGGAGGGTTTGGTTTTCAGTTGGGTGGCGATGAGTTGAGGGTTGAGAGTTGAGCGTGAAGGAGCTGCGACGCAAGCGAGAGAGGCAGGGGGTGAGTCTCCCGATTCTCAGCGCTCAACCCTCAACTCCGGGTCCGCCCCTCTTGAAGCTTGCTTTTGCCCGCGGCGAATCAGTTAGATGCGTGTTTTCTTTTTTCTAAATCACCCAACACGCAATGACGAAAATGTCCTCAGTGGTATCCGCGTTCGAATTTCTCGCCCAGGCTCCCGCCCAGGGCGGCATCCCGGGGGTGATGATTTTTGGCTACATCCTGCTGTTTGCCGCGATGTATTTCTTCATGATCGCGCCGCAGCGTCGGAAGCAAAAGGAGCATGAGAAGATGCTCGCTGCGCTCGAGTCCGGCGACGAAATCGTCACGACGGGTGGCATCTACGCCGTTATCACCAACGTGAAGGACGATCGCTTCGTGGTGCGGATCGCGGACAACACGAAGGTGGAGCTCGGCAAGGGCTTCGTGCAGACGGTGCTCAAGCGACAAGGCGCCGAGAAGAAGTGATGGTTTTCCGTCCTCGGCGGAAAACCAAATAGGTTTTTGCGGAGCAAAAACCTCCCCTTTTAAACCCAAAAGAACCATGCTCAAACGCAACCTCTGGAAGATTATCCTCTCCCTCGCACTCATGCTGTGGGCGGTATCGGAGATCCTTCCCGTGCAAGACACGCCCTTCGTTGATTACGCCCGGGCGCACGCCACGGTGAAAGCCGCGGACTTCGGCAAGCTGCTCGATGAAGCCGCCCAACGGAAAAAGGCCAACCCGCTGCAAACGCCCAGCGAGTTCGTCGGCCTCAAGCAAATCGGCAAGGAGCGCAAGTTGGATCTCTCCCAGCACTTTCCCGACATCCGCCTCGAAAGCACGCTGACGAATATCGAGAAGCGGAATGATATTCTGCTGAACGAAGTGCTGCGGCGCTCGAAGCCGAGACTGCAAAAGGGACTCGACCTCGCCGGTGGCGTGGCCGTCACCCTCGAAGTCGACGAAAAAGCGGCGGGGACGGACACCGCCCAGGCGCGGACCGAGAAAATCACCAAGGCGATCGATATCATCCACACCCGCATCAATTCTTTTGGCGTGGCCGAGCCGATTGTCCGCCCCGTCGGCACCAACCGCATCGAGGTCCAGCTCCCGGGCCTCAACACCCGCGACAATCCCGATGTCATCGAGCAGGTGAAAAAGCCGGCCCGGCTCGATTTCCGCGTGGTGAATCCGACCCTGCAGCCAGGCCCGGGCGTCGACACCCCCCCGGGGTACGAACTCATGACCCTCGATTACGAGGGCCGCCGGGGCGAAACCGGCGTCGAGGAAGTCTTCGTCAAGCGCATCCCCGAGATGGACGGCACGGGTATCGCGAATTCGTTTCCGCGTCCCGACCTTTACGGCAAGCCCGAGGTCATCCTGCAGTTCACGAAAGAGGGCAAGGTCCGCTTTGCCGACGTGACGCGCACCATCGCCTCGCTCGGCCAGCAATCCGGTCGTCCCGGTCGCCTGGCCATCGTGCTCGACGGCAAGCTCTATTCCGCGCCCACGGTCAAAGAAGAGATTAACAGTGATTCCGCGCAAATCAGCGGCGGCAAC
Source organism: Opitutaceae bacterium (assembly GCA_947474995.1). Lineage (GTDB taxonomy): Bacteria > Verrucomicrobiota > Verrucomicrobiia > Opitutales > Opitutaceae > ER46. The sequence goes on along the minus strand of CANJNJ010000069.1, from coordinate 663 downwards.
ATGACCGACCGCGAGGCCATCAATCTCGCGAATGTCCTCAACAACCCGCTCGATCTTCCGCTCGTGGTGCGCGAGCAGTTTGAAGTTGGTCCCTCGCTCGCCGAAGACGCCGTCAACAGCGGCGTGAAGGCGGCCATCATCGGCACGGCGCTCGTCGCCGCGTTCATGATTACGTTCTACACGGCGGGCGGACTCGTTTCGGTTATCACGCTCGCGGTCAATATCCTGATCATTCTCGGCGTCATGGCCTCCATTGGCGCCACGATGACGCTGCCCGGGCTCGCCGGTATCGTTTTGACCATCGGTATGGCGGTCGATGCGAACATCCTGATTTTCGAGCGCATGCGCGAAGAACTGGCCGAGGGCAAGTCGCTCGCGAACGCGAATCAAAGCGGTTTCCTCAAGGCGCTTTGGACCATCCTGGATGCGCACGCGGTGCAGTTGATCATCTGCGGCATCATGATCTGGCTGGGCACCGGCCCCATCAAGGGCTTCGGCGTCACGCTTCTCATCGGGGTGCTTTCGACCCTCTTCTCGGTCCTGATTACGGCCCACATGATTCTCGAGATGTTGATCGAGGCGCAGTGGGTGAAGAAGATTCGGATGGGCCACATCCTGAAGACCATCCACGTCGACTTCGTTCGCTACGGCAAACCGGCGTTC
>CANJNJ010000068.1 GCA_947474995.1 Opitutaceae bacterium | reverse complement strand
GGAAGTCTTCGATGACGACACGGGCCTCGGTGAGGGTCCAGAGCTGCTCGCGATTGAGGCATTCGTCGCGGAAGCGGGAGTGGAACGATTCCACAAAGCCGTTCTCCCACGGGCTCGCTGGGGTGATGTAGATGGTCTTGATTTTCTGTTCCGCCAGCCAGCGCTGGAGTTCCTTGGCTATGAACTCGGGGGGCGTTGTCGTAGAATGAGGCGCACCTTGCGGCATCTTGACGGTGCCAGGTAAACGAGCAGCCACACTCGCCGCGTGGGCGGAAGACTCGTTCGGGGTAGGGATACGCCAAGTAAAACCCGTTGGGCGTGGGAATAATGGGGGTAATGAATCCCGGTGCCCTTGGGCTTTGTGCAGCGTGCAACCCCTATAGGGGGTGTTGCACTTGCACAAACCTAGCCCCGGTGGACACGTTGTGCAGCGTGCAACTCATTGCACAAATTTGCACAAACTTGCACAGTAGTTACGGATCATATTACCCACGAGATGGTTGCTTGGGTAGCGGCTTAGAGCCGAGCCGATACATTCCGCCGCGCGACCCCCGCCGCAGATACCCCAGATTAAGCGCACCTGATAGACGCGTTCTGCACGTCCTTAGTGAAGCCGCCGAAGCGTCCTGCATCGCCTCAACGATACCCTTCGCTTTCGCCTCATCCCCCACATTTGGGGCCAGAAATCGAACAGCTTCGACGGCATCGGCAATGGAACACGCCCTTCCGGTGTGTTTACCGCTCACGTCTGCGCGCCACGTTTCCAGATCAAAACTGGGGTCTAGCGTGTAGGAACAATCGTCGGCGTTAAATATTACGCCGCGAGGAGCGAACTTCGGACCGTCGCTGTTCTTGCCGCACAGCATGACAACCATGTTGGCGTTGTCGCGGTCACCGGGTGCCAGTTGAATTTCAGCGCGAACCGCGGAGTACAGCGCCTTGGCGCCTCGCCCAAAGTTGCCCGCGTTGAAGTTATCGCCAGCTTGGGAGACGTTGCTCGCTCCAGTCCGTGCGTGATGGATGAGCAGCGCGGCCGCGTTAGCAGCCGCCTTGCGCACGATCTGCCGTAGTGTCCGGAGCGTTGAAACTACGTCCTGCGTTTTGTTCTCGTCCCCGTCGATCATGTCGGCGAACGGGTCGAACACTATCACGTCGGCCTTGCGCTCGCTTAGAGTGAGCGACAGGCGCGTCATGGACTCAGGTGTTCCGGTGTTTATGTGGCCGTCCTCGTCCTCCGTCATCGCCATGATGGCGAGATTCTCGTCCACCAGCGCCCGCTCGGCCTCAGTGCGCGCCGCCAGCATTGCGCCCAGATCGGTCTGCCAGCGTCGGAGACCGTTCTCCGTCGATAGAATCAGCCAGCGTAGCGGCTTGCCTTGCACTTTCAAAGCACACCAATCGAGACCAAGGATCTGGCAAATCGCTAGAAAAAGCGCCAAACGTGTTTTGCCGAGTCCACCGACACCAACGAGGGAAGTCCACTTTCCGCGTTCCATTACGGAATCGCCCAGGATGATGGAATCAGTCGGCGGAGTGTAGCTAAGGAACTGGGACGGCTTCCAGATCGTGAATGAACGCGGTCCTGCTGTAGTCGCTGTATCGCTGTCCCGGACTTGGTGTGCGTGTGTCGTTGTCTGGGCGTCGGCTCCGAATCCCAGCCTGCGAAGTTCGGCCGCAGCGAGGGAAAAGTCATCGTTGCACTCCAACACAGCGAAGACGCCAGCCGGCGAATACGTGCTCGGGGCCATGTCGAACTGCGTCGAGGACGAGAACACGCATAGCTTACCCCTGCCACCGTGGTTCCATGATGCAGAGAAGCCGTGCTCCTTGCCCGGTCGGCGTAGCTTGCGCGATCCGTCCAAGCATTCAGCCCCGACGTACCAACCGTGTTTGCACAGAACGGCGAGCGCGTCACCTTTCAGGTTGTAGTCGTCCAGCGGGGTCAGCGCTGCTCCCCGCATAGTCGGAGGTGCGCGAACCTCCACCGGTTCGGATATGTCCAGCGACCGGGCAGCGGCCAGCAGTGAATCCCGTTCGTCAGCAGTCAGTATCGGGATCTCAGCCAGCGACCCGTTCACCCTGTTGTAACCCGGAGTTGGAGCGGCAACGATGAAACCGCCTTCACCGCGGGTTTCTGCGATTGCCTCTCTTCCTGATGCCGCTAGCGCAAGCTTCAGGTTGCCTCCCGGTGATGCAGACCGGAAGTAAAGGTGAAGTCCGCCCGATGGCGTCGTTTCCCGCGGCATTCGTTCCCAAAGCCCCGGCGCACATTCCTTGATTGCCGCCTCAGCCCGAGCGTTGAGTGTGCCGGTGGGATCGTGCTTGGCGTCGAGGTCTAGCACTTCTAGGCCACCTGAGACAGCCCCGCAGACAATTCCTAGGCCATACGGCTGGTTTGGGTAGAACCATTCGTCCACTTCATCTATAAGTGGCAGGTGCTGCTGATACTGTTTCCACTTTCCGCCCAAGATTGCCGGCCTCTTATCTGCTGTGGCGGTTTATCGCTGACATCTCCTTGACCTGTTGGGGTCGCGGTAACAGGGTTTGAAGTAGAGTTATTTGCACTGCCCTGGCGCGCCAACGCCGGGGCTATTTTTTTGTCAGCTTCCATTGCGCAGTTCCTCCAGTTGTAGCTCCACTTGCGCGACCAGGTCCGGTTGAAGGTCGCGACTCACCATCACGACGTTCACCCACCCGTTCGCGCCAGAGAATGAAGGGCCGGCAACGAACCGGCCGTCTTTCCCGTTCACAAGCCTTGCGCCGTAGACCTGAGCGACCGTCTTTTCACGGACCGAAATAGTCAGGTTGAACGTCGCGATCTCGCTTGAGCGAGTTGACGCCTGAAGCTGATCCAACGTGAAGACCGGTTTTGGCCCGTTCCTTTCGACGACGAACATGGCGCTCATGACGAACCTCCTTTCGATCCTTCCGCTCCATGGGACTCGATGTAGTCGATCAGCGACGCCACCGAGATCAGTCTCGCACCGCGGAAGCCGCCCTTCTTTTTGAGGGCGAAGCTACGCACCGGCGGTTTGTGACCGTTTTCGGCGGATGCGTAGATCAGCTTCAGTACGCTGCTGCGAGATAGCCCCGTGATGGGGCAACGTCCGCCGGCAGTAGGGATACGGGTGTATTCAGGCAGTCGCGAGAAAACGCGGGCCGAGGGGGCGCTCTTGGCGCTCAGTGGGGGTAGGTCGCTCATTGCGTCATTTGCTTTCATTGAGTCGCGCTACCCGCGTTTAGTTCTACGGCGCCCACTGAACGGCGCTGGATCCAGGCCATCAGCTGTTCTCGGTCGAAAATGCACCTGCGCGCATTCACTCGGACGTAGGGGATTCCTGACCGCCTTACTGCCTGCCAAAATGACGACCGGTCGGTATAACCGAGGATCGTCATGACTTGATCCGACTTGAGGAAGGGCGCCTCGGAACCAAGCGCCGCTTTTTTGGAATGAATAGTTGTTTGCACAACCACGCATTGATAGACTTACAGCCACTAAAACGATCCTCCGAAACCTACTTTTTCTTCGATTTTTTTCGACTTGGACTAGATTCCTGAAGTTTGGCCTGTTGTACTTCAGATGCACGTTCGGCCCGCAATGCTTTGTCTATAAGCTTTTTGCTAGGGACGAAGCCGGAGATCTTTTGAGTAAAATCGCTGATGCTTTGGTAGTCGATCGGTTGTCGAATGGATTTTGGTGATCCGCTCTTGATGAAGTATAGTGTTCTCGCGGCCAGACGGATCTGCCAGATTGCTGTATGACTAATCCGTAGACTTTCGCGTATTGCAGCGGCAAGAGCGACCGAAACGGCTAGCGGCTCGCGGAAAATAAGATACGCGAAATGACCGCACTTTTCCGCATCGAGATCAGACCGTGCGATCGTGCGCGGGTCGCCCATCCCGCATTTGCCGCTCGAGACCAAGTGGAACGGATTCGCCGCTAAGCTGCAGATAAACTCAAGCTCATCAGTAAACAACGCTTTACGAACTTTCTCGCCCTCCTTCTTGAGGGCATGGACCGCCTTTATTCGGCATCTATCGGCAATAGCTCGCCGAGTAACACCCCACGCTTTTATTTGGTCCTCAAGCGTCGCGTTGGGTAAACCCAGAGGACTGGCGAGCGGCTTTTTTCGAGCTGGCATGGAGCCTCACAGGGAACTCAAGCACATGCCTTGCCATCGTCTTTCTGGAGGCTGACGACTTGGCGAGATGTTGGACTTACGGGCCGGACATGGAACCACGCCTGACCGTCCTCCGGTGACAGGGGAACGCGGTATCTCCGGTCGATTTCGTTGACGCTATTTCCAGACTCCGTGGCCGTCGCGGGCTTATTTCCGGTCAGGGCAATCCGGTGTGAAATAAACGAATGCCGGAAACAGTTCTCCGGTACTGAGGGGAAAAGCGCGCAACCCTGATCGTCGACCGCCGCTTTTAGAATAAGGCGGATTTTCTCCATGGCTCCGGCCTCGCACACCGGCCCTTTGCGGGCTGGGCAGAGCATGAGCCATTCCATTGCCGCGGGGCAAAGCGGGACGTTACGCCATGCGGGCGTGTTGGTCTTTGCGACCGTCACCCGCACGAATCTCTTGTCGAGGTGGACATCCTCCCATGTCTGCCGCAGCCGGCGGTCCGCACGTTTGCCATGGATCTCGTCGGAGCGGATCCCGCAGAAGCCTGCGAGGATCAGGGCGGCCAGGTGTTCGGGACGACGGGCGCGGACGTGCTCGAGCATCTTGGCGTAGGTCGCCGCATCGATGATGCCGATCTCGGTGGGCTTCTCCTTCGCGCGCAGGGTACGCTCGATGGCCAGTGGGGCTAGTTCTGGCAGGTAACGGTTGTCGCGTGCCCAGCGCCAGAGCGTGACGGCCCTTTTTCGAAAATCGTTCCGTGTTACCCCGTCGGCGAACTGGGCCAGGTAGTCGTCGAGCTGACGCGGCGTTAGGGTGTCCAGCGGCACCTCGGCTCCAAATCGGCTCACAAGCGAGGAGAGCTTGGAGCGGTAGGTGCGCTCTCCCTCGTTCCCCGCCCTTTGCTTGGCGGCGATGAACTGGTCGATCGCCTTTGCGAGCGGAATTGAGGCGAAGCGCGGCCTCTGGTTGGCTGCCCAAGCCTCGGCGGCCTGCAGCAGCGATCCCTCACAAAGGCGGCGGGCTTTCGCCCACTCTTGGAGTGCGGAGATAACCGGGACTTTGCCGCAGATGCGCCGGGCCTCCTTTAAGGTCACGCTGTCGTCGGCGGTTAGGTAGGCGGCGGCGTCCATCTTGCCGGCGGCGAGCTGTTCGGCCTTCATCGAGGCTTCTGCGTGGGCTGCAGCGTAGGTGGAGAAGGACCGCATGGTCCGAACCCCTTCGACATGCCAGGCGGCCTTAAAAACCTCTCGCCCGTCAGCGCGGCTCACGCGGTAGACTTTGGTGACCACGGATCCTCGCCTGATCCGGGTGGTCGAGTTGGGGCGTCGGCTCATTCTGCACCCAAATACGAGGGAAGCTGCACCCACACTGCAACCTCTTTTACCCCACAACGCACTTCTTGACCTCCTATGTCAGAGTGGAAACTGGTGCCCCCACGGGGAATCGAACCCCGCTTTGAAGATTGAGAATCTCCTGTCCTAACCGATAGACGATGAGGGCGAAAATCGGAGTGAGCAGCGTCCTGTTTTCACCGGATGCGTCAAGAGCGATCCGGGTTTTCGACCGCCTGAAAGCAAACGGCCGCGAAGTGAATCGCGGCCGTAGGAAACTTAAACTGTTTATCCATCGCCCCAACCGGGGCTCGATTCGGCAGGCACCATAGCCAAATCCGACCACGCGCTTTGAGGCGGCCGACACGGGGCCAACCACCCCGGCGTCACTTCTTAATCGCAATTGCCGCCGAATACTGGGTGTTTTCCCATGTCGCGGTCAGAACGCCGCCACCCGCCGGATCCTTGTCGATCTTGATGGTGAACTGATCGACACGATCAGCTACCGCCGACTTTTTCAGGTCGATCCGCGCCACTTCGCTGGCGGCGCCGTTGTAGGGAACGCCCCATGAACCCAAACGCTTGCCAACGATTAGCTTGGCCGACCCGTCAGCCTCGGGCTGCAGGTCCAATGTGTAGGCTCCAGCGGATAGCGCCGTGCCCCCCAACGAGAAATCGACCTGGGCCGTGAGGGTCGTCGCCTCATCCGAACCCATGCGCCATACTTTGCCATAGGGGACGAGGGTGCCCCACACCTTGCGAATCTCGCCGGTCTTGGGATCCTTCGAATAAGGACGGCCATAGGTGAGCACGATCCGGTTGTCCCGTCGTCCGTCAAAAACTTGACTGACAGTCTCATGCGGGCTTACCCGACCGGCGGGCGCCGCGGCTTTCGGAGCGGGTTGCTGAGCATTGGACAAAGAAGCGCCAAAGAGGGCAACGAAAACGACGACAAACGTGGCAATGGATTTTTGCATGTGAATTTTGGGGGTTGAAACGTCACAAAGCGCCTAAACCGGGGCGCCCGCGAACCTGATTAGTGTTTCGGTTCAAACCCGATTGCGGCGAGTACAAAATCGCCGCGGATCGCCCTGGTTGCCCGTGCCTGCCGGCCAATTTTCGGGCCGTTTTTTGGGTCATTTCCTCCCACCCCGGGAGGCGAAAAATTTCTCTTAAACTTTCGCCTGGTGGGATCTCAGTCCCCTCGCTCCCCGGACCCGCGATCGCGGTCACGCTTTGGCTGCGTGGTTCCCCCAGGCGGGACAATGCGGCGAAGGGAGGCGGTTTCTAGACCTATTTTCACTCGTACGTTCCAGTCTTCCCCTCCTTGTATTTTAATTAGACCTACAATATCAGCGCTCGGCTCATCCCGCCGGATTGGGCGTAACTACGTAGCGGTTTGGACGTGTTTCCCGCGCGTTCAAATACTGGACGCAGGCCGAAGATCAGCCGAGATTTATCCCGTAGCCAAAAGACCGCGATGAACCTCACCACGAAACAAAGCCACTTCGGGCGCTCCGCCTCCCGCTCCTCCGAGCGTGGCGCGGCGTTGCTGGCGGCCCTGTGTTTCGCGACGGTTCTGGCAGTGGCACTGGGCAGCTACCTGACGGTTTGCTATCGGACCCTGCAAATGAGCGCCCGTGGCGTGCAAAGCACCCGCAGCGTCGAGCTGGCCGAGACCGGGATGGAAGAAGCCCTCTGGGCCTTGAACAAGAATGACTGGTCCGGCTGGACGCTCAGTGGTTCGACCGCGACGAAGACCCTGACTGGTTTCACCTACGACAACAACGTCACGGGTGACATCAGCCTCACGGTCACGAGCTACAACGGCACCGCCGGCACCCGGACGGTGACAGTCACCGGCACGACCCACACCCCGAACTCGGCGGACATCAGCCGCACGCTGACCTCGAGTTCCGCGCAGGCCCCCCTCTTCGTCAACGCGGTCGCCGCGACCACGAGCACAGTGGTCTTCAGCAGCGCCGGCACCTTGGATAGCTACGATTCCTCGCTCGGCACCTACGCCAGCCAGACGCCGACCTACTCGGCCATCGTCTCCTCGAGCGCTCCGGCCACCACTTCGGCCACGGTCACTTTGGTCAATGCCCAGGTTAAGGGTTATGTCGCTTCGCTCTACAGCGGCGGCCCCTCAGTCAGCACGAGCGCCCGGGTTTACGGTCCGTCCACTCCGGCGACGACCAAGATCGACACCTCGCGCGTCAGCACGAGCCCCTATCAGCCGGTCTTCACCATCAAGACCATCAGCGGCACTGGTTCGACGCTGGCCAATCCCGCCCTCGATTCCACGACGACCATCGGCAATTCGAGCGACACGACTCCCGCCATTTACTACTGCTCGGGCCTCGACATGAGGGGCACGACCAAGATCGTCGTTGATGGCCCGGTCCGCCTGGTGGTTTCGGGCAACTTCTACGTCGGACTCAACGGTGGCTCGCCCAAAATCGAAGTCACCACCAACGGCACCCTCGAGGTCTTCGCCGGCAACGACATCGCCATCTACGGCGGCGGCATCGACAACAAAACGAAGGACCCGAGCCGTCTGGCCGTCTACAGCAACAACACTCTCACGGTCCCGGACATGAACACGGCCACGGCCTACTACGGCGTCATCTACACGCCGACCGGTTGCTTCACGGTGGCGGGCAACTCCACGATTTATGGTTCGGTGGTCGCCAAGAAGGTCAGCCTCACCGGTTCGGCCCCCGTGATTCACTACGACTTGAATCTGCGCACCAAGGTCTTCGGCGGCATCGACACCCCCTTCGCGGTGTCCGACTGGCGCGAATCGATCAACGGCAGTTGAGGTGGCCGCAGGCCACAGTTGGGAGTTTAGGGTTGAGCGTTGAGAGTGGAAGGCGTGGAGGGCTTCGCCTCTTCTTCACTCCAGTGCGATTTATGGTAACCTGCTCCGAGGTGGGCCGTGCACTCCGTGCGCGGCCTTGGATCGTTTGATCGAGCCCAACATTGGCCGCGCACGGAGTGCCCGGCCCACCCGGTACGTGATGTGCGACGCCAACCGGATTTCTCGCTCGTCACCCTCCGAACTCGGGGCAACGTCTGGACACTAGCGTTTCCCCACCGCCATGAAGCATCTGGTTACCCCATTTCCTGTTCAAACTCCGGCCGTCCCGTTCATCCGTGTCACGCTCGGATCACTCCTCTTTCTCCTTCTGAGCAATCTCGCGCCCGCCGCGGACAGCCATCGCGGCTGGCAGACTTACAGTGGAGATGCGACCGGGGCGAAATACTCCTCCCTTGAGCAGATCAACCGGGCCAATGTCACCAAACTCAAGCCCGCCTGGATTTTCCGCACCGATGACATGACGGCCAGTCCCGCCTCGACGATCGAGTGCAATCCGATCGTGGTCGACGGGATCGCTTACCTGACCACTCCGGGCTTGAAGCTCCTCGCACTCGACGCCGCCACCGGCCAGCAGCGTTGGGTCTTCGACCCCTGGAACGGCGCGCGCGGCGGCGGCGTGAATCGCGGCGTCACGTACTGGAGTGACGGAGCCGACCAGCGAATTTTCTACGTCGCCGGAAATTTTCTCCATGCGGTCGACGCGACGACCGGAAAACTGGTCGCGGGCTTCGGCCGCGCGGGAAAAATTGATCTGCGCGAGGGCCTCGATCGCGACGTCTATTTTCTTTCCGTCACGGCGACGACCCCGGGCATCATCTACCAGAATCTTCTCATCATGGGCTCTTCGGTTGGCGAGGGCCCGGCCCAAGCCGCGCCCGGCCACCTGCGGGCATTTGATGTGCGGACCGGCGCACGCCAATGGATCTTCCACACGATCCCTCATCCAGGAGAAGTGGGCTACGAAACCTGGCCGCCGGACGCGTGGAAAAGCATCGGCGGCACTAATTGCTGGGGTGGCATGACGCTCGATGTCGGGCGGGGCCTCGTGTTCGCGGGCACCGGCTCCCCCACCTATGACCATTGGGGCGGCAACCGGATCGGACAAAATCTCTTTGCCAACTGCGTGCTCGCGCTCAAGGCCGACACGGGGGAACGCGTCTGGCACTATCAAGTCGTGCACCATGATCTCTGGGACTACGATATTCCGTGCCAGCCCAACCTCGTGACCGTCGAGCACGGCGGCCGCCGGATCGACGCCGTGGCGCAGGTCACAAAAATCGGCCATCTCTTCCTCCTCGACCGCGAGACCGGCCAACCACTCTTTCCCGTCGAGGAACGGTCCGTCCCAAAATCGGATGTGCCCGGCGAGCAGAGCTGGCCCACGCAACCGTTCCCCACGAAGCCGCGCCCCTACGCGCAGCAACAGCTGACCGCGGCCGACGCCACGGACCTGAATCCCAAGGCGCACGCGGACGCGCGCGAGCGTCTCGCCAAGATGCGGACTGGCGGATTGTTTCTTCCGCCCGGGGCCCAACCGTCGATTGTCCTGCCCCAGTTCAACGGCGGCGGCGAATGGGGCGGGGCGGCCTTTGATCCCACCACCCGCACGCTCTATGTGAACTCGAGCAGCGAGGCCGAATGGATTTCCATGATTCCCGCCAAGCCGCGGGACAACATCACCGTGGCCGAACTCGGCCGGCTGATCTATGGCTCGGTCTGCTCGGTCTGCCACGGCCTCGATCGCCCGCCCAACCCCAACGCCCCTTCCTTCACGTCACTCAAGACCGTGAAGGACCGGCTCACGCCGCAGCAGGTGCTCGCATTGCTGGACACGGGTCGCGGCCAGATGCCGAATTTTTCGACCGCCTTTAGTGCGACGGAAAAGCACGCGGTGATCGCCTTTCTTTTCAACGAAGGCGCCAACGAACGCGTTCCGACCAGCGAGCTCAAATCGAATTGGGCCGGTGAAATTCAATACCTCGCCACCGGCCACCAGGAATTTCGCGATCCGGAAGGATTCCCCGTGAACAAACGGCCGTGGGGCACTGTGACCGCGATCCACCTCGATACAGGGGATTTCAAATGGCAGGTGCCACTCGGCACCTATCCCGCATTGGAAAAGCGCGGCGAACCGCCGACCGGAACGTTCAACATGGGCGGCTGCCTCGTGACCGCCGGCGGTCTGGTGTTCACCGGCGCGGCGATGGATGAGCGCCTCCATGCCTACGACAAGGAAACCGGCAAGTTGCTCTGGGAATTCCAGCTCGAGGCCGGGGGGTACGCGTTACCGGCGACGTACGAAGTCAACGGTCGCCAATACGTGCTCATCGCGGCCGGGGGCGGCGGCAAACCCGAAACCAAGCCAGGAAACGCGTACTATTGTTTTGCGCTGCCGTAAGAATGCCTTGGATGCGAAGGACCGTCCACTTGGGTCAAATGTCAGGCCGGAGAAATCTGCCGTTTGTAGTTCCGCCTTCAGGCGGAAGATTTGAACCGCGCAGATTCCGCCTAAAGGCGGGACGACAAACACAGCCTCGTTGCCTCTTCCTCAAAATTCAGCAGCGATGAAGCCAAGAGTCCTGTTCTTGGTTTTCTGGATTCTGAATTAATCCCCCGCGCTCGCCCTCACGCTGCTTTCTGTCCCATCACCTCCGCCCCAACCCCGCATGTCCCGTTTATTCAAGCATCCCTGGTGGATCCTGTTCCTGCTCTTCACGGGCACGCTGATTAACGCGATCGATCGCGGCAGCATCTCCACAGCGGCGCCGGCCATGATGAAGGATATGCAGATCGATCCCGCCATGATGGGCGTGGTGCTCTCGTCTTTCTTTTGGGCCTACGTCGTTATGAACATTCCCGGCGGTCTCATCGCCGATCGCTTTGGCGCGAAGCGAACCCTGGGGTGGGCGGCATTTATCTGGTCCTTTTTTTCCGCGTGCACCGGGGCCACCAGCCGCTTTTGGACCGTGATTCTTTGCCGCATTGGCGTCGGCACCGGGGAAGCCGCGTTCAACCCCATCGCCACCAAGGTGGTGAAGGCCAATTTTCCGTCGGACCAACTTGGCACCGCGGTGGGCATCTATCTCTCCGGCTTTCGCCTCGGTTTTGCCGCCGCACCGGTGATCATGGCTTACCTCATCAAGGCGTATTCCTGGCGCAGCGCGTTTGTCATCACCGGAGTCGCGAGCCTGCTGTGGGTGATTCTCTGGTGCCTGACCTATGCGGGGAAGGATGCCGAAACGGCCGCCGCGGGCACCGCCGCCAAGGCCCCCTGGCTGAGCCTGCTGCGCCATCGCAATGTCGCGGGCCTCGTCCTGTGTAAGTTTTTTCAGGACTACTCGTTCTACCTCTTCGTCACCTGGCTGCCGGCCTATCTCATCATCGAGCGCAAGATGACGCTGATCAAGGGCGGCTGGTATGCGGCCATCCCCTGGGTTGTGGCCTTTTTCTTTCAACCCATGGCGGGTTGGTTGTCGGACAAATTGATCAAGCTGGGTTGGTCGACGACGCTGTCGCGGAAGACCGTGATCGTCGCCATGAATATCCTCGCCACCGTCGTCGTGCTCGCGGCCTACGTGAAGAGCGCCGAGTTCGCCGTCGCCCTGCTGACCCTGTCCCTCGCCTTTGAATCCGCCTCGAGCGTGATCCTCTGGACCGTCTGCGCCGAGGTGGCGCCCAAGAACGCCGCGGCCTCGGTGGCCGGCATCATGAACACTTCCGGTGCGCTCGCCGGCATCCTCGCGCCGATCGTCACGGGCTACCTGCTCAAAAGCACCGGCAACTTTGAAGCGGCGCTGGTGGTGGGCGGCGGCATGTTTGTGCTGGCCTCGTTGGCGATGTGCTTCGTGGTCGGCCGGGTGGAAATGATTGCACTCGAACCCGCGGCGAAGTCTGCCGGCACCTAATCTCGCACGATCTCCGCCCGGCGGCCGGCGCGAGTAGGCAGGCGACGGTCGCTTTTGAACGTGACCTGTCGTTTCGAGCGGCCAACAATTTCCCCCTCTTCGCGATGCATCCGGAAACCTGGCGATTGTTTCAGCGCGGGCTGCTGACCACGGTCCTGGCCATTGGCGCGCTGCCCGCCCCCACCCGCCTTGGCGCCGCGGCGCCCAAGGATCCGACGAACGTCAAAATCGATCTGATGGCCGAGGCGCTACGGGCCCGCGATCGCGGAGATTTGCTGGCCGCGCAAATGGCGGTGACGGAGTTGAGCAAGATTTCTCCGACCGACACGGCGGTGCAGCGACTGCGGAAAGAAATCGAGACTCAGCTCGCGGCGGTGAAGGCAGCGACGCAAAAAATTGCGGCTGAGGGCAAGCCCGCCAGAGAACAACAGATCGTCGATCCCAAGGCCGGCATCGCCGTCGAGATACCCAATGCGTCCAGCGCGGCCCCCGCGCGGCCAAAATTTGTCCCCAAACGGGTGAGCTTCTTCTCGGCGCGGGCCTTCATTGGCGCCGAGGAAAAAAAAGTGGCCATCAAGTTTGCGGTCGAAGGACCCAACGCGCGGCTCGTGCTCATTCGCGGCATCGGTCCCGCCCTGAAAACCCCCCAATTCAAGAAAGGCTTTCTGGCCGAGCCTTTCATCGAACTCCTCGGCGCCGGCGACATCCTGCTGAAATCCAACAGCGACTGGCAGAAGAGCGGCGACCCTTCGTTCATCACGGCGATGGTGACGGAGTCAGGCGGCACGCCATTCGATCCCAATAGCCGCGACGCCGCCATCGTGGCCACGCTTGAGCCCGGGAGTTACTCGGTTCGCTTCAGCGGGCTTCGCGAAAAAACCGGTATCGGCGTGGTGGAAATTTATCAATTCAACCCGTGAGCGGACCGGCTTGACGCCACGCGGCCGGCCGACGCCAGTCCCGCGACTGCGGAACCGGCGCTACGCTTTGCGCATTTGCGCTTTCAGTTCCTTCCAACGGGCGAGACGATCCGCGATCTTTGCCTCCCACCCGACCGGCTTGGGCGTGTAGAGCGCGAGGGGGTTTTCGAGATAGTCCTGACCGGAGATATTTTCGGGAAAATCGTGCGAGTAGGCGTAGCCCTGGCCCTGGCCGATGCGCTTGTTCGCCTGGCCGGTCTTGCTCCGGAGGGCGGACGGAATCGTTTGGACCGGCAGTTCCTTGAGCACCCGATGCGCTTCCCCCAGCGCCAACTTGGCCGAATTGCTCTTCGGCGCGGTCGCAATGTACAACGTCGCGTGGGCCAGCGTATATTCCGCCTCGGGTAAGCCGATAAAATCACACGCCTGGTGGGCCGCCACCGTCAGCGGCAGCGCCTGCGGGTCGGCGAGCCCGACATCCTCGCTGGCAAGAATCACCAGCCGGCGCGCGATGAACCGCGGGTCTTCGCCGCCCGCGAGCATCTTGGCCAGCCAGTACATGGCGGCGTCGGGATCACTGCCCCGGCAACTCTTGATGAACGCCGAAATCGTGTCGTAGTGCTCATCCTCGTCAGCATCGTAGCGAATGCGGCGTTCCCGGGCAAAGACCTCAAGTTCGGCGGGCGTAATCGCCGCTTGTTCCGGCAGCCCCAGCACGAGCACTTCCAGGGCGTTGAGGGCGCGGCGGAGGTCGCCGTCGCAGAGCACCGCGAGATCCGAGAGAATCTTTCCCTCGGCCGTAACCCCCCGCGCCCCGAGCCCGCGCTCCCCATCCGTCAGGGCCTGCGCCAGCACGCCGACGACGGCCGACGTGGCAAGCGGTTCGAGCCGAAACAAGTGGCTGCGGGAAAGGAGCGGCGGATTGACATAAAATCCCGGGTTATGCGTCGTCGCACCGATCAGCCGCACGTTGCCCTCCTCGACGTCGGGCAAGAGCAGATCCTGCTGCGACTTGTTAAAACGATGGAGTTCGTCGATGAAGAGAATCGTGGCCGCCTCGGGTCGGCGGCGCGCCGCGGTGAGAATCTCGCGCAACTCGGCCACGTTGGACATGACGGCGTTGACGCGGACGAACCGGCTCTGCGTTTCGTGCGCGATGGCCTCGGCAATGCTGGTTTTGCCGCACCCCGGCGGGCCATAAAAAATCAACGAGCCAAAGCGGTTTTGCGCCACCAGCCGCGGCAGGAGGCTGCCAGCCTTGAGGATGTGCTCTTGTCCCACCACCTCAGCCAACCGGCGCGGGCGCATCCGGGCCGCGAGCGGCTGATTGGCCGGTTTGGAGCCGGGGCCCGCGGCGGCAGGAACCGGTTCATCGGCGGCGAAGAAATCAGACTGGTCAGCGGACGGCATGCGTGAACCAGCAATGAAGGGCGCGAACCGCGGGCGCAATCAAACGGAAAGGGGGCTCGCCGTAGCGCCGGTCTCCGACTGGCGCCGTTGGCTTACTCGTTCCGCCTTGAGGCGGAATCCGGTCCACGGACAATCCTTCCGCCTAAAGGCGGAACGACGAACGAGGCGACCCAACGCCGGTCGGCGACCGGCACCACCCCGAATTTGGGCTTTCTCCGCGATTTTCTTCGTCGTCCCCAGCCCTCCTGCTTCCGAAATGACGAGTCGCAGCCTGGGACACCGCGCACCCCTGTTATGGCTGGCCCTGCCATTGACCGCCGGGTTGGCGGCCGGTCGAAGCACAACGTTCGCCTCAACGGCGTGGCTGCTCGGCAGTGCGTTCGGGTTTGCGGTGGCCGCTGTCTGGACCAGCAAGCGCGCGCCAAAATGGTGGGCCGTAACGCTGGCCGCGGCCATGTTTCTCGCCGGCTGGGCCGACTACGGAATGCAGCGGGCGCGCCTGGGATCGTGGGACACCTTGCCGCCGCGCGAAGCAACGGTCTCGCTCCGAGTGGAGCGGGTGTTTACCCAAACCGACCCGCGAAAATCCGTCGGCCTTGCCACCATCGTCCACGCGGACGGGCGGCTGCACGAGCTGGCCGGCCAGCGTATTCACTTTACACTCGCGCTCGGCAAAGGAATCCAGCCCCCGATTCGCAGCGCCGTGGTCTCGGCCATCGGCGTGTTGGTCCCGCTTCCCCGCGACCCGCCGGCGGATACCTTCGAAGGATTTCTCGCCGGCGCCGGCGTGAATTTCCGGTTGAATCGCGGCCGCCTGCTGGCGGAGGAAAAATCGGCTTCGGCCTATTATCGTTTCTGTGCCCGCGCCGCGCGGCGGTTCTGGGAAATCCTCGGCCGCGGGATTGAGGACCGCTGGCCCGCGCAGGCGGGTTCGCTGCGCGCCATGATGCTGGGCGACACCCATGATCTCACCTCCGGCCAACACGAACTTTTCATGCAAAGCGGCACGATGCACCTGTTCGCGATCAGCGGGCTAAACATCGGCGTCATCGCCACGGCGCTCCGGACGCTCCTCGTCTTCCTGCGGTTGCCCCGGTGGGCCCGGTTTGTCGTGGGCACGGCGCTTCTCTGGCTGTTCGTGGATATCACCGGTGGGTCGCCTTCCGCCATCCGCGCGTTTGCCATGACCGTCTTCTTCCAACTCGCGGCCGTCCTGCGCCGACCGGCCAACCTGCTTGCGGCCGTGGTGGCGGCGGCTACGGCCGTCCTGCTCGTCGCGCCCTTGCAAGTCTTCGGCGCGAGTTTCGTGATGAGTTACGGGATTGTCGCCGCGCTGTTCCTCCTCGGCCTGCCCTTGGCGGACCATTGGCTTGCCCGTTGGACACCGTGGCGGGATTTACCGCCAGTCACCTGGCGTCGATGGCACCGCTGGAGCGCCTACGCCTGGCGGTGGCTGGCCACGGCCCTGGCAGTTGGCGTCGCCACCACGCTCGTGAGCCTGCTGACGAGCGTGCAATTCTTCCGCTTGCTGACTCCCGGGGCGCTCCTGGCCAATCTCGTGCTCATTCCCACCGCGATGGCCGCCACGCTGGGAGGATTCGCGGCCCTGCTGTGTGGACTGCTCGGCATTGGTCCGGCCGTCGTGGGGTGCAATCATCTGGCCGCCCTGCTCATGCTCACCATCGAGGTCCTGGTCCGCCTGGGTGTTCGGTTGCCGGGGGCCTTTGTTCCCGCCCATTTCGTCGCGCCGTGGGTGGGCCTGACGGCCTTATCGGGATTGATGCTGGCGCTGCTGGCCGGTTACGCGGCGAACTGGGGGCGCGTTTGGGGCGGTTGGTGGCCGCCCTTTGGCCTCGTGGGGCTCGCGCTGCTTTTCGGCGTCCAATTCGGCTGACGCGCCGGTCGCATAAGAAATGGCGCAAGGCCCGCCGTGTAATTTTATCGTGTCTTCGCGCGTCCGCCGGACAGATTGTTGCGATATGAAAAGCGCCTACGAACTTGCGATGGAGCGGCTCGCCAAATCAGACCCGCGCGCGTCCGTCCCCCTCAACGCCGAACAAAAGACCCGGCTCGCGGAAATCGATCGCGTCTACAAGGGCAAGATTGCCGAACGGGAAATCTTCCTGCGCAAGCAGCTCGACGAAATGCTTAGCGACCAAAAATTCGAGGAGGTCGAAAAAATCCGGAAGCAACTCGGCAGCGAGCGCACGCGTCTGGAAGAGGAGCGCGAAGAAGAGAAGGAAAAGGCCCGGAAGGGTTTTAGCTCCGCCAAAAAATAAGGGATGTTCCGCCCCGGGCGGAACATCACGCGAACTCGAAATCCGCCACCACCGCGTGGTGATCGGACGCGGGGGTCGCGACGACGCGGTGGCCGACGCAGCGCAACTGCGGATTGTGAAAAATGTGATCGAGCACGTAAGGCCGCCGCCGCCACGTCACCTCGGTCGACTGCACGGTTTGGAATCCGCACTCGCCGAATTGGGCCATGAGCAACTCATGTTTGCTGACGTTAAAATCACCGCTGAGAATGGTCGGTCCGGTCGCCGCGGCCAACTGCTGCGCGACCAAGTCGCGCTGACTGCGATGGGTCGTGCTGCTGGAGCCAAGCATGAAGAAGGCCAGCAGATGGGTATTGAAGAGCTGCAGCTCACGCCCGCCCACCGTGGTCTTCGCGCCAATCAGCAGCCGATCTGTCGGCGTCGTCTTCTTCTTGAAGAATTCAAATTCAATCTTCGGTGACGGCAGATCGAGCCGCAGGAAATCGCGCAGCGGCTCCCGGGAAAAAATTGCGAGGCCAATGCCGAACGGCAATTCACGCGGATCGGCTTTGGGATAACTGAAGGCACTGGCGTAGCCCGGCAATGCTTCCTTGAGCCGCGCGTAATTGGGCGGCGGATTGAACTGCACGCCACCCGGCAGGGCCTGCTCGACTTCCTGCAGTTGAATGATGTCCGCGTTGTGCTGGCCGATTTCCGCCAGCGTCGCCTCCAGGCGCACGGGCGCGCGATCGGGCCACGTGTCATCCCAGATCTGCCCAAACTGCATGTTAAACTGGAGAAAGCGGAATCGTTTCATCGCGCGGGCGGCGTCATTATTTCTGAACCGTACCGCCACCCGCCGCCGGAGTGACCGTGGCGCCAGCGGTGATCACGGCGGAGTCCGTTCCGTTCTTGCGGAAGACGAACCGATTGATCCGCGCGCCGGCGGCTTGATCCATCGCCGGGAATCGCGCCATGTTGACCGCACTGGCGGCCGTCAGACTGTCCTGGTATTTCGCCACCATCGGCGGTTGGCGCGTGTCGGCCGCGGTGGAAATTTGCGCCTCGCGATGATTCATCGCGCTGCGGGGCTGCTCGTCGGCCGCCGGGCGGTGCGAATTCACCTCTCGAACCGGTTTCTCCCGCGCCTCCTTCAATTCGATGGGGGCGCGCTTGTCGCCCAGCGCAGACTCTGACCGGTCGAACCGCTTCATCTCAACCCGCTTGTCCTGCACCGCGCTGTCCCGCTGCGGCGTTTTCTTTTCGGGCGCAACCGTCGGCGCCGGAGTAAACGGACCATTGCGACTCGTGTAATCAACCGGACTGGTCGCATCCGCCGCGCGCGCATCCAGCAAGCAAAAACCCGTCATCGCGCCTAAGAGCAAACTGGATGCCTTCATCGCAAAACGCACAAGTGAGTTAGTCAATGCCACTACTTTGCGGCAATCCAATTCATTCAGGTTCGGCCGTGCCTTCGACCACCCAGTCCCGGGCCTCGGGCACGTGCTGGAAGAACCCGCTCAAGGCGGCACTCAGGTGCTCGGCATAGCGAAAATGGGCGCCCATCCCGGTGCGCAATTCCGCTTCGTAGATGAATTTGTCGGCGTGCGTGCTGTGCTCGAAGGGGGTTTGGGCGCCCAGCAACAGGGAGTAGACGTAGGCCGGTGAACCGCGCCCGAGCAGTTCCCGCGTCAGTTCCAGTTGGTCCGTGAGGAGCGCCGCGTGCGTCGCGCGATCGATTTCGGGAGGAAGGTAAAAGCCGGCCTGAATCAACGGCGTGTAGCGATGCCCCGTACGATGACGGTTCAGGTCCCGGAGTTCGGCCAGCGCCATGTTATTCCACGCAAAGGAAACTCGCATGCGGCGGGTCGCGGCGCCCTGGTAGCCGTACCGATTCGCCCGATGCCGCAGCGCTTCCGCCACCGGCTGCGTCTCCGGTAACCACGGCGGCGTGGCGCGGTCCACCTGAACCCAAACCTCGTCCGTTAAGGGCGCGGCCGAGAGGCGGGCCAGACCGAGGGTAATCGACGCCGCCAATTCCTGCCGTGCCTGTTCCTCGAAGGATTTCTCTGCCGAACTATACCGCATGAGTCGCGGCGACTGTTTCAGCAGTTCGTCGCGGATCAGTTTGGCCGCCGCCCGGGCTTCGGGCTGCGGAAGAGAGTCGAGGTGTTTCACCGTCGTCGCCCACATCCGCGACGACTGGACGAGCCCAAGATTGGTCCGCGTCGCGAAGGGGATGAAATAGCGCGCGCGATCGAGCGCGTAGTTCTTGCGCAGCCGGGCGACGACCGCGGGTTTCGCATCCGGCGGCACCCGGACTCTTTGGGGTTCGGCCACCGCGAGTGCATCGAGCCGCGCATACTCCTGTTGATAGGCGGCAAACGAACGGTCCAGCACCTCGCGCCAGCGTCCCGCCAAGTCGGACGGAACGCCGAGCTCCTCGGCGGACGGCACGTTGGCCGCGTCCATGGTGATGTAGCGCGTGCTCGATTCCTGGCCGTCGGCCATCGTCGCAATTTCAAAAATTTTGTAGGCCAGCCACATCGAGACATCGTCGAGCGCGATGGCGAGTCCACCAGTGAGCCCGCCGATCGACGCGTGACCGTAATCGACGAATTTCAGGATGCGATCGATCGACGCGTCCGGATTGGCGATGTCGACCTTGGCTAGAATCGCGGCGAGCCCCTCGTTGCTCCGCGAGTAGCGCGCGAGGACCGAGGCCAGCAACTCCGGGGTGACCTTGGGCAAATCGGCGGCAGAGGGCGGCGGGACGAGGGCGAGGCCGGTGATTTTCATGCGGGCGAACTAGGTTTCGCCCAAACGTGCAAGGCCGCCAAGCACGAAGCAGAGAACTTTTCGATGAAACCAAGTCACCACTCGCTGCGGAGTGGCGACACGCAGTGCGGCGGTCACCGCAAGGTCAGCCACTGCCCGAAGGGTCCTTGGTAAAAACCGAGCGCGATCGACGCAAACGCGAGGGCCCCGAGCGCAAGCGCGGCCATCATACCGGGCGGCGTAGGAGTCGGACGGGCGGGAGTATCACTGCCGGCCGGCGGGGTCCACGTTTCAAAGAACGCCGCCTTGATCCAGCCAAAGTAATAATAAATCGAAACGACCACGCCGGCGGCGGCGATCACGAGGAGCCAGCGCGCGCCGGCCTGGAACGCCGAGACAAAGATGAACAGCTTGCCCATAAAACCGGCCAGCGGCGGGATGCCCGCGAGCGAGCCGAGGCCGACCGCGAGGACGGTGGCGAGGAAGGGATTTTCCTTCGCGAGACCCGCATAGTGATCGAGTTCCTGATCCGCGTCGTCCGAACCGGCGACGTGCGTCATCACTCCGAACACGGCGAACGACGCCAGCAGATAGGCAAAGAGGTAGAAATAAATCGCGCCGGCCGCCAGTGACGAATGGGCCGTCGCCACGACACCCAGCAAGAGGAAACCCGCGTGTGAAACACCGGAAAGCCCGATGAGCCGTTTCACATTGTGCTGGGTCAGCGCGGCGAGGTTACCGAAAATGATCGTGGCGGCCGCCATCGCCGTGAGTACCGGCGTCGTCAAGGAACTGTAGGCGGCAAAAGCGCCGTTGGCCCCGCAGAGGCCGAGCAGCACGGTAAAGCCCGCGGCCTTCGATGCGACCGCGAGAAACGCGGTCACGGGCGTCGGCGCCCCTTGGTACACGTCGGGAATCCAGATTTGAAACGGGAAGGCCCCGATCTTGAAGGCGATGCCCGAAAGCACCAGAACGATGCCGAGGCTCGCGAGGAAGTTATGCGGGTTCGCGGCCAGAAACCGTGCGAGCTCGCCGTAATTCATCGCCTCGGCCGAGTGAGCCGGCAGGGCGGGACTGCCCGCCACGCCGTAGAGGAGCACGATGCCAAACAGCAGGAGACCCGAACTTAGCGCACCCATGATCAGGTATTTCAAGCCCGCCTCGAGCGAGGCCGTCGTGGTGCGGTAGTAGCTGACGAGAATGTACAATCCGATCGTCAGCGTCTCGAGGGCGACAAACAGCATCACGAAATGATTGCTCTGCGCCAGGAGCATCATCGCCGCGGTGACGACCAGCACAATGTGGTAGAACTCGATCCGCGGCATCGGCTGCCGCGCGAGGGAAACCCGCGCCAGGAGCATCGTCAGGAGCGCACCCAACAGGAAGAAGGCCCGCATCACCTGACCCGCCGCGCTGTGGTGGAGCAGTCCGTTAAAGGTGTCGGCGCCGAGTGTGACGGAATGAAAATTAAACAGCAGTCCAACCAGCGTCCCGAGCACCCCGGCCGCAGCGACATCGGGAATGACCGGGTGCAGCCGCTTGGGCAGCACCACTTCGAGCACCAACAGGGCGAGCGCGAGGCAGCCCAGCGTGAGCTCGGGATAGAGCGCGCTCCACGTATTGTCCGCGGCGGCAAGTTTGAGGGCTTCGAGCGTCATGCGAGTCGGAGATTCAACCACTCAGGCACACTCCGGAGAGCGCGACCCAAGTCCCCTGGAAACCTCCGATAATGAGTGACCATTAGTGTGGATTAGTGGTTACCGGATTGGACGGCCGTTGCAGCCGTCCGAGTAAGCGCAGCGTTGATGGGATCCGAGAGGGACTTCGGCCAGAAGCCCACGAACATGAGCGCCGCGAGTAGAATCAGCGCGGGGATCTTCTCGGCCCACAGTAGATCGCTGACGGGGTGCTTCGCCATGATTTCCGTAAACCGTGCCGAAGCCGGACCGAAGAACACCCGGGCCGCCGAGCGCAGGCCATAGACCGCGGCAATGACCACGCCGGCGACGCTCAGCGCGGTGATGAGCGGGGAGAATTTCCAAAGGGCGACGAAGATGGTGAGCTCACCCCAGAAGTTACCAAAGCCCGGCAGGCCGATGCTGGCAAACGTGGTCGCCACGAACAGCGCGGACAGCACCGGCGCCTTGGTGGCCAGGCTGCCCATTTCATCCATGGCGAACGTATGGGTCCGATGATGCACACTCGTCGCGAGGAGAAACAGCAGCGCCACGGAGAAGCCGTGGGCGACCATCAGGAGGACCACGCCGCCCACGCCGAGGGTCGAACCGGTGGCGATGCCGAGAAACGCGTAGCCCATGTGCATCACGGAGCTGTACCCGATCATCTGCTTGAGATCGCGCTGGGCGATGGTGATGAGGCCGACAATCAGGACATTGCCCACGACCGCGAGCCAGGCCAGGGGATGCGCCCAGTGCGCGAGCCCCGCGGGGAGCAACGGCAGGGCGACTTGGATCAAACCGTAGAGGCCGAACTTCTTCAACACTCCCGCGTGCAACATGGCCGCCGAGCTGGGCGCGGCACCGTAGCCGAGCGGGGCCCACGTGTGCAGCGGCCAAAGCGAAACGAGGATGCCAAACCCGAACATCAGCAGACCGAAAATATTACTCTGCAGCGTGGCCGCCAGCGGATGCGCCGCCAGATGGGCCCGCAGCGCGATCAAATCAAAACTGTGGGCGCCACTCTTGACGTAGAGCGCGATCAGGCCGACGAGCGAAATCATCGCGCCCGCCGTCAGGTAGATGGTCAGCTTCATTGCGGCGTAGCTGCGATCGCGACCGCCCCACACGCCGACCATGATGAACGTCGGGATCAGCGCGAGCTCGTGGAAGAAATAGAAGAAGAACACGTCGACGCTCGCGAACACGCCCATGAGCCCGCCCTGCATGATCAGGAGGAGCAGGAGGTAAATCTTGAGCCGCTCCGCCCGCGACTGCAGCGCATACAGCCCGGCCGCCAAGCCCACGACTCCGGCCAGCACGAAGAGCGGCAGGGAAATGCCGTTAAGCCCGAGCTTCAGCCCGATGCCCAAGCCATCCAATCCGGTCGAGTACCGGGTGAGAAACGCATAACCGTCGACCTGCGGCTCCGAGGAAAAATGCCACCACGCGTGCAACGCCATCAGCAGCGGCACGGCAAAAGCCACGTAGGCGAGCCGGACCGACCAGCGCTTGGGCAGGCCGAGCCCGATCATCAGCGCGAGCGCGAGCGGCGCCACGATGGCCAGAAGCAGAGGATCGAAAGGCAGGTGGCTCATCTCAGGTTCGTAGTTCCGCCTTCAGGCGGAAGGCTTGTCGGCCGGGACGCGATTGTCGGATTCCGCCTGAAGGCGGAACTACAAACCCGGAGCTCGGCTGGTGATTTGCCTTTGTCGTCATCGCAAGGTCAAAAGCTCAAAGCGCCCGTGGCAAACGCCCACAGGGCAACCAAGCCGAGGAGGAACCAATAAACATACGCGTTGACGTTGCCCACGTGCAGCGCGCGCGCGCCGAGACCAAAGAGGCCCACCAGCCCTGCCAGCCCCCGGATGATCACCCCGGCGAGGAAAATTTGTTCGAGGAAGTTAACCAGCATCGCGAACCGCTGCTGGACCTTGGCCACGTAGTAATCGTACACCCGATCGAACGAAGCCCGCAGCGCACCGAGCGCGCCAAAGAGGCCGGGTGATTTCTCCGCCAGCGAATCGGCCGGGGCCGAGGCATAAAGCGCGAGGGCACCGCCGGCGCCCAGCACCATGACCCCAAGGCTCGTGGCCAGGATGATCGTGTGCGCCGCACCCTGGGCCTCGGGCACGAGCGAGAGCACGTCGGCGAACGCGCCATGGAGGACATTCGCGTAAAGCCAGCCGTAACCGCCGACGACGGACAGCAGGGCCAGGAGCACCAGTGGTGAAAGCATCGCCAACCCGCTCTCGTGCGCGTGATCGGCGCCCTCGCCCCGCGCGGCCCCCAGGAACACGAGCTTCCACAGACGCACCATGTAGAATGCGGTCAGCACCGCCGTGAAGGCCAGGCCGGCGAAAACCGCGGAATTATTCGCGAACGCCAGATAGAGGATCGCGTCCTTCGAGAAGAATCCCGCGAGAAATGGCACGCCGATGATCGCCGCGACCCCGATCGTGAAGGTCGCAAAGGTAACCGGCAGCTTTTTGGCCAATCCACCCATCTTGAAAATGTCCTGTTCGTGGTGGCAGGCGAGAATCACCGAACCGGAACCAAGGAAGAGCAGCGCCTTGAAAAACGCGTGCGTCGTCAGGTGAAACATCGCGGCCCCGACACCTGCGGCCACCGGCATCGTATGGGTCGTGCCGCCCATTTCGTGCGTGACGTTCAGCGAGCCCAGTCCAAACGCCGCGACCATGTAGCCGAGCTGCGACAGGGTCGAATAGGCGAGGACCTTCTTGATGTCGCTTTGGGTAATCGCGCCAAGGGCGGCATAAAGCGCGGTGGCGGTGCCGACCCACATGATCACGTTGAGCGCCTCCGGTCCCATCAGGACGTGGATGCGGCACAACATGTAGATGCCCGCGGCCACCATCGTCGCGGCATGGATGAGGGCCGAGACCGGCGTCGGGCCTTCCATCGCGTCCGGCAACCAGACTTGCAGCGGCAGCTGGGCCGATTTGCCCACGGCGCCGCAAAACAGGAGCAGCGGGATCGCCGTGCTGAGAACGTGGTGTTGGCCGAGCGCCGTGAGATTGACGGTGCCGTTCAGCCACTGGCACATCACGATGCCGAGGAGGAAGCCGAAGTCGCCGACGCGATTGACGATAAAGGCCTTCTTCGCCGCATCACTCGCAGACTGCTTCTCGTGCCAGTGATTGATCAACAGCCAGGAGCTGAAACCGACCAGCTCCCAAAAGATGAACATCATGAAAAGATTGTCGGCGAAAACGATGCCCAGCATCGAAAACATGAAAATCGACAGGCCGCCAAAATAACGCGCCCGCGCCCCATCGTCGTGCATGTACCCGAGGGAAAAGACGTGCACACAGAGACCGACGATGCCGACGACGCACAGCATCAGGGCCGCAAGATCGTCGAACTTAATTCCCAGCGAAATCGCAAAATTGCCGAGCCGGAGCCATTCCTGTGCGCGCTCGAAACGCGCGCCCCCCAACGCCAGCCACAAACCCAGGGCCGCCACTCCGGCGGCCGCCAGGACCGATACCGCCGAAGCCAGCCCGCCCATCCGCCGCAGGAACAGCGCGATGATCGCGGCCGAAGCGAGCGGAAGAAGCAGAAGGGTGGTCGCGTACGAGGACATGTTTATCAGCGGCAGTGAGGGTGGCGGCCCTAGTTTTTCAGCGTATTGAGCTGATCAATTTGAATCGTCTGACGCTTGCGGAACAGCGCCACGATGATCGCCAGACCCACGGCGACTTCCGCCGCCGCGACCGTCAGGATGAAGAACACGAAGACGTTCCCGTCCATCGTGCCGTTAAAGCGCGAAAACGCGACCAGGGCCAAGGTCGACGCCACCAGCATCAACTCGAGACACATGAACACGACCAGCGTGTTGCGGCGGATGAGCACCCCGAGCAGGCCGAGCGCGAAGAGCAGCACGCTGAGGGCGAGATAGGCGTTGAGCGTGGGCGCGATCATTTGATGTCGTCCAAGCCGTCAAACTTCTTGCTCAACACAATCACGCCGAGCATGGCGACAAGGAGGAGAAATCCGAGAATCTGCACCGGCAGCAGATAGGTGGTGAAGAGCTGGTAGGCGTAAAGTTTGAGTGATGCGCCCAGCGCCGGCGTACGGGAAAGGTCGGGGGACTCGAGTTGGCCGCGGACCACAAACGACCCCACCCCAGCGCCCACCAGGGCAAAAGCCATGACCCGGGCCAGCAGCGGCAGCTTGTGGAGCGTCGGTCGCGCGTCGCCCTTCGTGTCGAGCAACATGACGATGAACAGAAACAGTGCGACGATGGCGCCCGCATACACCAGCAAGAGCAGAAACGCCAAAAGGTAGGCTTCGAGGGAAACAAACAGGCCGGCGACGCCCACCAGCGACAGGAGCAGGCACAACGCCGCGTTGACGGCGTTCTTGTTCAGCACCACGCCCGCGGCGCAGACGACTGAAAAGACAGCGAAAAGGTTAAAGAGGAAGGGGCCCATTGCGGCTGGAATCAGGAGTTGGCGCTCAGTGGCGATCGTTGCCGTGTTCCTCGGCGGACTTCTTCTTGTCCCATTTCAGATGCTGGTCGGGCAGCGTGCCACCGAGTTCGTAGAGCCGGTCCTTGTGATTGACCATCTCTTCGCGGGTGTAGCCCGTCATCGAGTATTGCTTCTGCAGCACGATCGCCTCTTCGGGACAGACCTCCTCGCACAGGCCGCAGTAGATACAGCGCAGCATGTCGATGTCGAAGGCCTGCGGGGCCTTCTCCACGTGATGGGTCGGCGCATCAGCGGCAATTTCGCCGGGCGTAATCCGGATGGCCTTGGGCGGGCAGACAAATTCGCAGAGCTGGCACGAAACACATTTTTCGCGACCGTGGGGATCTTTGACCAACGTGGGCACGCCCCGATAACCGGTCGGAACCGTGGGCCGCTGCTCCGGATATTCCAACGTCTCCTTGCGCCGGGCCAGATGGCGAAATGTCGTCCGCAACCCGCCGAGAATTTGCGGGATGTAGGTGCGCTCGGCAAAGGTGAGCGGCTTTCGTTCGACAATTTTAACGGCCATGGAAGGGGTCGGGGATCAAATACGAGGGTTCATTTCTGAATAATCGCGATCCCGATCGCGTAGGCGAGAAGGTTGGCGATGGCGAGGGGCAGGAGTTTCTTCCACCCGAGTTCCATCACTTGATCGTAGCGGAAACGCGGCACGGTCCAGCGCACCCACATGAAGAAGAAAATCCCCAAAATCACCTTCCCCAGGAAGATCCCGATCGAGATCAAACCCACCACGAGGGGATGAATCACCAGCGGCGAACCAATCGCGTGATGCGCCCAGTTCATCAAATCGGCCAGCGAGACCCACGGCAGCGGATTCCAGCCACCCAGGAAGAGCAGCGTGAAGACCGCGGAACCGATGATCATGTGGGCATATTCGGCCACGAAGAAGAGCCCCCACTTGAACGCGCCGTATTCCGTGTGAAACCCACCGACGAGATCCGACTCGGACTCGGGCATGTCGAAGGGCTGGCGGTTCGTCTCGGCGAAGAGCGCGATCAGAAAAATGAACGCCGAAACAGGCATGAGGAAGATAAACCACGTGCCACCCCAAAACCCGGGTTGGCTTTGAAAGGCGACCGTCCGGCTCAGGCTCATCGTGCCCTCCGAGCCCGGTTCGTTGATCCACAGAAAAACTGGGATCACCGAAAGCGCCATCGAGAGCTCATACGAAATCAGCTGGGCCGACGCGCGCACCCCGCCCAGGAAGGGATACTTTGAATTGGAAGCCCAACCCGCAAGAATCAGCGAATAGACGCCGAGGGACGAAACCGCAAAGACCGCGAGCAAACCGATGTCGACGTTGGCTAGACCGATGGGAATCACCTGACCCGAGGGATCGAGGTAGGCGCCAAACGGCACCGTGGTCACGGTCGTCAGCGCCGGGATCATCGCCACGATCGGCGCGAGGACGAAATAGAACTTGTTCACGTGCCCGGGCAGCGCGTCTTCCTTGAAGAGCATCTTGCCGCCATCGGCCATGACGTGAAACAGGCCGATGCGCTGCAGGAAAGGCCCGATCACCGGAATCCATGCGGCCCACGGCACGATGGCGCGGTTGGGACCCTGCCGGCCCTGAATCCACGCCGACACCTTGCGCTCCGCCATCGAGCACAATCCGCCCAGCGGAAAAATCACCAGGATCACCGCGAGCCCTTTGAGCAGGCCCTGCACGACGGGATGAAGTTGGAGGTAGAAATCGACCATTTCAGGGTTTGAAGTGCAGCGTTTCGCCTTCGGCGAAACGCAATGCTGCCCAAGGAGCGCCGTCGAGGAGCAGGCCGGTCTCAGGCACGTTTGCAAACGTCATTGGCCCCAAGGCCGGCACCGTGGCGGCCAACGCGCTCCAGAGCGTGTGCAATTCTCCGGACACCGCCGGCCCGCCGACCGCCGTAACGAGCTTCGCCAACGAGACCAAATCGTCATTCACCCCAGCGGGACCGGGGACAGCTTTGAAAAATTTCTGCAGCCGGAACTGCTGGTTCACGAAACTGCCGCTCTTTTCGAACACGGTCAGCGTCGGCACGACCACTTTCGCCGCCGCGCTCGTAGCGTTGGCGTGGGTGCCGAGATAGACGATGGCCACTTTCGCGAGTTGCGCGGCGGTGAGGCCGCCCGCGGCCAGATCTTCATTGATCACGACCAACGTCCGAATCTTGCCCGCGTCGATTTGGGCCGCGAGCTCCGTGAGCTTCGCCGTTGGCAAGACGGAGATAAGGCCGGTGACGAGCGCGCCGCGCGTGTTCGGATTGCGATCGGCGGAGACGAGGATCTTGTCGCCCTCGCCCACCCGGCTCACGAGATGCGCCGGTGCCTTGAGTGCCTCGACGAGTTTCTTCGTAAGAAATTGCTCTTCGACCGAACTCCGGCCCGAGCCCACGACGGCAATCGCCCCGGCGGAGGCTTTGAATAATTCCGCCGCCGATTGGGTGGCCATCTCGAGCGCACTCTCCACGCCATTGACCTTAATCGCCGTCAGGCGGTCCGCCGCGTGGACCGCCTTGTAGAGTTCACGCCCGCTGTCGGCCATCCACGTATCGTTGACCTCGTCGTTCCGGCGCGGGGTGATCCGATAAATCACGCCTTCCCGCGACCAGACCACGGTGTTGGCTCCGACGCTCGACTCCGAATCGAGGCTGTTCGTCTGCTTCAGGAACCAGACGCGCATCTTGAACCGAAAATCCGTCGAGGTCAGCGCGCCGACGGGGCAAATATC
>CANJNJ010000067.1 GCA_947474995.1 Opitutaceae bacterium | reverse complement strand
CCCGTTCTTTATTGAAGGATCCGGCAATTTCAAAATCGCCCCGAGCCTCCGCAGTTTTTACGCGGCGAGAGAATTGCTCTACACCCGGCGGATCGGCCGCGCGCCCCACGTGAAACTGCCGTCTGAGGTCAGTCACGTGCCCATAACCACCGATATCCTCGCGGCGGCCAAGCTCACCGGGCGGACGGAGGCGGGCTGGACCGTCGGCGTGATCGACGCGTTCACGGACAAAATGCGTGGCACCTATCTGGACGCGGTGGGCGCTCGGCAGAACGGGGTGGTCGAGCCCGGCACCAACTACCTCGTGGGGCGGGTCAGTCGCGAGATGCGCAACGGCGAGACGGCGATCGGGCTGATGGGCACGGCGGTGAACCGCCAACTCGGCGACCCGCTGCCCGCGGCGTCACTTGTAAAGTCGGCCTACACCGGGGCGCTCGATCTGGGCCACGACTTCTTCGACCGGGTCTGGAATATTTCCGGCTATCTCGCCGGCAGCGAAGTGGCCGGCACCCCGGCCGCGATCACTGCCCTGCAAAAATCGTCTTCGCGTTATTACCAGCGGCCCGATGCCGAATCGCTTCGCCTCGCGCCCAACGCCACGGCGCTGAGCGGCACTTCCGGCCAGTTCCAGATCGGCAAGCGAACCGGCGCGCATTGGGACGGAAATCTCGCCTACCTGTTTATCTCGCCCGGCTATGAAATCAACGACGTCGGTTTCCAGCAACGCGTCGATCGCCGGGGCCTCTCCGGCCGCCTGACCTACACCGAACGCACGCCCGGGAAATTCATCCGCACGGCCACTTCGTCGTTTTACTATGCCTACTTTCAAAACTACGACGGCGACTGGCTGGACAAGAACCTCCGGCTGCTCACGACCGTGCAGACCCGGCAGTTCTGGACCTTCGAAATCGACACGGAGCGGACAGCCGAGCGGTTCGATGATCGGCTGACCCGCGGCGGGCCCGTGGCGCGGAAGCCGGCCACGTGGTTTGTGCAGGGGCGGATTGCGTCGGATGCGCGCAAGCGGACGGTGGGCGGACTGATCGTGGCCACGCGCCAGGAGGACTCGGGCAGCCGCACGGCGAGCGTTGGCGCGACCTTTGATTTCCAGGCCTCCAAGCACTGGAGCCTCTACCTGTCGCCGCGCCTCGATTCAACCCGGCAGGAAGCGCAATACGTGAACACATTCTCCGATGCCCGCGCCACCGGCACCTACGGCAAGCGCCATGTCTTCGCCCCCTTGAAACAGACCGAGGCCAGCCTGGAAACGCGGCTCAACTACGCATTCACGGCGAATCTAACCCTCGAACTTTACGCCCAGCCTCTGGTCGCCAACGGCGACTACGGCGCGCCGAAGGAATTTCTCCAGCCCCGGGGCTTTCGGTTCGCGACCTATGGCCGCGACGTGGGGACCATTCGCAAGTCAGGCTCGAAATACACGGTGGATCCCGATGGCGCCGGACCCGCCGCGGCCTTCGTGGTGGACGACCTCAGCTTCACGAGTCGCTCGCTGCGACTGAACGCCGTGCTGCGCTGGGAATTCCGGCCGGGCAGCACGCTCTACGCCGTCTGGCAGCAGGAGCGCCTAAATCCGCTCTTGATGGAAAGTTTTTCCGTCACCCGCGCCTCGACCAGCGTCTTCGACACGCAGTCCCGCAACGTCTTCGCGCTGAAAGTCAGCTACTGGTTCAATCTCTGAGCGCATTCCGTGGGGGTCACGTCGCTCTTTCGTTAAGGCGAACGGTCCCTTCCGGTCCACCCGAACTCCGCATCGTTCCATCAGGAGCCTCACGCCCGCGACCACGGCGCGCGCGCCGCTGACCCACCTCGGGATGGACCGGCCGAACAAAAGCACGACGAGCACGATCAATCGGATGCTTCTAGGCGGCAGGAGATTTCTTTCCGACGGCGGGGAGGGCCAAAGCGCCAGCCGCCACCGCGCGCTTTGAGCGTGCCGCGAACCGGAAAGCCAGAGATTGAACCCGCGACACTACTCGCCCGCCGGGCCTCACCGCTATGGGGCCTAGTCCTGCCCGGCAAAATTTTCGTCCCAGAACTTGAGTTTACCGGAGGCGAAATCACTCGGCTCGCCTGATCGGCACTTGGCCTCGACCAGCCTTCGGCGTGTACTCCGACCACTGAAAGCTGCCGCCAAAACGCCGAACCACACCCAGGGGCTGCTGCATCCGCGCAATCTCCATCGGGCGCCGTATGATTTTCCGCAACTGATGGCGGCATGCCCGGCCCTCGGGCCGTTTGTCCAGCCGCACCGGCTGGCGGGAGACACCATCGATTTTTCCGATCCCGTGGCCGTGCTCACGCTCAACCGCGCCCTGCTGAAACTCCACTACGGTATCGCGCACTGGGACCTCCCGCCCGGCTACCTCTGCCCGCCCATTCCCAGCCGCGCCGACTATCTTCACACCGTCGCGGATTTGCTCGCCGCGGACGGCCCGCCGCGCCGCCCGACCGTGCGCGTGCTCGATATCGGCACCGGGGCGAACGGCATCTACCCGCTGCTCGGAACGCAGATCTACGGCTGGCACTTCGTTGGCACCGACGTCGATCCCGCCGCCATCGACGCCGCGCGGCGCAACGTGGCCGCCAATCCGGCTCTCGCAGGCAAGATTGAGTACCGGCTGCAACCTTCGCCCCGGGAAATTTTCGCCAATGTCGTACAGCCGGATGAATCCTTTGCCCTCTCCCTGTGCAATCCCCCCTTCCATGCCTCAGCCGAGGAGGCGGCGGCGGGCACACTCCGCAAACTGCGCAATCTCGGCGGCAAGTCGTCGTCGCGACCGACCCTCAATTTCGGCGGGCGCAGCCATGAACTTTGGTGCGAAGGGGGCGAGGTCGCTTTCGTGCGGCGCCTCATCACCGAGAGTGCCACGCGACCCCAGCTCTGCACGTGGTTCACGACGCTCGTGTCCAAGCGGGCTAGCCTGCCCGCCCTTCACCGCGCCCTGACCCAGGTCCGGCCGACTGACGTCCGCACGTTCGCGCTGTTCGCCGGGCAAAAGCAAAGTCGCGTGCTCGCATGGACCTTCCGGCGGTGATCGGCCAACCCCGCGCTCTGACCCGAACCAAATTCCACCGCATTTCACGCAATTTCTGCGGAGACAGGAAGCTCGCGCGTGCGCATACTCAGCCACTGTTTCGACTCGATTGGTCGCGCCGGTCGCGCTGCGACAGCAGGGTTCGCCATGTCATGAAAAAAGTCTTCACGCTGCTGCTCGCCGGGGGAGAGGGAGCGCGGCTGTTTCCCTTGACCAAGTACCGAGCCAAACCCGCGGTGCCCTTCGGCGGAATTTACCGGCTAATCGATTTCACGCTTTCCAACTGCGTTAACTCCAACATGCGCCGGATCGGCGTGCTCATGCAGACCAAGTCCACGTCGCTCAACCGCCACCTGCACCTCGCGTGGAATGTCTACCGGCCTGAACTCGACGAGTACATTTTTCCCCTCCACCCTTCCCTCAGCAAGGAAGGCGATGTGTTCAAGGGCACGGCGGACGCCGTGTTTCAGAATCTACGGATGATCGGGAACGACATGACCGAGGTCCTGATCGTTTCAGGTGATCACATCTACAAAATGGATTATTCGAAGATGGTTGATCATCACCGGGCTAATCGGGCCGACGCCACGGTCGCCATCATCGAAACGGAACGTGCCAGCGCCGATCAACTCGGCATCGTCGAAGAGAATGCCGAAGGGCGGATCGTCGGCTTCGAGGAAAAGCCCGCCCAGCCCAAACCATCGCCGCGGAATCCCGCCGTGTCCCTCGCTTCGATGGGCGTCTATCTGTTTAACCGCCAGCTGCTGATGGATGTGCTGACGGATGCCGCGCGCACCACCGGCGAAGTCGATTTCGGCAAGAATATCCTGCCCAAGCTCATTCACCACCACCGCGTGATGGCGTACAACTTCGTGGATGAAAACAAGAAGTTGTCCGTGTACTGGCGCGATGTCGGGACGATTGATTCCTATTGGGCCGCCAACATGGACCTCGTGGGCATCGACCCGGTTTTCAATCTCTACGATCGTCACTGGCCGCTGCGCACGCATCAAGCTTCCAATCCCCCGGCGAAGTTCGTGTTCGCCGATGATTTTCCGAATGGGCGCTGCGGCAAGGCCCTCGACGCCATTGTCTCCTCCGGCGCCATCGTCAGCGGCGGCATCGTCCGGCGCAGCGTGCTGTCGCCCAATGTCTATATCGACAGTTGGTCTGAAGTGACTGATTCGGTCCTGATGAACGACGTGGTCATTGGCGCACACTGCCGCATTCGACGTGCGCTCATCGACAAGGGCGTCGTCATTCCACCGCACACCGTGATCGGTTTTGATGAGGCCGACGATCGGCGGCGCTACTTCGTCTCCGCCGGCGGCACCGTCGTCATACCAAAATATGCGCAGGTCCCAGGGCCAGTGGACCCGGCCGCCGCGCCGGAGCCCTCGCCCGACCCGAACGTGAGCCCATCGTAGCGCGCGCCAGTCGTACCTTCCCTGGTGCCGGGAACTTCGGCAACCCCGCCCAGACCTTGGCGCGCGAGCCCGTGCGGTCACGAAAACCGGGTTAAAAAGCTGCTGTCCGACTGCAGGTATCACGCGCGGTTCAGGTCAAAGCCAAGACATGCATAGCTTCGGTCAAGCCATGCGGAGCAGGAAAATGCCGTCCCTGATACGCTTTACGCATGATAACCGCACACCCACACCCGGTGAGTCTGGTCGGGACGGAGCGGTGCGCAGATCGGTCTGTCCCAGTTCCTGCGGTATCGCTGACCACGGCGACTGCTGGCGCCTGGCGCTATCCGACGACGCATCGTTCGCGAACCGTTTTCATCGTTTCGCTATTGGTTTCGGCCGGGTTGCACGCGGGCTTTTTCTTTGGCGTCTCGCGCTCCAAGCCGAAGGCGCCACCCCGACCCGCGATTGAGCTCATCCCCTTTGAAATCACGACGCCCCAGCTGGAACAACTGGACGAACGGGAAATGGTGGCCGTGGACGAAAACGATATCCCCAACCTCAGCCCGCTGCCACCGATGCAGCCCGACCTGCCGACCATGCCGAACGCCGGCGACTTCGTGCAGGCGATCGACATGTCGTCTTTCACTCAGTACACTGGCTCGAAGACCTTCAAGATTTCGGAGCACGACGTGAACATGGGCGCGAACGCCAAGGTCGTCTTTAATCTCGCAGACTTGGATCGGATTCCGTACCCGACCTACCAAATTGCTCCGATGTACCCGGAGGCCATGAAGCGCGCCGGCATCACGGCCCGCGTCGTTGTCGATTTTATTGTCGACGAAACCGGCCGCGTGCATAGCGCCGTGGCAAGCGACAGCACCGATCGGGAATTTGAAGCCGCCGCCGTCACCGGTGTCTTGAAATGGCGCTTCCAAGCCGGCATGAAGGGCGGGCAGAAGGTCAGCACCCACATGCGGGTGCCCGTTGAGTTCAAGCTGGTCGATTGACCCGCCCCGGTTGGCCCAAGGAGGCCAACCGATCCCACCGCCAAGTCTGAAAGGTGTGTTCATCTTGGTCGAAGACGAAAAATGGGTGTCGCTCCGCCGCGGGCGCCACCGTTCAACTGGCGCTGCATAAATCACAGCGGGTGCGGAGTCGGTGGAGGGCGATTATGGTAGCATTCTGCCATGAAAACGATTCTCGCAGCGGTTGATTTCTCCAGCGGCAGCAAACGAGTTGTCACTCAGGCCGCGGAACTGGCCCGGGCCCTCGGGGGCCGCGTGGTGATTCTGCACGTGCTCCCACTGCAACCCTTCAAGCCCGACCTTGGCTTGCTGGGCGATCCACCCGCGGGCTGGAAACGCGCCGTCGAGAAGAACGCGCTGGAGCGCCTGGCTTCCCTGCAAGCCGAGTGCCGGAAGGCGTCCGTCACCTCCGCCACGGTCTGCGTCACCGGTTTTCCGACCACCCTGGTCTTGGCGCAGGCGAAGAAGGCTCGGGCAGACTTTATCGTAATGGGGTCCCACGGGCATACCGCCTTTTTCGATCTGATCGTTGGCAGCACCGCCAGCGGCGTGCTGAAGCGCGCAGTTTGTCCGGTCATCCTCGTCCCTTCGCCAAAACGCACCCAACGGACCGCGCGGTCGTAGTGACAACTGTCGGGGCCAACGCTTAGCCACCAAGCTCTCGGCGGGCATCGGCGAGGACGGGGCGCCCGTCCCGCGACTGCGGAGCCGAGGCTACTTTCATACGCCCCCCCCATCCCGAAAAAAATTAGTGGCCAGGCACTCCACGGCACTAGGAGGACGTCGTTACCGTTGCTACCTTCCGGTCCTGGCGGAGTTCACGCGCCTGCCCATGCATGGCACCTGGCCGACGCGCACCATGCGTGGGTTCGCCGTCCGCGCAACAACTATTCTAACTTTTCCCGCAGGGCCCCGGGTGGTTGGGCCGGGGACACCCTCCCGCGCCAGAGGTTGCGAGGCCCTAGGGCGACTTGGCGGGTTCCAGCCCCGCCGGAACCGCCGGGAAGGATTGTTTTGCCCGATTCTGCCTCTCCTGCCGCATGAACTCGCGTTGCTTCTGCTCCATGCGATCCAGCCGACGGCGCTGCTCCGGTGTAAGTTCCCCGCGAAATTCCTGCTGCACCCGCCGAAGAATCACGGCCGTCTGCTCCAGCGTCGACCGGCGCACCTTGCTGATTTCCTCTTCCGCCGTGTTGACGATGGGCGCGATTTTTTCCCGCTGCGCATCGGTCAAATCGAGCTGGTCCGCAAAGCGCCGCAAGATTTGCACCGCCTGCGGCACCATGGGCACCTGGGGCGGCACGACGCGTTTACCCGCGCGCGGCACCATCTGATGGCCAATCCGCAGCGCAAAGAAACCGCCAAAAACGGCGCCTGCGATAAAGACGCCGACGAAGGCCAGGATGACTTTCCAGGGCTTTTCCATTTTCAGTCCCCGAGCAGGAGCACGACCGGATCGTCTTCCGCCAATTCTTCCTCGCCGCCAACACTGCCGAGCCGGAGCACCGAAAAATTCGACGCGGCGCTCAGCACCGCCAGCAGGCACGCGAGCCCCAGTGCCCGCAGCGCCAGGCGCTCGACAAGCGCCCCCGGCTTCCGGCCGAAGGCCAAGGCGGAGAGGCGGGTCGCAAAGCCGAAGGGCGCGGCGGTCTCACGCTCATCGCGGGCGCTCCGAGCCCCCGCGGTCAGGCGGGTCCAGGGATGGCGCGGATCATCAAGATTCATGTGCGTTCCTTGCGTTGGATTTCTTTGAAGAGCTTCTGGAGTTTCCGGCGCGCCCGGAACGCACGCATCTTGATCAGGGACTGGTTCCACCCCGTCAACGCGGCAATCTCGGCGATCGTCTTTTGCTCCAGATCCAGCATCCGAATCACCATTTGATCCTCCGCGTTGAGCTGCGCCAACAGCTTGTGCACAATTTCGTGCGCGGCTATGGCATCGTTTGCCGGGACGTCGTTCTCGTTGGTCATCACCGCGTCGAGCACCTCGGCCTCGTTTTCCGACAAATCCGCCCAGCGGAACTCCGGCCGGCGCTTCTGCGCGCGCAAATGATCGATGCAGGTTGTCACCGCGATGCGGGAGACCCAATGCGGAAAAGGCACGGCGCCCTGATATTGTCCGAGTCGGGTGAACATCTTCATGAACACTTCCTGGGCGAGGTCTTCCTCGGGCACGCGACGAGGCAGGTGCGAACGCACGATCCGAATGACCAACGGGTAAAGGTGATCCACCAGAGCGCGTGCCGCCGCCTGATCGCGTCGCCGCACGCCATCGAGACAGCCAGCCAGATCGAACGGCGGGACTTCGTCATCGGGCATAGCCGGATGCAGGCAAGGACAGGCACGAGAGGCAAGACGCGCCCTCGCCCGGCAGGTTACAGTTTGGCAAGGTTGCGGAAGGACATGGGTCCCATTCGACTTGGCACGCTAAGCGCCGTCTGCCACCAACCACGGACACCGCAGAGAAGCACCCCACCGCATTCAGCCGATGCCAACCAGTTCAGTACCCGCTCGCGCCGCCCCTTGACTTTTTACCGGCCGGGCCGATATCAAGGAAATTGCAAATGCGAATTTTGCTCCAGGCCCTTCGACTTACGAACGCGCACGACCTCTGAGGACGCCGCCGAGCGGCTGGTCGTGCGTAGGCCTGATTTATTGTCGTCGCCCCGGCGCGACGCGTTTATTCCCTGACTGGATAATTCCGGTCCGTTCGCCCGTCCCACCCCTTCCTTTCAATATTTTCAGTCGAATTATAGGTCATGCAATCCGCACCCATTACGAAATACCGGCCCTTTCCACCGGTCCAACTGCCCGGCCGACAGTGGCCCAGTCGCATCATCACGCGCGCCCCCATCTGGTGCAGCGTCGATCTCCGCGACGGCAACCAGGCTCTGGCCCAGCCGATGAGCGTCGAGGAGAAACTCGAGTACTTCGATCTGCTCGTAAAAATCGGCTTCAAGGAGATCGAGGTCGGTTTCCCCAGCGCCTCGCAAATCGAGTTCGATTTCTGCCGCCGGCTCATCGACGAGAAACGCATCCCCGATGACGTCGCCATCCAGATTCTCTGCCAATGCCGCGAAGAGCTGATCACCCGCAGCATCGAGGCGCTGCGCGGCGCGAAGAACACGATTTTTCACCTCTACAACTCGACCTCGCCGGCCCAGCGCAAATACGTTTTCAACGCGAGCCGCGCCGACATCGTCAAGATCGCCACCCAAGGAACGATTTGGGTGAAGCAGCATTCCCGCCCGCTCGTCGCTGCCGGCACGCGGATGCGTTTTGAGTATTCGCCCGAGAGCTTCACGAGCACCGAGCTCGATTTCGCCCTCGAGATTTGCGAAGCCGTCACGGACCTCTGGCAGCCGACGGTCACGGACAAGATTATCCTCAACCTACCCGCCACGGTCGAGTACACCACGCCGAACGTCCACGCCGACCAAATCGAGTGGATGAGCACGCATCTCACCCGGCGCGACCGCACCCTGATTTCGCTGCATACCCACAACGACCGCGGCACCGGCGTCGCGGCCACGGAACTCTCCCTGCTGGCCGGCGCCGATCGCGTCGAGGGCACCCTCTTCGGCAACGGCGAACGCACTGGCAACGTCGACATCGTCACGGTGGCGATGAATCTGTACACGCAGGGCGTCCACCCCGGACTGGATTTCACCGACATCAACGGAATTCGCGAAGTCTACGAACGCTGCACGCGCCTCGAAGTCCCCGTGCGTTCGCCCTACGCCGGCGAATTGGTGTTCACCGCCTTCAGCGGTTCGCATCAGGACGCCATCAACAAGTCGTGGGCCGTCCAGAAGCCCGATGCCCCGTGGGACGTGCTCTACATCCCGCTCGATCCCGCCGACATCGGCCGGAGTTACAAGGCGATTATCCGGATCAATTCCCAGTCTGGCAAAGGCGGTGTGGCGTACCTGCTCGAACACGAGTTCGGGTTCTCGCTGCCCAAGCTCATGCACAAGGAAATCGGCCGCATCATCAACGATGTCGCCGATGCCAAAGGCACCGAGCTCACCTCGGCGGACGTCCACGATGCCTTCCGCCAGGAATACCTCGAACGCACCGCGCCGGTCGCGCTCCAGCATTTCAAGACCACCGAGCGCGACAGCGCCGTGAAATGTGACGCGACCCTGACCATCGAGGGTGTCGCCCACAAACTCACGGGCGACGGCAATGGGCCGATCGATGCCTTCGTGCATTCCCTCGGGGCCACCAGCCTGCCGCAATTTGAAGTCCTCAGCTACTCGGAGCACTCCCTCGGCGTCGGCTCGGAAGCGCGGGCGGTGAGCTACATTCAAATCAAGACGGCGCGGGGCCACACGCTCTTCGGCGCCGGTATCGATACGAACATCGAACTCGCGTCGATCAAGGCGATCGTGAGCGCCATCAACCGCATGCTGGCGAAGCGCTGAGGCGTTGCCCGCAATCTCACGGCCCAAGGCCGCAAAGCAGAACGCGCAGCCCACCCTGAACGAGCGACGTACCGGGTGGGCCGGGCACTCCGTGCGCGACCGGTTCCCCTCGAACTTCAACTCGCTGATTTTTTCTCGCCTCATGGTTCCGCCCTCGCACATTCGGATTTCCGCGTAATCCGTTTCCTGGCGCGCCCCCGCCCTGCCGCTTACCCCATGAAATTCCGCCTTCTCCCCATTGTCTTCAGCCTGTGCCTCGCCCTGCCCCTGCTCCACGCCCAAACGCCCGCCACGCCCCCGGCCCGCGCCACGGAACGCCCCGAGCCCGAGGAAGTCGCCAAGCTCCGGAGCGGCCCCGCCCTCCCCTACAAAGTTGACCCGACTTGGGCCAAACTCCCGGTCGGTTATAACTTTGGCGAATGCTCCGGCGTCGACGTCGACAAGCAGGGCAACGTCTGGGTCTTCAATCGCGGGCACTGGCCGCTCATCCAACTCGACCGCAACGGCAAGATGCTGAAGGCGATCAGCACCGACGCGCTGCATTTCGTCTCCACCCACGGCGTCCGCGTCGCGCCCGACGGCAATCTCTGGTGCGCCGACGTCGATGGCCATGTGCTTTTCAAGATCAGCCCCGAGGGCCAAATCCTCCTGATCCTCGGCAACCGCCAGGGCGTCCCCGGCAACAACGACGCCAAGGACGGCTTCAATCGTCCGACCAACAGCGCGTTTCGCGCCAACGGCAACATGTACATCTCCGACGGTTACAACAACGGGCGTGTCGTCGAGTACTCGCCCGACGGCGATTACGTCAGCCAATGGGGCAAGCGCGGCACGGGCGACGGCGAGTTCAACCTCGTCCACGATGTCGCCATCGATTCCAAGGGTCTGGTCTATGTCGCCGACCGCACCAACGAACGCATCCAAGTCTTCACGGCCGACGGCAAGTTCCTCGCCAAGTGGACCAACATCGGAGCGCCCTGGGGCATCTGCTACGCCGCGAAGGAAAACGCGATTTACATGTGCGACGGAAAGAACGGCCGCATCATGAAGTTCGACCTCGAGGGTAAAGTCCTTGGGGTTCTCAGTTCCTACGGCCACGCCCCCGGCAAGGTCGACTACGTGCACAGCATCGCCTTCGATCCCGCTGACAGCAGCCTCTACACGGTCGAGATCAAGACCTGGCGCGTGCAGAAGTGGGTTAAACAGTAACCCCAACCGTCACGCGACCAACCCTGTCTTGATTTTTCTGGATGGCGGAGTTCCGACCCGGCAGGCGGGCACGCCTTGCCAGATTGAGTTCGCGAATGATCAGGTGCGGGTCCTCGCCTACAGTATTCCGCCCTGACACTGAACCGCCGCACGAACACATCCTGAATCGGGTGGTGCTCGGTCTGAACGATCAGCCCGGGACGAAGACCGAAGATATCCAGATTAGCGGCTCCGTGCCCCAGATCGAGAAAAACGAGAGCGACCAACCGGCCCTTGCCTCGCCGTCGAACTCAAATAGCGCCGTTCGTCATCACGCGGTATTCGGACCAGCCATTAGATGACAAGCCAGCCTGGCAGCTACTGAGGTGCTCGGTTGCGGAAGGTGATGTTGGGCGAAGCGCTTCCCAAGGATTCCAGCCGATCGGCCAACCAGCCCAAGCGGACGCCGCGGGGAATAGCGGCACCGGTTCGCCGCACTCCATAAACGAAGAAGCCGCAACGCCAGGACGGCGTTGCGGCTTCCGACTAAGTTTCCAGCCCTAGGGCAGAATCAGAAACTGAACTTCGCCGTGAGCGTGTAACTCCGCGGCGGTTGATAGTTGTAAGCGCCAGGAATCGCATGAACCGCTGACTGCGAGATATCGTTGTTCAGGGGCACCAAGATGAGGCTGTTCGCAGACGAATTGTTCGTCGTGCTGTATTCGATTACTGGCTTGGTGAGGTTGAACAGATTGTCGACGGCGAGATCGAACTGGACCGTCTTCGGCGCGAAGCGACGACTGCTCTCGGCCAACCGGTAGGTGTACGACAGGTTACCCGTGCCCTTGAACCAGCCGCCACCCCACATATAGTTGGTGGCGCTGTTCCGAGGATCCGCAATTGAATTGATCGGATTATTCGGATCCACGATCGTATCGGTGGTCCGGGCGCCGATGATCGAGTGACCACGATAATTGACCGCCAGCCCCACCCGCAAGCCCTTGACGATTCCCTTGTCGAACCGGTAATCGGTCGCAAGATTCGTGGTGTACGAGGGGCCACCGAACGAGCCGTTCAAGAGATACGCCGAGGCGGTCGTGCTCTGCAGTTTAATGGTGGGAATGGCGCTGGTCTGGAGGGCGTTCCAAGCATCGGCCGCCGCCTGCACCTTGATGACGTTGATCTTGGTCGGATCGTTGAGCGCCGGGTTGATGGTGGCCTGCTTGGTCGTCGGATCGATCAGGATGCCGGAATCCCCAAGAATCTGCCGATAAATGGCGTCATGGGCATCAATGTAGGGCAGAACATCGGGCCAATAATTGTCCGCGATGGGGGTGTTCATGCCCCAATTGAGGATCAACCGCCATTGGCGGGTCACGTTGGCCGTCAGCTCCGCTTCGTACCCGACGGTGCTATTGGTCTGCGTGGAGTTGATGCTGAATCCGGGGAAAACCGGCAGGCCCCGGATGTTCCGGCCACCTTCGCTCAGGTCGCCGAGTGCCGGCGCGTTGGCGATACTGTTGTTGTTGGCGAAGAAAGTCGTGCCCACCGACACGCTCGCGTTTTTCTGGAAGGCCTTGAACCAGCCCGCCGAGAAGTTCAACTTGCCGTTTGGCAGGGTCACCCGAATGCCCGCATCGTAGCTGTGTGACGCCGTC
Organism: Opitutaceae bacterium; assembly: GCA_947474995.1. Classification (GTDB taxonomy): domain Bacteria; phylum Verrucomicrobiota; class Verrucomicrobiia; order Opitutales; family Opitutaceae; genus ER46. The sequence continues at coordinate 15,895 of CANJNJ010000067.1, read as the reverse complement.
GGCGGAATCAGGTTCAGGTTCACATTCAGGGCGCCATTGTTCGCGTCGAAGGTCGTGCTATTGTTGGCGTAGATGCCGAACCAACGGTTAATGTTCACCACCGTACCAATCGACCACGTATTGGCGGACGTATAAATGTCAGGCGTGCTGAAGTCGTCTTGGAAGCGATCATTGGCGTATTGGGCCAGCGGAACATTGAGGCCCGTGACGGCTTGGGTGGCGCGCGGCCGTTGGGGCCCAGGAATCGGGTTTGCGATTACCTTGCCGTTGGCGTCCTTCGGCGAGTAGCTCAGGGTCCAATAATCCTTCGGCGCGGGCGGGCGAACCGTCTGATAGGAATCATCCCAACCGGCCTTCTCGTCGTCCGTGTATCGGAAAAGTTGGTCCGACAGCCGGGTGAGGTCGCGTCGCGCCGCCCCGACGAACACGAGATGGTCCTTGAACAGGCTCACATTGGTAACCGTCTGAATGTATTTGAAGTATTTTTTAACGTTGTCCGAGTTGCCGGGACGGTTGGGCAGCATGTACCAATGCGGCGTAATGGTCGCCCTGGTTCCCCGCGTGGGGTCGGATACCACCATCGGCACCTCGGCGGGATGGTTGCTCGGCAACTTACCGCGCAGATCAGTATATTGCCGGGTGTAGACCGAGTTGATGTTTTGATCGACGCCCGAGGGGAAGAACGACTGGTTGCGAAAATCAGCTCCCGGCAGGATGCCCTGATCCAGACGCAAGAGGAAATAATCCTCTCGCTTCCGTTGATCGAGATTCTGTATTCCCGCCATGACGCCGACCTGCACTTTGCCGTACTTCGTCTCTTTGACGTAGGCCATCTGCAGGTTCAGGTTATGGTACATGTGATCCTGATAGAAGGAGAAGTCCGAGTTTTCGGAATAGGGATGCAGGAAATAGGGGTTTGGCGTGCCATCCGGCTTGTTCCGATTGATGTCCATGAACTGATTGTACATGCCACCCGTGGCCGGATATTCCGTCCACCGATGGACCAGGTTCGAGTTGCCCGAGAGATCGGCGAAGAAGCCGTCGAACGGCCGGTAGATGAGGTAGACGGCGGCATACTGGCCCCGCTCCCAGCCGCTGGGGTACTTGTAGTCCTTGTCCCAGAGAGGCGTGAAAGTCTTGTCCGGCACCGTCATGAAGGGCGAGCCTCGGTACGTGGCGGCGAGACGATTCGGCGCCTCCCACGCATCGGTCAGGCTGATGTTGGCGGCACTGAAGCTGATGGACTTGATCACCTGCCCGTCGAGGTAGTTGGGCGCCGTCGCATTGTATGCAGCTCCCTTGGAGCGAAACATATTGAGCTCGTTCATGACGACGCCGGGGTTGGCCGGATCCACGAGGAAACGCTGGGGGGAGCGATCCACACCCACCACCGCCATCTGCACCGCCGTCATATTGAGGTCGATGCCAGTCGGCGTGAACTTACCATCCCAGGCGGACGTGTTATCCTTGGTGCGATTTCCGCCCGTCGCCTTGTCAGTGGTGCGGTATTCATACTCGCCCCGGATGGAGAGCTTCGGCGTCACATTGTAGGTCAAGGCAAAATGCATGCCCTTGCGGCGCTCCCATTCGCGCTGCCGCCAAGTGTTGCCCGTTTGCTCCAGGAGATTCAGGCGGACCGCCAATTTTTCGTTGATCGGTTGGTTGATATCGATCGTCGCGCGATACTTGTCGAAGCTCCCGATCTGGAGCCGAAGTTCCTGAATCGGCTTGGTCGTCAGGGCCTGCTTCGTGACGGTATTCAAAGTACCGGCGGATCCACCGGCGCCAAAGAGCGAGGAGTTGGCGCCGCGTGCATAGTCGAGGCGGTCGGTATTATACGTGTCCGTCGCGATATTATAGGGGAAGAAATTAAGCGTCGGCGTATTCGCCGCTTGGCCGCGAATCCGGGTGGGAACCGAAGTATTTCCCGACGTGCCCTGCAGGCCGTCATTCGTGTAGGTATTCGCGTTGGGCGTAAAATCGGACGCCTTGGCCGAGTCGTTGATGTTGAACGCCTCGAGGAATTCCGACGTGAGGACGGAATAGGCCACGGGCGTGTCCTTCAACGGCGTCGCAATGCGGGCGCCGGCCAGGGCGTTGGCCGCGACGAAGCCGACGTCGGAATCGGCGTTTACCTTGAACGGGTCAAGTTTGACGGTGACTTCGGGGGCCGTAGCGGCGGAACTGGCAGCGGGCGCATTCTGTGCGCATATCGACTGAACACCGAGGCCGATAAGGGCGGCCGCGGCGGCAAGGCGTATTTTGGTGGGGATTTGCTTCATACGGATTTGGTTTTAGGTTCGTCTCAAGACTCGAAGGACAAAATTCAGGGGCCAGCAGGGTGCCGGGGCCGGGGCCGTGATCGTAGCCCAGTGCGAGCGACCAGGACTCCGGGTGCGACGCAACAATCACCCCGGCATCGAGTCACGAGGTTCAATAAGTAGGCCAATACAAACGGTCTTCTGAGCGTCGGGGTAAACACTGCAGGGGGGAGGGGTAACAAAAGCAGTCGCCCAATTGTAACGAAGGCAAGGCCTAAAATTTCCGCCAAAAATCTACGCGACGTCGCCGGATCGGCGCACTCCCTATACGAAAGAAGCCGCAACGCCGATATGACGTTGCGGCTTCTTTTTAAGAATTTGGCTCTATCCGTGACTAGAAGTTCAACTTCGCCGTGAGCGTATAACTCCGCGGCGGCACGAAATTATAGGACCCGGGGATGGCCATCACGCCCGGATTCGAAATGTCGTTATTCCGGGCACCGAGGACCGTACTATTGGAGGTCGAGTTCGGGGCGTTCTCGATGATCGGCTTGCTCATGCCGAGCAGATTATCGATGGCCAAATCAAACTGAATGGTCTTGGGCGAAAACCGGCGTCCGCTCTCCTTCAACCGCACCGTATAGGAGAGATTGCCCGAGCCTCGGGCGTAGCCGCCCGCAAACACGTAATTGGTTGCACTGGCCGCGGGGTCAGGAACCGCCAGCGTGGGATTAGTGGGACTCGGGATCGTGTCCGTGGCCCGCGAGCCGAGAATCTGCCGTCCACGATAGTTAATCGCCACCCCGGTGCGCAGGCCCTTGAAGACGCCCGAAGAGAAGCGATAATCGGTTGCGATGTTGGCCGTGAGCTCAGGACCACCGCTTTGCCTCGCGGCGGTGGAGTTCGTGGCCAGAATATTGGGCAGCGAGGTACTCACGTAACTATTCCAGGCATTGACCACCGACGTCACCCGGGTCTGGTTGATTTTACTCGGATCATCCAACGCCGGGTTGATGGTGGCCTGGTTCTGCGCGTTGAGCACGATACCCGTATCGCCCAGAATTTGGCGCAGCACGGCATCGTGCTCTTTAATCCAACCCGGGAGTTCGGGCATCACATCCTGCTGCACCGGCTTGTTGGTGGCGGCGTTGATAATAAGCCGCCAGCTCTTGGTCAGATTAGCCGTAAGTTCGGCCTCATAGCCCATCGTTTCGCTGGTGAGCGTGGAATAAACGTCGCGGCCGGGCAACACGGGCAGGCCCCGGACGTTGCCGCCGCCTTCGCTCAAGTTCCCAATGATGGGAGCGTTGGCAATGGCGTTGACGTTCCCCATGAAACTGAAGCCGATACTGTAAAGCTGGCCTTTCTGATGCGCCCTGTACCAACCGAGGGAGAGATTCATTTTTCCGTTCGGCTGGGTGAACCTGATGCCGGCGTCGTAGCTCTGCGAGGACGTCGGAGGAATCAGTTGAATGTAGGCGTTCAAGTTACCCGCGTTCAGGTCGAACGTCGTGCTGTTGTTCGCATAAACACCGAACCAAGGCGTCAGGTTGACCACCGCGCCGTAGGTCCGGGTGTTGACCGCGCTGAGTACGTCCGGAGGGCTGTAGTCGTCCTGAAAACGATCCTTGGCGTACTGGGCCAGTGGCGCGGCGACACCATTGATAGCCGTGCGCGGCCGGGAGGCCGCGGGAATGGGAGCCAAGATGGCTTTCCCGTTGGCGTCCTTCGGCGTGTAGAAAAGACTGAAATAGTCCGCCGGCGCGGTGGGTCGGTAGGTATTAGTGGTGCCGTCCCAACCCACGGGCATGTCGTCCGCCAGCAGGAATTGAGAATCCGAAAGCCGAGTGATGTCGCGCCGCGCGGCGGCGATCAACACAAGGTGGTTCTTGAACAAGTTAAAATTCGCGGCGGCTTGGACAAACTTGTAGCGTTTCGCGAGGTCATCGGTGAATCCGGGGCGGCTCGGCTGGACGTAGTATCGCGGCGTGAGTTCGGCCCTCGTCCCCGTCGTGGGGTCGGAAACCGTCATCGGTGTCGACGTTGGATGCCGACTGGCCAGCGTGCCGCGCAGGTCGGTGTATTGCCGGGTATAGACGGATTGGATGTTTTGGTCGGCCTGGCCGAAGAACGAGCGAAAATCAGCTCCAGGCAGGACCCCTTTTTGGAGGGGAAGGATGAAGAAGTACTGGCGGCCCTGTTGGTCCTGGTTCTGGATTCCGGAAAGCACCCCAAACTGCAGCTTACCCCAGCGCGTATCTTTCACGTAAGCCAGCTGCAGATTGGCGTTATTGTAGTAAGGATTCTTCTGGAAGGTGAAGTCGGAGTTTTCCGAGTAGGGATGGAGGAAATAGGGATTCGGGCTTCCGTCCGGCTTGTTCCGATTAATGTCGAGAAACATGGTATACATGCCGCCGGTCGCCGCGTATTCGGTCCACCGCTCGACTCGGTTGACGTTGCCCGACAACTCGGCAAAAAAGCCTTCAAAGGGCCGATAGGTAAGGTACACGGCCGCATCCTTGGCCTTCTCCCAACCGATGGGAAATTTCCGGTCCATGTCCCAGATCGGCGTAAAGTCACGGGCCGGCAACTTAAAGAAGGGAGAACCGGCATAGGTCGCGGCAAAACGATCCGGGGTGTCCCAGGCCTCGGTCATGCCAATACTGGTCAAGCTGAAGCCCACGCTCCGGATCGGCTTACCGTTGAGAAAGTTCGTGGCCGTCGCGTTGTAGGCGGCCCCCTTGGTCTGGAACATATTCAAGATGTTATAGACCGTGGAGGGCCGATCCGCATCCCTGACGAACCTCTGCGCGGCGCGCGTCACGCCAAAGACGGCCAGTTGCGCCGGCGTCAGGGACAGGTCGATCCCGGACGGCATGAACTTTCCGTCCCACGCGGACGTGCTGTCCCGCGAGTGATTGCTGCCGGTGGTCTTGTCGGTGGTGCGATATTCAACTTCTCCGCGCACGGAGAATTTGGGCGAAATATTGTACGTCGCGGCCAGGTGGATGCCCTTCCGGTCTTCCCATTCGCGCTGGCGCCACGTGTCGTTCGAAGACCACAGGAGATTCGCGCGCACCGCCAGTTGGTCGTTGATCGGCTGATTGAAATCAGCCGTCAAACGATAGCGGTTCCAACTCCCGACTTGGGCCCGGATCTCCCGCACGGTCTTGGTCGTCAGCGCCTGTTTCGTGACGGTATTCTGAGTTCCGGCCGAGGCGCCGGCGCCGAAGAGCGAAGCATTGGCGCCGCGGGCGAAATCAATGCGGTCGATGTTGTAACTGTCGCCCGCGATCGAATACGGGAAAAAATTATGCGCCGGCGTGTTGGCATTCTGCCCGCGAATGCGGACCACCACCGTGGTCGGTCCATTTGTGCCCTGCAGGCCGTCGTTGGTGAATTGGTTGGTGTTGACCGAAAACTCGGCGGCTTTGCCCGCGTCGTTGATATTGAAGGCCTCGAGAAATTCCGACGTGAGCACGGAATAGGCGACGGGCGTGTCCTTCAGCGCGGTCGTCATGCGACCGCCAGCCAGGGAATTGGCGGCGACAAAGCCGACGTCGGATTCGGCGCTGACCTTGAACGGGTCAAGTTTGACGGCAGTTTCGTCCTTCGGACCGCTTGGGACGTTCGCGGTCTGCGCGAACAGCGACTGACCACCGAGGCCGATCAGGGCCGCCGCGGTGGCAAGGCGAAGTTTCATGGGGTACAGGTTCATTAGGTTTTGGTTTCGGGTTCGTCTGTCGGTGCGGAAGACAAATTTGTTTTTGGGCCAAGTCGGTCGGATGCCTGGCGGAAATTAATCCCCAGATTTTCCCCCGGCCGGATCTATCGGAAAAGACGGATCCGGCACGCGCTACTCGCCACGCCGTGGCACAGCCGAGTTCGCCGCAACGCTTCATGCGTTTGCCTGCCGGTATCGAGCAAATGGGTCAGGGAATCGTCGAAAAACACGAGGGAACGTGGGGGTAAATAAAAAAGTGGCTCAAATCTCCCGAAGGCAAGATCCAAAGATTTCGCGCGAAGAATTCGCCTCAGCTCTTATCGCTTGGTGACCAGGCTCAACCGGAAGTCTGGAGGACGACGACCCGCGCCGCACTCCAAGCTAAGCGGGACGTGCCCTCAACCATGGATTGATTTCGCGCCGAGTTGCCTCAATCGTCTGCGCGCCCCTTACCCCTTCCGCCGGGTAAACCCAAATTCGGATGAAATTAGCAACCCCAGGTTTCAACGCGCGCGCCACGTGGTGCGCGCTCATGTCCCTCGTGGGGCTAGGTCTGGCGACTGCCGTCGGTCTGCCCGCGCAGGAAAAGTCCGGGCTGACGGCAGCGCCGGATGTCCTGTCCCTTCTCGAGACCCACTGCGTGCAATGCCACGGCGGCGAAAAAACAAAAGCCGGACTGGATCTTACCACCCGCGACGATCTCCTCGTCGGCGGCGTCGACGGCGCGGCCGTGATTCCCGGCCAGCCGGAGAAGAGCCTGCTCTACCGGATGGTAACCCACGAAGAAGAGCCCGGCATGCCGCACAAGGAGGATAAGTTGCCCGACGCCGCCATCGAGCAATTCGCGGCGTGGATACGCGCGGGTGTGCCCTACTCTCGCCCACTAAATAAAACCACGCCAGCCACCACGACCGCCACGCGGAAGGAGTTTGCCATTACCAGCGCCGATCGCGCGCATTGGGCCTTTCAGCCGGTCAAGCCAGTGCCCCCGCCGGCCGTAAAGAATCACCAGTGGCCATTGACGCCGGTGGATGCATTTATCCTCGCCGCCCAGGAGGCCAAGGGACTAACCCCGACGCCGGCCGCAAATCGCGAAATGCTGATTCGGCGCGTGACGTTCGATCTCCTCGGACTGCCGCCGACCCCGGCGGAGATCGACGCGTTTGTGAAGGACGCTTCGCCCGGCGCGTACGAGAAGCTGATCGATCGCCTGCTGGCGTCCCCCCACTACGGCGAACGCTGGGCCCGCCACTGGCTCGATCTCGCGCGCTTCGCCGAGAGCGATGGCTTTGAGCACGACGCCGATCGGCCAAACGCGTGGCGTTATCGCGACTACGTCGTCCGCGCCTTCAACACCGACAAGCCGTATGACCGCTTTATTCGCGAGCAGATCGCCGGCGACGAACTTTTTCCGGGCGAGCCCGACGCGGTGACCGCCACCGGATTTCACCTCCTGGGGCCGGACATGGTGGATTCCTCCGACGTCATCCAGCGGCGGCGCAACACGCTGAACGACATGACCGACACCACCGCGCTCACGTTTCTCGGCCTGACGATGGGCTGTGCGCGGTGCCACGATCACAAATTCGAGCCGATCGCCCAGCGGGACTACTACAGCTTGCAGGCGTTCTTTGCCCCGGCGCAATTCAACACCGACCTGCCAGTGGCGACCGCGACCGATCGGGCAAAACATGAGACCGCGCGCGCCATTTACCAAGGTCAGACCAAGGATTTGATCACCGAAATTGGCGCGCTCGAGGAGCCGTCCCGAAAAAAGGTCTTTGAGCGCAAGTTCGCGCGGATTTCGGTCGAGGCCCAGGTGGCGCACCAGACGCCAAAGGAGAAGCGGGACGGCGAGCAGGAAAATCTTGTCCAGGGCACGGCTGGCTTGATTGCCGTCAGCGACAAGGAGGTTCTGAACGCACTTTCGAAGACCGAGCGGGCACGGCACGACGAACTGCTGACGGCGCTCAAGCAATTCACGAAGCCGACGCTCCCCCTCACACTCGCCCTCCAAAACGGCGAGCCGGTGAAATCCCACCTGCTGTTTCGCGGCGACTATAACCAACCGGGCGAGGAGGTATTCGCCGCGTTTCCCCAAATTCTGGCGGGGCCCGACGCGGCCACGACCCCGCCACCCGCGGCGGTCGGGTCGTATCGCGCGCCGCTCGCCAACTGGCTGGCCAGTCCGGAGCATCCCTTGACGGCCCGCGTGATGGTGAACCGCATCTGGCAACATCATTTCGGCCGCGGCCTCGTCCCGACGCCGAGTGATTTTGGCACGCACGGGCAAAAGCCGACGCACCCGGAGTTGCTCGACTGGCTGGCCGGAGAGTTCGTCGCCAGTGGGTGGAGCATCAAACAGCTACATCGGATCATCCTGCGTTCGGCCACTTATCGGCAATCGACGGCGGCGGAGGCGGAGCAGGTATCCCGCGATCCCGACAATCGTTTCTATTCGCGGATGAACAAGCTCCGCCTCGAGGGCGAAGCCATCCGCGACAGCCTGCTGGCCGTCAGCGGCGAACTGAACCCGAAGCTCGGCGGACCGAGTGTATTCCCGCCGATTCCGAAGGAAATCTTTCAAGGCGCCGCGGGGTGGACGACGAACAGCGACCCGCGCGATCACGCCCGACGCAGCCTTTATATTTTCGGCCGCCGCAATCTGCGCTTCCCGTTTCTTGAGGTCTTCGACGCGCCGGACAACAACCTGAGTTGCCCGGCCCGCGACCGCAGCACGACGGCGCCACAATCGCTGACCTTGCTGAACGCCGACGAAGTGCTGCACGCCGCCGAGCGCACGGCGCAACGGCTGGAGGCGGAGGCAAATTCGACCGAGGCGCGAATCACGCTCGCTTACCGGTTAATCGTCGGCCGCTCACCCTCCGCGAAGGAGCGAAATCTCTCGGCGGAATTCCTCACCCGTTCCCCGCTGAACGAACTCTGTCGGGCGCTCTTCAACCTAAACTCGTTTGTTTATGTGGAGTGACTAGTGTGAATTAGTATTTCCAAACGGTCTTGTCCTCTCCCACCCCATGAACTGTTGCGGACCCAGTGGCGCTTTCGGCCACCCCACGTCGCGTCGTCAATTTCTCCGTCAGGCTGGCGGCGGCTTTGGGATGCTCGCGCTCGCTGCGCTGCTGAACAAGGACGGTTTGCTCGCGGCGGAATCGACGTCCGCGAGTGTGCCCAATCCGTTTGCCCCCAAGGCGCCGCATTTCCCCGCGAAAGCGAAGCGAGTGATCTTTCTCTACATGTCGGGCGGGCCAAGCCATGTGGACTTGTTCGATCCGAAACCCGAACTGGTCCGCCTCGCCGGCCAGCCGATTCCGGACTCGTTCGGTACCTTCAAGACGCGGCGCGCGGTGGCGAAGAACAAACTCCTCGCCCCGCTGCGTTCCTTCCAACCGCGTGGACAGTCGGGCATCGAGGTTTCCGACCTGCTGCCGCACATCGGTTCATGCATGGACGACATCTGTCTGCTGCGCAGCTGCTACGCCGACAGTGTCACCCATCCCGAAGCGGTGTACCAGATGAACACCGGCTCGATTCTCATGGGCCGCCCCAGCCTGGGCTCGTGGGCCACGTATGGTCTCGGTTCCGAGAATCAAAACATGCCCGCCTTTGTCGTCATGCCCGATCCCGCCGGCTGGGTGAAAGGCGGCGCGCCCGCGTGGGGCAACGGCTACATGCCCGCGGCTTTTCAAGGAACGATTCTCCGCGGCGGTGCATCCCCCATCCTGAATCTCAGCACCCCGCAGGGCGTCACGGGCGAACAGCAACAGGCGACGGTTGATCTGATCACGCGGCTGAATCGCGAGAGTCTCGGCGCGAACGAGGCGGACTCCGAACTGTCAGCGCGCATCTCGGCCTACGAGCTGGCCTTTCGGATGCAACGTCATGCGCCGGAAGTCGTCGACATTTCCAGCGAAAGCGCCGCGACAAAGAAGCTCTACGGGATGGACCAAAAAGTGACGGCCGAATTTGGCCTGCGCTGCCTGCTGGCGCGCCGGATGATCGAGCGCGGGGTGCGTTTCGTGCAACTGTACTGCGGCGATACCAATGGCTGGGACGGTCACTCCGACATCGAGGGCAACCACACCAAACTCTGTGCGCTCAGCGACCAACCGGTCGCGGGACTTCTGAAGGACTTGAAATCGCGCGGACTGCTCGACTCCACCCTCGTGATCTGGGGCGGCGAATTTGGCCGCACCCCGATGAGCGAAGGCGGCACCGGCCGGGATCACAACCCGCACGGTTTTTCCATGTTCCTCGCCGGCGGCGGCGTGAAAGGCGGCCAGGTCATCGGCACGACGGATGCCGTCGGCCTGCGGGCAGAGTCAGAGAAGGCCCACGTGCATGACATTCATGCCACGATTCTTGCTTTACTGGGCATGGATCACACCCGGCTCACGTTCCGTCACAACGGACGCCCCGAGCGCCTGACGGAGGTTAGCGGAAACGTAATCCGAAAAGTGTTCGCCTGACGTTGTGCGACGCAAAGCCAGGACAGAGACCACTTAGGGTTTACGGGATACGAGCTTCTGCGTGTTCTTTGACCTGCGTGAAGCCGAAGTCGCCACCCGAACACATCACAAAACCGGTTTGATTGTTCAGCATCCACGGCCACACGACATCGCACTCCCCCACCGGCGCACGGAACGGTTTGGCGGCCTTCGGGGACAAGCGCTTGGTGACGGCGTGGAGGGTTTTCATGTGGTGGACTTGAGACGGCGTTGTAAATTCCCCCCGACCCAAGGCGACTGGACCGGACTGTCGACCACTCTCCTCCCGATGGTCCTTTTTTTACGTCCGATAAACACGAATCCCTCTCTTCTGAGGTGCTTCAGGGGAGTCTGGGGGTATTTCAGCATAAAAGTGCCCACGCCGCATGTTAACTGGACCATCCCCTCGCTCGGATCCCTGCCGCCCAACGCGCCCAGGCAATCTACCGCAGGGACAGACACCACGACTCTTCCGGATGCCGGAGTTTCGTGACCAACGACGACCGCCCGATGCGCAGGGTTGAGCAAAATCTGCTCAGGCGGAAATACGGTTAAGCGCTATACTTCATGCCACACATTCGTCACCGACCGCCGGCGACAACCACCAAGAAGAATCTGAATCTGAGGAGAACCCTGCGATGAACATCAAACTCAGCCTAAACCAATCGGAATACGACCCCATTGCGCGCACCGCCAAAGCATTTGGATGCAAGGTCGAGGACATCGTGTACCTTGCCGTCGACGAGTATATGTCGCGCATCGGAAACTTTAATCAGCAGTGCGGCCCCAACTGCAAACTGATCCACACCGATTTAAACGCCATGCGCGACGCGGCTCTAAACACGAGAAACGCGCGGAAGAATAATCTGCCCATGTGGGCTGATTCAGCCGCGTCCGTTCACATCTACGAGAGCATGCCGGATGCGGAACCCTCGAAGAGCGACGGTAGCAAATTTTAACAAAACGGCCCCGGCCTAACCGGAACGTTTCTGTTGAAAGTAGAGCCCGTTGTCCGCAACGGGCTCTACCTATGTTTAGGTGGTTCCAAATCCGATGCGAACGTCCGGTTCACTCGGTGGAGATCACGACACCGCATGCCAGCAAAGCCGCGCGTGCGTTGACCCCGCCTTTGAGCCCGCTCACATAGGGAGTGAATGCAACCCCGCCGACACCTTTCTCACGCCCAAGGTTATCTCACCCTTGGGATGGTGGCGGAAGCGGCGGCTGAGTTGGCCCAAATTTCCGCGCCCGACAATGACGCGCTGGACGTAATCGCGGTTCGGCTGGCAGTGCTGCAAGAGCAACAGAACTGGCCGGCCGCCCAGCAAATCGCCGCCCACTACGTCCGGCGTTCTCCGGCGGAAGCCGCCGGCTGGGTGACCTGGGCCTACGCGACCCGGCGCAGCGAATCACTTGCGGCAGCGGAAAAAATTCTGCTCGAGGCGGAGCAGCGCCACCCGCGCGAACCCACCATTCAATTCAACCTCGGCTGCTACGCGTGCCAACGGGGCGATTTGGTGACCGCGCGAAGCCGGGTCGCTCGGGCCATTGCCTTGGACAAGAAATTTGCGGCGGCCGCCGCGACTGATCCCGATCTGGCCCCGCTCCGCTCCGAACCAAATCTACGGACGGAATCTTAACGGGTTTGCGAAATGTCGCCGAGGGTGCTGGACCCGGTCCGGCCTCACCGCGGACGGCCACCGTCGGGGCGCAACATTTTCATTAATTGCGAAACCGGATAGCGGCCGGGTCGCTCTCTCCGGCGGGCCATGGTCTCGGCCAGACGCGCGATGAGCGCATTCGCCGGAGTCGGAATTCCCAGACTCTGACCCAATTGTACGACGAGACCGTTGAAGAATGGCGTTTCGACGTTGCCCGTGCCGCGCACTAGGCTCTGCCAGGTCGAGTCCGGAATCTGTCCGGCCTGCTTCGCCTCGGCGGGAAGACGCAATGCCCCACAGGCCTTGTTCGCCCGACGTCGAAATTCACCGAGCGGCTCGCACGTCAATCCCGACGCCCGCAACACCCGATTCGCCTCGGCGCGAAGCTGGCGCACGATGGGCCCCACCTGCCCCGGCTGGTCCGTCATTCCGATGACCGCGTTGGCCATGTTCACGATGAATTTCGCCCGCTTGGTCCGCATGACGTCGGTCGTTGTTCGCACCGAAAAACCCGCAGCCCGCAAGTCCTGGCCGACCCGGCGGGCGAGCGGATCGAGCCCCGCGGGAAAGCGGCCGATTTCCAGGTGTCCGTATTTCCGTCCGCTCGCATTGATCACCTCGCCCGCGTGAAGAAAGAGTCCATCCACCACGACGGCGACGCCATAAACGCGGTCGAAGAAAAGCGACGCCAGCGGTTCGTTGACGAACGAGTTCTGGCAGCAAAAGACCGGCAGCGTACGTGGCGCGCCCGCCCCTCGAAGCTGACTGAGGCAACGGGCCGTCTGCTGGGTCTTCGCACAGAGCAGAATAACGTCATCCGGTCGAAACGGGGCGAGCTGCGCGGCCCGGGTAAACGCCGGCACCCTTAGCCGCCAGTCTTCGTTGGCCGTCCGCAAACTCAGGCCGCGGCGCCGGACCGCACGGACGTGCGGAACCGAACCGACCAAAACCACCGAGGCGCCGCGCCGTTGCAGGTGCCCGCCCAGAATTGAACCAACGGCTCCGGCCCCATAGACGATGTAGCGCACGGGGAATTGCTTTGGGCGGAATTGCCCGCGACGACCAGCCGTAATTTCCTTCGCCCCCCTGCGTTGCTTTTCCGCTGGCGGCGCGCCGCGCGAAAGGGCATCAACCTCGCTCCGCTCCCCGCATGCCCCCCCCGCTGCTCGAACTCCGCGAACTCGCCAAGTCATTTGGCGGAGCGCGCGCCCTGCGCGGAGTCGACTTCGACCTGTTCGCGGGCGAGGTCCACGCGTTGCTCGGCGAAAACGGCGCCGGCAAAAGCACCCTGATCAAGATCGTCACCGGGGCGCACCAACCGGACGGCGGAACCATTCGGATCGCCGGGGAAAGCGTCACCCACCTGACACCCGCGCGAGCCCACGCCCTCGGCATCGCCTGCATTTACCAGCAACCCGCGCTGTTTCCCGACCTGACGGTGATGGAAAATATCGCGCTGCGGCTCGATGCCGGCGCCCCGCTCCATCGCGTTGACTGGGCGGCCCGGCGCGAACGGGCCACCCGGCTGCTCACCCGGATTGGCGCCGACATCTCCCCCGAGACGGAAGTCCGTTTGCTTTCGATGCCGGAACAGCAGTTGGTGGAAATTGCCTGCGCCCTCGGCGCCGGGGCCCGCATCGTGATCATGGACGAACCCACCGCCTCCCTCACGCAGAAGGAACAGCATTTGCTTTTCGCCGTCGTCCGCGAATTGCGGGCCAGCGGGGTCGGCATCGTCTACATCTCCCACCGGCTCGAGGAGATATTCGCCCTCGCCGATCGCGTGACCGTTCTCCGGGACGGCGAGAGCGTCGGCACAAATCAGGTAAGTGACATCAACGAGACCGTCCTCATCCGGATGATGGTCGGCCGCGAAATGACCCAGATCTATCCGGCGAGTGAATCGGAGCCGGGCGACGTGGCGCTCTCTTTACATCAGGTGGGTTGCGCGGCATCGGGCGTGCGCGACGTCTCTTTCGAAGTTCGCGCGGGTGAAGTCTTCGGCCTCGCTGGACTGGTGGGCGCCGGCCGCACCGAGTTGGCGCGGATCCTGTTCGGCCTGACTCCCGCGGACACCGGCGAAGTGCGGCTGAACGGTCAGGTGGTTCGACCCGGTTCGCCGCTCGAGGCGGTGGCGAGCGGGATTGCCTACGTCCCCGAAGATCGCCGCCGCCAGGGCGTCATTCTCGAAATGCCCCTCGCGCACAATCTCACGATGGCCATCCATCGCGTGCTGTTTCCCCGCGGATGGCTGCGCGTTGGGACGGAGGATTCGCTCACGCGGGAATATATCCGGGATCTGGCGATCAAGTGCACGGGACCCGAGGCGCTCGGCAGCAGCCTCTCGGGCGGCAACCAGCAGAAAGTCTCCCTCGCGCGCTGGCTGGCGACCAAGCCGCGGCTGTTGATCCTGGATGAGCCGACCCAGGGCGTCGATGTCGGCGCGAAGAGCGAAATCCATAAAATCATTCGCCGGCTCGCCCGGACCGGCCTGCCCGTGTTGCTGATTTCCAGCGATCTGCCGGAAATTCTTGGCATGAGTGATCGCATCGGCGTGATGCGGGGCGGCACGCTGGCCGCAATCCTACCGGGTGGCAGCGATGCGCACTCCGTCATGGCCGCCGCGCTCGGCCAGGAAAAGGGGGCCGCATGAACCGCTATTTCCGTGAACTTTCGGTGGCGGCCGCACTGCTCGTGATGCTGGCAGGCCTCGCGCTTTTTGCGCCGGGCTTTTATCAACCGCAGCCGCTCCTCTCGCTTGCCACGCGCGAGGCCCCCACCTTGGTCGTCGCCTGCGGAATGGCCCTGGTCATCATGTGCCGGCAGATCGACATCTCGGTTGGTTCGATTTTTTCCGTTTGCGGCGTCGGCGCCGGATTGCTGGCGGCGAAGAACTGGCCGTTCGCGCTGGTGCTGCCCGCGGCCGTCGGTTGCGGCGCGCTGCTCGGAGCGCTCAACGGCCTCCTGATCGCCGGCCTGCGGCTACCCTCGATCGTGGTCACGCTGGCGATGATGGTCACGCTTCGCCAAGGATTGAATCTCGTACAGCAGGGCGAGTTCGTAAATCTCCCGGACGGCGTGCAGTGGTTCGGCTTGGCGCAGAGCACGGGCCAGTGGATTATGGTCGCCGCGGCGTTGGGCCTCATGGTCGCTCTCGGACTCGGTTTGCGCCACCTCGTCGCCGGCCGGATGATTTATGCGATCGGGAGTGACGCCGAGGCGGCCCGACTCGCCGGCATCCGGCCGCAGCTCGGTACGTTTCTGGTGTTTGTCTTCATGGGCGCGCTGACCGGACTCGCCGCCTTCATGAACACGGTGCAGTCGCCCCAAGTGCAGCCGCTGGCCGGAAGCGGGCTTGAACTCAAGGTCATCGCCGCCGTGGTCGTCGGTGGCGTGGCGATTTCGGGTGGCCGGGGAAATCTCTGGGGGACATTTGTCGGGCTGCTGCTTCTCGCCTGCATCGCGCCGGCGCTGATTCACCTCCATATCGAGGCCTACTGGGAGAAGGCCATCCAAGGCACCATCATCCTCCTTGCCGTCGTCGCCGACAGTCTAAGGACGCGGAAAAACGGATCGTGATGACTCTCTCCTAGGACCAATGCCGTTAAGGCAAAGTACTGTACATTGGTGGCGTTAGTTAGCATAGGCTTGGGATGGAATGTACGAAACCAGCGAAGCGGCTCAGCGGAGCCGAGTTTTTGACGGTGATGAACGAATTGATCCCCGCGAGCCGGTTGGCCACGT
>CANJNJ010000066.1 GCA_947474995.1 Opitutaceae bacterium | reverse complement strand
TGGTCGGCTACGGCCTGGATTTCGCCGAGCGCTACCGCAACCTCCCCGGCATCGGCGTTCTCAAACCGGAGCGCCAGACCACGGCCGGCTGGTCTTCGGGCTGAGCGACCATGGCGCCTGCCATCCGACCGATTATTTCCTGGCTTCCTGGATTCTGAATTAATCCGCGCCCTGTCTGCCTTTTCCGTCGGAAGATCCAGACAGCTTAATTCTGAAGCCAGGAGAACTCCCACGTATATTTGTACGGCAGGATCCCCCATCGCTTCGGCGCGTTTGTCTCGTAACCTAGTTTTTTTTTCAATTTGCCCCCAGCGAGCCTGTTTCCAGTCAGACTGGCTCATGGCTTCCTGCCTTCTGCATCAACCCATGCGTTTCAACCTCAGATCCGACTACCAGCCCACTGGCGACCAGCCGCAGGCGATCGACAAGCTCGTCGCTTCGTTGCGGGCCGAAAACCGGTATCAGACGCTCCTCGGTGTCACGGGCTCGGGCAAAACCTTCACGGTCGCCAACGTCATTGCGCAGGTGCAGCGCCCCACCCTGGTCATCTCCCACAACAAGACCCTCGCGGCCCAGCTTTACTCGGAGTTCAAGGGCTTCTTTCCGGAAAACGCGGTCGAATATTTCGTCAGTTACTACGATTACTACCAACCCGAGGCCTACATCCCTTCGAGCGACACGTTCATCGAAAAGGACTCTTCGATCAACGAAGAGATCGAGCGGATGCGGATGGCGACAACCAGCTCCCTCGTGTCGCGCCGCGATGTCATCGTGGTGGCCAGCGTGTCCTGCATTTACGGCCTCGGTTCGCCCCAGGAATTCAACGAAATGCGGATTCCGCTGCGCCGCGGCGCCAAGCTGGGTCGCAACGTGCTGCTCGAACGGCTCGTCGACAATATTTACGAGCGAAACGACTACGAATTGAAGCCGGGGCGTTTTCGGGTCCGGGGCGACGTGGTCGACATCATGCCGGCCTACCTGGAGCACGGCTTGCGGGTGGAATTTTTCGGCGACGAAATCGACGGGCTGAGTGAATTCGAGCCGCTGACGGGCAATGTCATCCGGCCGCTCGAGCAGTTCGATCTTTACCCCGCCAACCAATACGTGACGAGCCGGGGAAAACTCGAGCCCGCCATCGCCGCCATCAAACAGGAACTCGACGAACGCGTGGCCTATTTTGAGCAGCGCGGCCAGTACCTGGAGGCGCAGCGCGTCCGGATGCGGACGAACTACGATCTGGAAATGCTGCAGGAAATGGGCTTTTGCAGCGGGATCGAAAACTACTCGCGGCACCTCACCAGCCGGAAGCCCGGCGAGCGGCCATTTTGCCTCATCGATTTTTTTCCCAAGGATTTTCTGCTCGTCGTCGACGAAAGCCATGTGACGGTCCCGCAGGTCGGCGGGATGTACAACGGTGACCGTTCGCGCAAGGATACCCTCGTTAACTTTGGCTTCCGCCTGCCCTCGGCCCTCGACAACCGTCCGCAAAGCATCGCCGAGTTCGATGCCGTAACCGGGCAGACGATCTACGTTTCTGCGACGCCCACCGATTTTGAACTCAAGCGCTCCACGGTCGTCGCCGAGCAACTCGTCCGGCCCACCGGGCTGCTCGATCCCGAAATCGTCATTCGAACCACGAAGGGACAGGTTGAAAACCTGATCGCCGAGGCAAAGGCCGCCGCCGCCGCCGGCGAGCGCGTGCTCGTGACCACCCTGACGAAGCGGCTGGCGGAGGATCTGACGAGCTTTCTGCGCGAATCCCAGGTCCGGGTGGAATACCTGCACTCGGACATCGACGCGATCGAGCGCGTGGAAATCCTGCGCAATTTGCGGCTGGGAAACTTCGACGTGCTGATCGGGATCAACCTGTTGCGCGAAGGCCTCGATCTTCCCGAAGTGGCACTCGTCGCCATACTCGACGCCGACAAGGAAGGATTTCTGCGGAGCGAAACGTCGTTGATCCAAACCGCCGGGCGCGCGGCGCGGCACGAAAAGGGACGAGTTATTTTTTACGCGGACGTGATGACGCAGTCGATTCAGCGGACAGTCGCCGCCGTGAATTATCGCCGGGCAAAGCAGATGGCCTACAATCAGGAGCACGGTATCACCCCCCGCAGCGTCAAGCGCGGCGTCCAGGCGAGCCTCCATGTTTACGACGGTTCCGGCGACCGCGGGGCCGAGGCGGCCGTGGCGGAGAGTGTCGACGACGTGGCCGCCGTGATTGCCGAGCTCGAAGATGAAATGCAGGAAGCGGCCGGCCGGCTGGAATTCGAACGCGCGGCGCTGCTGCGCGACCAAATCGACGCCCTGAAGAGTGGCGACTATCGCAAGACCGCCAAGACTTCGCCCAAGGAATATGCCCGCGGCCGCCAAACCGCCGCAGCGGTGCGGGGCAAGTCGAAACGAAAATAGGCGGGCGGGGTTAATGCAGAAGCCAGGACCCAATTTTTCGTGAACCTGAAGGGCCGACCCAATGGTCCGCCCACGCTGATTCACATCCGTCCGATTCATGGCTTCCTGGCTTCTGCATTCGCCCCCGTTGTCGGGACGAGTCACCTTCGTTCCTGGCGCCGGCGGACAAAGGCCCTGACGACCTGCACCCCGATTTCGAGCGCATTGGGCGTGCCCAGAAAGACCGCCGCCAGCAATGCGCCGTGTTCGGTAAACGCGAGGCGCGGTCTGGCTCGGCTCGGGTCCGAGCCGCCCACGGGCGACAGCCATTGCTCCGAAGGTTCAAGGCGGAACCAAAAGTCGCCGGGCAGCGGCTCGTGTCGCCGCAAGGCTTCCTCCAGGCAAACCGCTGTCACCCCGTAGATCGCGGCCAGGTTCGTGTTCAGTAGGACCAAATGGCCGCGAAGAGCCTTAATCTGTGGTCCGATTTCCTCGGTGGTCGGGTAACCCCGTCTACGACATGTTGGTCGGCAGTACGACCAGTGGCGTCCTGAAGAAAGCGCCCTGCCCCGTCTTGATTATTCCATCGGCCCGGGAAGAAGCGCCGGCCGCGGAGCGACGGGAGGCTACGCTCGCGACGCCGTAACGCTGAAAGTCGGAAAGTCCAACGACGTCCACCGGGCCTGTAGCGGCAAACGCGGTTTCGGTTCTGCCGCGAGGCGCACCCAAACACAGCGCGCCGGCGCAGCCTCGTCGACGCTCGCGCCGGCGTTGGGCCTTCGTTCTTTCTGGCGCCTTAGCCGGCGGACACCTACGCGGCGAGCGGGAGGGCGCGTCCCGAACGCGCCGGCCCTGCGCCGTGGAGGTGTTCACGATAGACCGTGGGCGATTCCCCGACGATGCGCCGAAACACCCGGTTGAATTGGGAGAGCGACTGGAAGCCCGCCTCATAGGCCGCTTCACTGACGCGGACATGCGGATTGAGCACCAATTGCTTCACTTTTTCGACCCGGGCGCGGGCGATGTAGTCGGTGAGAGTCACGCCGACGGCAGCCTTGAAGACTTTGCAGAAATAGAAAGCGCTCATGTGGGCGGCGCGGGCCACTTGCTCGAGCGACAGCGGTTCTCCGAGCTGGGCTGAAATGAAGGCCCGAGCGCGCGTGACCGCCTGCGGCTCGCCCGCGGTTTCCTTGATCACGAGTTCATTGGCGATGAGCGACAGATGCCGGGCAAAGCTTTCCAGCAGTTTCAACACCGCGCCGTAATGAGACTTCGTGAGGACCCGGGTGCCAAAATAGGCGGCATGGAGCTGCGCGGTTTCGGCCGGCGACTTGTCCCCCATCAACGATTTCTGCGCCGCCCGAAATTGCTTCTCGGTGGGCGTGTGGAGCATCACCTGGCCGGTCTGGAGAAAGGCGACGATTTTCTCGCCGACCACCACAGGAATGACCGATTCGCTCAGGCCGGCGGAACATTCGAGCGTCCGGGGGACCGCGACCGGTTCCGACTCGATGCGTTGTTGCAGTTGCATGCACGACGCGCAGGTCTTGCTGGTCGCCGCCATCAAGACGCAAAAGCGGCTGACTTGCTTCGACCCGTGGGAGGGCGCCTGAAACGCTCCGGCGGCGCGCAGGGCCAGCGGCAGGCCGGTCGCGGTCTGAAAGGCCTGCTGGTAATCGCGGAAAATGTCCGACTTTTGCAGGCGAGCGACAATGTCGTCGTCGCGACGAGTGCTGATGCTACCGTCGAACTGGGTGTCGGATATCATGCAGTCAGCATAACAATAAATGCGCAGCCTGATAATTGGGACCGCGGCCATATCTCACTAAGGAATTTCCCTAGGCCGCACGCCCGAAGGGTTTTAAATCCGAGTTGATGCCGAGCCAGAAAGTCGGGACCAGGCGAGCCGGCTCACCTCTGCTGCGTGGCTTCCTGGCTTCTGCCTTCCCCCCCTTCTGGCGCGGGTACTTACGCCGCCCCGAACGCCCGGTCTGCCGCAAGGGCGACTTCGGCACTGATCCGGCCTTGCGACCCGCCGCGGGTTGTTTAAACTTCGCCTCGGTGCCAAAACGCGAAACCTCTTCTTCCGCCCCACCCGGAGCGAGCCAGCTCGAGCAGGATCTACAGGCGAAGGTCAATGAGCTGCGCGACCTCAAGGCCGCCCTCGACGAGCACTCCATCGTCGCAATCACCGATCCGGCGGGCCGCATCACGTATGTGAACGATAAGTTCTGCGCGATTTCGAAATACCCGCGGGAGGAGCTAATCGGGCAGGACCATCGCATCATCAATTCGAGCCACCATTCCAAAGGGTTCTTCCACACCTTGTGGGGCACCATCGGCCGCGGCCAGGTCTGGCAGGGAGAAATCCGGAACCGGGCGAAAGACGGCACGTTCTACTGGGTCGATACGACCATCTTTCCGTTCATCGATGCCGGCGGCAAACCGGTCCAATACGTCGCCATCCGCACCGATATTACGAAACGGAAATCGTACGAGGAGGAACTCCAGCGGGTTGCGGCCGAGCTGGCGGAAAAAAACAAGGAGCTCGAGGCAATCGTCTACACGGTCTCCCATGACCTGCGCTCGCCGCTCGTGAACGTGCAAGGTTTCGGCAAACAGTTGAACCGCGCCTGCGATGGCATTCGGGCCGCGATCGCGGCCGCACCGGATGGGGCGGTATCCGCGGATAAATTGCGCCAGCCGGTGGAGGTGGCGATCCCCCAGGCGCTCCGGTTCATCAACGCCGGCGTCAACAAGATGGAGTCACTCCTGACCGGGCTGCTGCGCTTCTCCCGCCTCGGCCAGCTGGCCCTGACGAAGCGGCCGATCAACATGAATGGGCTCATGACCGGGATTATTGCGGCCATGAAGTTCCAACTCGACCAGGCTCAGGCCGACGTCTGCGTGGCCGAGCTGCCGTCATGCGTGGCCGATCAACTTCAAACCAGCCAAGTCTTCGGCAATCTGCTGGACAACGCCCTCAAGTACCGTGACCCAAACCGGCCACTACGGGTTAGCATCACCGGCACCAGCCAGGACGGTCAGACCATCTATCGGGTAGCCGACAACGGCATGGGGATCGCCCTGGAACATCAGGCGAAGGTATTCGAAATTTTTCACCGGCTTAACCCGGATACCTCCAGCGGCGAGGGACTCGGCCTCACGATCGCGCAGCGCGTTCTCGAACGTCAGAAAGGGAAAATTTGGGTTGAGAGCCGGGTGGGCGTGGGGTCGACTTTTTTTGTCTCCCTTCCGGCCATCGGGGCCACGGATTAACACGCCATGAGCAAAGTTTCCACCATCCTGATTGTCGACGACGACGAGGGTCACGCCATCCTGATCCGCGAAAATCTCGAGGCCGCCGACGTCACCAATCCCATTCAGCACTTCCGGGACGGGCAGGCGATCCTCGACTTCTTTTTTGAGCGCCGGGACGTTCCGGGCGAAACCTACCTCGTCCTGCTCGACATCCGCATGCCCAAGGTCGACGGCATCGAAGTGCTGCGCCGGCTCAAAGCCGACCCGGAATTGAAAAAAATACCGGTGATCATGCTCACGACGACCGACGATGCCCGCGAAGTCGAACGGTGCCACCAACTCGGCTGCAACGTCTACATCCAAAAACCGGTCGACTCCGACAAGTTTGCCGAGGCCATCCGGCGGCTCGGATTGGTCGTGCAACTGTTGTTGCTGCCCACGTTGGGCGGAGTCTGAACTTCCGCGCGTGCCCCTCTCCAAACCAGCTTCCCGCATCCTCGTCGTCGACGATGACGAAGGCATGCTGCTTTTGATGGCGGAAACGCTGCGGGCCGAAGGGTACGACGTCGCCACCGCGAACTCCTCCAAGACCGCGCGGACCTGGCTCGAGCAGCAGCGGCCCGACTTGATGATCCTCGACTTGAAGCTGCGGGACGGCAGTGGTCCGGTCCTCGTCGCCGAGTTGCCGCGGGCCAAGGCGCCCGTGCCCTTCGTCGTCGTGACCGGCCAGGGCGATGAAAAAGTCGCCGTCGAGATCATGAAGCAGGGCGCGCTGGATTATGTGATGAAGAATACGGCGCTCCTCGATTTGCTGCCCTCGGTCGTAAAACGCGCCCTGCACCAAGTCGGGCAGCGCGAGGCCCTGGCCGCCGCCGCCGTGGAACGCCGGCGACTCGAGCGCGAGGTGCTCGAGGTCGGGGAGCGCGAGCGGCACAGCATCGGCGCGGATCTGCATGACGGCCTGGGCCAGCAGCTCACCGCGCTGGAGTTCATGTGCACGGCGCTGAAAGCGGACGCGGCCGACCATCCGGATCTAGCCAAGCGGCTCGATGCCATGGGTCGGATGCTGCGCGAGGCCATCGTGCAAACCCGCTTTCTCGCCAGCGGTTTGGTACCGGTGGGCGGCGACGCCGACGCCTTGCAAATCAGCCTGACGCAGCTCGCCCACGGCATGAATGCGTTGGGCAAGGCGCAGTGCGTGGCGGAATGCCCCCAACCGATCGGTGCCCTCGACCGTTTTGTCGCCGGCCAACTCTACCTCATCGCCCAGGAGGCCGTGAACAACGCCATCAAGCACGCCCGCGCCCGACAAATTGTCATCCGTCTGACGCAGTCGCCCACCGCCCTCCTCTTGGAAATTTCGGACAATGGCACCGGTCTGCCGGCCAGACGCGGCAAGAGCACCGGTCTCGGTCTCGGGCTGATGAAACACCGCGCCCAAGAAATCGGGGCCGAGTTGACGATCCGGTCCCGCCGCAATGAAGGTGTCGTCGTGTGCTGCCACCTGCCGCTCGAGTCATGAAACGGGCCCAACGGACGACGCCACCTCCCGACCCGACCCGTCGGCGCATCCTCCTCGTCGACGACCATCCGTTCATGCGCGCCGGCTTGGCGCAGCTGATCGACCGGCAGGCGGATTTGACGGTGTGTGGCGAGGCGGGCAATCCCTCCGAGGCACTTGAGCAATGCGCCAGACTTCGACCCGATCTCGTCCTGACCGACCTGACGATGCCAGGCCGCAGCGGCCTGGAGTTCGTGAAGGACCTGCGGGCGGCCCAGCCGGATGCGACGGTGCTGGTCATTTCCATGCACGATGAGGCCGTTTACGCCGAGCGGTCGTTGCGTGCCGGCGCCCGCGGCTACATCATGAAGGAAGCGGGGGGCGAAAATCTGCTCGCCGCCATCCGCCAGGTCCTGCGCGGGGGAATTTATGTCAGCTCCGCGATGTCGGCCCGTATCCTCGAAGGCCTTTCCGGCGGCAAACCGCGCGGTTCGAACTCGCCCATCGAGAAACTCAGCGACCGGGAATTCGAAGTCTTCCAGCTCATCGGCCAGGGCAAGAGCACGCGCGATATCGCGGAGCAACTGCACTTGAGCCCGAAGACCGTCGATGTCCATCGCAGCCACATCAAGGAGAAGCTCGAGCTGAAAGACGTGACCGCTTTGATTCGCCACGCCGTACGTTGGGTGGAGACGCAGGGCCAAGCCTGACCCATTGGCCCGACGCGGTCCCTGGCGGCAAGAACTGCACGGCAAAGGTTGCGCAGACTTCGCCAAGTCTCGCGCAGCGGCGCGGACCGATTTCCGGCATCCTTGGGCCATGCAAGGACAATTGGTTCAGGCGTTGCACGCGCAGCACGTGAAAATACGCGAACGGTGGACCGAGTTGCTGCACGCCGAGCCGGTTAACAGCCCACTGGGAAACCCGGATGCGCTCGTGCATCTGATCGACTGGACACTGGAGGAAATCATCGGAGCCCTGACGGCCTTGCCGTCGCGGCGGCACGCCACCCAGTCCATCCACGACAGCATCGCGAGCTGCCAATGCGGCCGTAACCCCCTTTTAACCTATTTTACGAGTGGCGAACAGGCCATGCGGGAAGCCCTGGTGCTCGCGCAGGTCGCGACGCCGCACTTGGACGCGATTGAACGGGATACGGCATTGGGCGAACTTGATTTGGTCATCCGGGATATTGCCCGGCGGGAAATCGAGGCCTTTTGCGGTGTCTGCCAGTTTCGTGAGCACGCCCAAGTGGTGCCATTCGAATCAGGCCACGTTGCGGTCACCGCCCATCGCGCTTAGCTGGACTCGTGCAGGTGAAAGTTGAAACGATGAGGACCGGAGCGATCGCGTGCTTTTGCAGTTAAATTCGAGACCCACTGTTCGGTGACTCCCCTTTCGCGGTAGACACCTCGGGCCACTTTCTGCCCGCCCGGGCTTTCAACCTTCAACCCTCAACTGAATTTTTCCGGCCAACGCCATCGGTTTTTATTCGGCGACAGTCAGTCCGCCCGCCTCCGGTTGGTTGAGGTCGGCCCACCTTCAAAGCATCCGGTGCTAACCCGCCGCGCGGTGCTTGGAATCACCGTGCAGGCGATCGCGGTAGTTCGATGGGGATTCCCCGGCGATCCGGCGGAAGACCCGGTTGAACTGCGAGAGGGACTGAAACCCTGACTCATAGGCCGCCTCGCTAACCCGCTTGTGCGGGTTAAGCAGCAGGCTCTTGACCTTTTCCACCCGCACCCTTGCCAGGTAGTCGGTAAACGTCATGCCCGTGGCTTTCTTGAAAGTCTTGCAGAAATAGAACGCGCTCATGTTCACCGCCCTGGCCACTTCTCCCAGCGACAGCTCGTCGGCGTGTTTTTCTGCGATGAATTCCCGCGCCTTGCTGATCGCCGGCGCCTCGGAAGCCGCCCCCGAGACCATCAGCTGATTGCTCAAGGCCGAAAGGTGCTGGGCAAAAATTGTCAGCAAACGGACGATCGACTCGTACTGCCGGCGCGTCACGACGCGGGTTTGAAAATAAGCCTCCTCGAGCCGCTTCACGTCAATCTCGGTACCGAGCTGCACCAGTTCGCGCGTCATCTTCGAAAAATCGGTGCGCTGGGGCACGTGCATCAGGATTTGGCCAGTCTGCAAAAATGCGATCAAGTTGCCGCCGACTCGCACCGGCACCGCGGAGTCACACAGGCCGGCAAAGCACTTCAGGGTCTTGGGTTCATACTGGGCTTCCACCTCGACGCGACGCTGCAGCTGGAGACAGGCGGCACAGGAGTGATTCGAATGTGCCATCAGCGCGCAGAAGGGATTTTCCTTCGGATCGCCATGGTGAGGTAAATCGAAGGCCTCCAGCGGCCGGAGGGCCATTGGCAGGCCCGTCGTCTCCCGAAAGGCCTGTTCATAGTCACGATAAACCTGGGCCCGACGCAATTGAGCCACAATCGCACGGCTCTGTTGCGGTGACACTTTCCCGTCCGGGGAGGCACTGGCGATTTCGTAATTCATACTAGGCAGCAGATAATTTCGCCGGAAAGAACCGTGCCTGGTTGAGCTCGCGGCGCAATTCGGCGCGAAAATCGGGATGCGCGATGGAAATCAAGGCCTCGCCCCGCTCGCGCAGTGACTTGCCGTGCAAATTCACGGCACCGTATTCGGTGACGACCCAGTGCACATGGCCCCGGGTGGTGACGACTCCGGCGCCCGGGCTGAGTTGCACGACCAGGCGCGAGAGCTTGCCGCCGGCGGCCGTGGACGGCAGCGCAATGATCGGTTTCCCGCCGCGCGAGAGGGCCGCGCCGCGAATGAAATCCATCTGGCCGCCAATGCCGGAATAGATCCGATGCCCGATCGAGTCCGCACAGACCTGGCCGGAAAGATCGATCTGCAGCGCCGAATTGATCGCCACGACCTTGGGGTTTTTGCGAATGATCGACGTATCATTGGTCCAGTCGCACGGGTGAAACGCGACCAAGGGATTGTCATGCACAAAGTCAAAGAGCCGGCGCGTGCCGCTGACGAAGCTCGTGACGATGCGCCCGAGCCCGACCGTCTTGAACCGGTTGCTGACCGCGCCCGACTCGACGAGATCGACCATGCGGTCGGAAAACATTTCAGTGTGAATGCCCAAATCGCGCCGATGGTGCAGACGGGTGAGCACCGCATCGGGAATCCCGCCGATGCCCATCTGCAACGTGGAACCATCCTCGACGAGTTCCACCACCCGCTCGCCGATCGCCGCCTCGATGGCGGACTCCGGTTTCGCCTGGTGCTCCAGGAGAGGGCGGTCGGTGGCGACAAACGCGTGAATCCGCTCGAACGGCAGCACGTTGTTGCCATGCGTGCGCGGCATTTGTTCATTGATCTCGGCGACGACGAGCCGTGCCGTGTCCGTGGCCGCCTTCGCGGCGTCACACGACGTCCCCAGCGAACACATGCCGTGGGCATCGGGCGGCGAAACCTGCACCACCGCTACGTCGAGCGGAACCACGTCCGAGACGAAGAGGCCCGGAATATCCGAAAGGAAAATCGGGACGAAATCAGCGCGGTCTTCCGCGATGGCGTGCCGCAGGGGCGCCCCCGTAAACAGCGACACCGAGCGGAATTCCTGACCGCGGTCGGACGCGGCAAACGGAGCCGGCCCGGCGGTATGCAGATGGTAGAGCCGCACCCCGGACAGGTCATGGCGGGCACACAGCGCGTCAATCAACGGCGTCGGCGTGGCACAAGCGCCGTGGAGGAATAAATTCGTGCCACTCCGCACCACCGACATGACATCGGTGGCAGAAACGGCTTGGGCTTTCCAATCGATGGACATCCTAGAAATTTTCTTCCAGGGAGTCTAGGGCCTGTGACCGTGGGAGCAAAGCGCCGAACCTGCGCATCACCTTGGAACCACTGCGCATTTTTTGTGCGGCCAGTAGCATCCACTCGCCCGCGACGCCGCCGGGTCATCAGCGCGCGCCGACGAACTTCAGCCAACGCTGGCGGGACGGGGAGCGCCCGTCGGCGCGCCGCGACCACCAACCTCGCCGTTTGACCGCAGCAGGCGGTCAAAGGGAGTGGGGCTTCCCGCCTTTTCCTCGGTCCATCTCCACCCCACAAATTCGGGCTCGCGCCGGGGTACGTCAGGCGGGGTCTCGGCGGCATAGCCGACCACGATGGGAAAAATTGCCGTGCAATCCTCGGGCACACCCAATTCCGCCTTGATTTCAGGCAGATTCAGCCACGGCCGCATGAAGCCAATGGGACAGGTCGCGAGCCCCATCCCGCTGGCGGCCAACATGAGATTTTGCGCCGCCAGACCACATTCTTCCGCGGGGTGAAAGCGGCCGCCCTGCGCATAGATGACCACGAGCGTGCCCGCGTGATGGACAATGCTGTGGTCCCATTCGGCATAGTCTTGGCTTCGCGGGTGGAGATCAAATGAGGGACTCAGGGTGGCGACCAGATGCGCCTTGGCGCGCCGGGAAAAATCCTCGAGCAGCGCCGCGCCGTGAAACACTCCGAACCGCCACGGCTGCTCGTTCATCGAACTGGGCGCCTGGGTGGCCGCCCGCACGATTTCCATCACGGCCGCCTTGGTCACGGAACGATCCGTGTAGCGCCGCGTCGCCCGACGACGATAGATGGCATCGTGAATGTCCATGTCCGCTCGGTGTTCTGCGGTTGGAGCTCGACGTGCCGGGCGACAGATTTTCGGACAGGGCCGCCAGGCCTAACGTCGCGGCGCACCCGCGGTGTCGCGCATTTCGCGCGCCTGTCGAACCGCCGCGCCTTTGGCCATCGCTGCCGGGGTGACGACGACCGGACACGGCGCCAGTTTCAAAACCAGACTGGTCGTGCTGCCGACGATCAGATCGTAGAAGGCGGTATGGCCGTGCGCACCAACGACGATGAAAGCGGCTTTGAGCTCTTTGGCGACCTCAACGATTTTTCCACCCGGATACCCCACGCGATGGATGACCTCGGCCGTGATCCCGTCGGCGCCGAGTTCGGTCTGTAGCCGGGCGAGGCGCTGGGCGGCTTCCTGGTCTTCAAAGCGCGAGACCTCGACGCCGCTTTCTCCGATGGCAAACTCACTGGCAATGATCGGGGCGGGCTGGACCACATGCAACAGAACGAGCCGGGCATCGATGGCCCGGGCGAGGACCACCGCCTCGTCAATCACCTGTCGGCTCACTTTGGAAAAATCAATGGGGGCAAGTACAGTTTTCATGGGAATAAATGCGCGAGCTGCTTCCTCGGCTGCGATCCACCCTACCCCACCCCGCAACCGTCCGCTGCGCGGCAATTGTCATTAAGTGAGCGTAGCTTGTACAGCGAAGGTCCGGGGTGCGATCGGCGCGGACGCGAGCCCGATCAAATCGTGGCGGCGTGGCGCTTGGCGGCCGCCACGAAATGCGCGTCAAATCGCATGGCAATCACGCGCAGCAAGGGCACCCCGGCGGGCTTCACCACCAAGGCGGACTTCGTCAGCTGAATCAGCCCGTCAGTCTGAAGGTCGGCGAGATTGGCGAGCTCCGCGGCGTAAGTGGTGGCAAAATTCACCCCCAGGGTACGCGTCAACGCCGCAAAATCCAACCGGCGGTCGCACATCAAACGCATGATGATGGTCCGGCGGCAAACGTCCTCCGGGGTCAGCCGCAATCCGCGTTCCACGGGCAGCTTGCCGGCATCGAGCGCCGCGCGCCATTCGGCCATCGTCTTGAAATTCTGCCGGTAGGTGTCCGGCGTCGACGAAATCGACGAGATGCCGAATCCGTAGAGCGACGCGTCGGCGGCCGTGCTGTAACCCTGGAAATTGCGGTGCAGCGTGCCCGCCCTCTGGGACACGGCGAGCGCGTCGTCCGGCCGGGCGAAGTGATCGAGCCCGATGTCCACGAATCCGGCGCCGGTGAGTTTCTCGTGAGCGATGGCAAACATCGCGAGCTTGTCCTCGGGCCCGGGCAGTTGCTTGCGGTCCTCAAAGATGCGCTGCGCGGGCTTGATCCAGGGCACGTGCGCATAACTAAAAACCGACAGGCGATCCGGCTTGAGGGCGAGGACGTCGTCGATGGTCTGCGCAAACGACGACGCTGTCTGCAGCGGCAACCCGTAGATAAGATCAACGTTGATGGATCCGAAACCGGCCTCCCGCAGCCACGCAAAAGCCTGCTCGTTCATCTGCTGCGGTTGGACCCGGTGAATCGCCAGCTGGACCTGCGGATTGGTATCCTGCACCCCGAGCGAAGCGCGGTTCGCCCCGATTTCGCGCAACGCGAGGACATGTTCGCGAGTGAGCCGGCGCGGATCGATTTCCACACTAAATTCGCAGTCCGGCGTCAGCCGAAAATACTTGTTAATCAGAGCGCCCAAACGGCGCAGTTCATCGGGTGGCAGAAACGTGGGCGTCCCACCACCGAAGTGCACCTGCGTCACCGGGCGCAGCAGATCCATAAGTTCGGCCGTCAGGGCGACTTCGCGCTCCAGGTCGTCCAGATATTCCGTCGCCGCTTCCCGTCGCCGGGTGATCACGGTGTTGCACCCACAGAACCAGCAACGGCTTTCGCAGAAGGGCAGATGGAAATACAACGATACCGGACCGCCCTCGGTCGGGTCGCCCGCGGCCCCGCGCCGGCCATTGTCGCGCAAGATTGCATCCTCCAAACCGAGCGGGGCCAATTTCGCCGTGAACTGCGTCGCCGGCGGATAGGAGGTGTAGCGCGGGCCCGGGATCGAATATTTTCGGATGAGATCCAGGGCCAGGGGCGTTGGCGTGGCAGGAGCGGTTTCGGTGGGCAGGATCATGGCAGCGACAGGGGCCCAGTATCCCAAACGTCGTGCCAGCCGGCTGCGCATGAATTGCCAGCCACCGCGTGAATTTTGTGGAGTAACCGCGGCGCGCCAAGACCTCCGCCGCCAGTTGGAAATCCGCGCTACGCCGCCGCCGGACGGCGGAAACTGCGCCACCGCTCGAGCGGGATGGCCGCCAGCGCCACGATGGCCAGCTGACTCGCAACAAAGCCGACGAGGCCCCAGAAGGCGGCGTCCATGAAGCCATAGCTGTGCAAGCCCACGCCGAGCATGTTGACGCCAAACCAGCTCCACGCCGTGACGATGTTACCACAGATGGCCAGCACGGCGAGGCCGCGGGCCTGCACAAATCCGCCCCACCGTGCGTGGAGCAATATCGCATTCCAAATCACGATGAGCAGGGCGCCGTTTTCCTTCGGATCCCAACCCCAGAAACGCCCCCATGACTGATCCGCCCAGATGCCACCGAGGATCGTACCGACAAAACTGGTCAACGTGGCAAAGCAGACCACCCCATAGATCATCCGGGTCAGGCTCGTCGCCGACGCCTGGTTCAGCGAACCGGTCAGCGTGCCACGCAAAACGTAGATCAGCGCCAGAAAACCCGCGAGGAACGTCGCGGAGTAGCCAATCGTGATCGTGACCACATGGGTCGCGAGCCAGAAGTTCGAGTCGAGCACGGCGCGCATCATCTCCAGCGTGTCACCGCCCAGCGCGAGGTGATGCGCGATCACCAGGGTGGCGAATCCGATGGCTCCTCCCGCCACGCTCCCCACCCCGTTGCGATGGAGCCGCTCGAGGACGACACAAAGGCCGACGCCAGCCCACCCGACGAACAACGCGGAGGAGTAGAGGTTCGTCACGGGCGGGCGGGACTCGAGCCACATCCGGGTCGCGATGCCGAGCGTGCTCAGCGCAAACGCGACCAGGAGAAGCCGAAAGGCCGTTCGGCCCAGGACCTCGGGCCACTTCAGCCATGACACCACGCCGAGCAGGAATCCCAGCACATAAATTACCGCCGCGCTGTAGAACGGTTCGGAGGAATTGAAGCGCGCCTCGATCAGACTGCGCGTCATGACCGCCGGCTGGGTACGACCAAGGTCGTCCAGCTGAACGCGAACCACCTGGTTGAACTTTTCCGGCTGGCGGTTGCGCCAGGCCTGACCCAGGGCGGCGTACCCCTTGGCCGCGGGCGCGACCTGCCCTTTCCCGAGGGCCGCGGTCCAAGCCGCGCCGACCCCCATCCAATCCTGCGCCACCGTACCGGCCGCCGGGGGAATGGGCCGCAACGAGGCGTGGTTCTCCATCGTCGCAAAGATTGCGGCCAGGACCAGCACGAGCTTCGGATCCGCCACGCCGTCGCCCACCTTCGCCGCCTGGCCCTGCACGAGCGTCGGCAGCAATGGCTCCAAGCGCTCCAGCTGGGCGAAGAAATCATTTCTCCCCGGCGCGTTGATGCTGTCCTGGAGTTGCTGGTACAGCACGAGCGCATTGCTGAGTTGCACGGCCGCCCGCTGAAAGGGCGTGCGCACCGCCGACTCCACTCCGTCGGCCAGCTTCGTCTGGCGCTCGAGCTCGGCAAGCTTCGGCAGCATTTGCCGGACGGAGAAGCGCTTCCCGCCGGCGCCGTCGGTCGTCGCCAAGTTCAACAAACCCAGCAAGTCGGGGTTTACGATCTCGAAGACCGGATAAGTGTCCGCGAGTTCGGGTCGATAAAAGACATCGAGCAACCACTCGGCCGGCGCGAGCGTGCGGGCCTCCGCTGTTACCACTCGCTGGCGACCCTGCATCATCAGGAGGGAGGTACGGGCGACGGTGTCGAGCGGCTTGAGGCGGCCATTGACTAGCGTTGGCCAGCGGCCGAAGCCGACCACGTCGTACTCCCCGGTGTTGCGCGGCGGGCGCAGCGTAAAGACGACGGCGGCAACCGCGATCAAGGTAACGACGAGGGAAAATTTGCACTTCATCGGATTCAGGGTGTGGCCGGGCCCGTCACCGGGGTTGCCCGCGCACCCGCGGGAACGGCTGGAGTGCCGGCCGCGGCGCGGCGCTTGCCAATAAAACCCAGCAAATGCAGCCCAAATTGCAGCAGCAGCCCAAGCGTCATCAGGGTGCACGCGATGTACGGCAGCGTCCACGAGGGATTGCGGACCACCTGGAGAATCGTGGTGCGATCGTCGTTTTGAAAACCCGCCTGATAAAAGGTGCGGCCCGCGTACCGGAGTGGATTGTTCATGTAAATGAGCACCTCGCGGTCCTCGTGTCCGTCGGGCGTGACCAACCGCAGGCGACTCGAAAAGTTCTTGGGAATGTCCGTGCCAGCGTACCGATCATGACTGAACTTCAGCAACGTGAGCGACACCGGCAGGTAGGTCCGGTGGGTGCGCAGCGTGAGCCGCCACGTGCGCCCCTCATGCTGGAATTCCTGCGCCATCGGGATCTCCGTCGAAACCAGCCACGTCCCGAGCGAGCCTTCCGCGCCGGTCAGTTCCACAATGGCCGCCGGTTCATTCTGCTCATCCGGCCGATGCGTGTACGCCCGCGGCACGACGGTCAGACGCTCGCCCACGCCGTTCGCGATCTTCTCCGCCCCGGCGGCGGCGGTGCTCGCCGTGCGCGCGATCAACGAAGCGTTGGGGAAGTACGACTTCGGCTGGATGCGAAACGGCAGCTTGGGATGCTGGATGGACCGCTTGCTCGCGAGCACGGCCTCCGGAATGGCGATCACGTCGTCGAAGGCCGCGTCGGTGGTGTCGATCAGGACGAGTTCGTGATCGCGAAAACTTTGGGCGTAACTCTTCGTCTCGCCCTCGGTGAGCCGCAGGTGGGCGTCGCGCTGCCACAGACCGCTCAACAGTTCGCCGACGAGCAGCACGATGAGCCCGAAATGAACGAGTTGAAGGCCGGCTTTGCGCAGCGTAAACGCGAAGCGATAGAGATGCGCGGCGATCAGGTTGAGAAAGAGGAGTCCGCCGACGGCGTAGCCCCCGGGAAAAACGGGGAGCACCAAGGACCCCACCTGGGTGTACACCACAAAGGAACGGAAATATTTCTCCTGCACCGCCCAAATTCCCAGGTTCACCTGGTCGAGGGTCGCGGCAAAAACCAGCACCATGCTGAAGCCGAGGAGCACGAGGGTGAGCTTCATAGACACCAGGAAATCCCGACCCTCCCGCAGGGCACTGCGCAGGAAACTTTGGCGGATGCTTTCGGTGGTGGTCGACATGGCTGAATGGCAGAAAAGGCCGGAGTCACGTTAGCAGGAAAAGTCGCCCGCCGGCTCCGCGAATCCTGCGAAGCCTTGCGCAAGGCTTGGGGATGCCAAGGGGCAACGTCCTTGAGCCGGGCGCGCTCACCCCGACAAGGTTTGCGATGTAGTCCGCAAAGGATGCGCAGACGGCCGCTCATTTTTTCGCCATACTTCCAAACCAAACCAGAAGCTGAACTCGTTCTCTGCCATGAAACTCACCCTCAAGACCCTCTTCGTCACCGGCCCGCTCCTGGCCGTGGCGGCCATCGCATTTGCCGCGCCGGCGGCCGAAAACTGGGAGAACCATTGCGCGAAATGTCACGGTGCCGACGGCAAGGGCCAGACCAAGGTCGGCAAGAAACTCAACATTAAGGACTACACGGACGCCAAGGTGCAGGCCGCCATGAAGGATGAGGAGATCATCAAGGCGACCACCGAGGGCATCTCCGAAAAGGGCAAGGAGAAGATGAAGGCCTACAAGGACGAACTCTCCGCCGCCGAGATCAAGGACTTCGTCGCCTACATCCGCAAGTTCAAGGGCTGATGCCTGTCACGCTTTGAGCCACCACCGGCGCACGCGCACGTCGTCTGCGCCGGTTTTGTTTGCCTGATTTCGCCTGCGCCCGCCGCCACCATGCCTGACGCCACCTCCCCTCTCCCGCTTCCCTCCCACCCGGCGAAGCCGCGCTCCAATTTCAACAACTGGATTAGCGCCGCCGGCGGCGTCCTCAGCATCGCCGCGTTGTTCTCCTTCGCGCTGCTCGTCTGGATGGATTTCACCCAGGGGGAAAAGAATCCGTACCTCGGCATCTTCACCTACATCGTGGCGCCGATGTTTCTCATCACCGGCCTGATCACCATGTTTGTCGGGGCCTGGGCACAGCGCCGTTGGATGATGAAGCACGCGGCGACGCCGGATCGCTGGAGGCTGGATTTTTCCGACCAGCGCCAACGCCGGTACATGGTCATTTTTGCGTTCAGCGCGCTCGTTTTCGTCATGCTCAGCGCCTTCGGCAGCTACGAGTCCTACCACTATTCGGAGTCGAACCTGTTCTGCGGTGAAGTCTGCCACCAGGCCATGAGCCCGGAATTTTCGATGTACAAACGCGGTTCGCACGCGCGGGTGGACTGTGTCGACTGCCACATCGGCTCTGGCGCGGAATGGTTCGTGAAGGCAAAGATCAACGGCACGCACCAGCTCGTGGCCTTCGCGCTGGACAACTACAAGCGACCCATCGAGACGCCGCTGAAGAACCTGCGCCCGGCACAGGACATCTGCGAAAAATGCCACTGGCCCGAAAAATTTCACGGGAACGTTGAAATCAATTTCGAGCACTTTCTCTCGGACAAGAAGAACACCCCCTACACCGCCCGCATGCTGCTGCACGTGAACAAGAGCGCGCCGGGCAGTCCGCTCGGCGGCATCCACTGGCACGTCAGCGCCGCCGAGCGCGTCGAATACTACGCCGTGGACGACAAGCGCCAGGACATCCCCTGGATGCGAGTCGTGAACCAGAAGGACGGCACGTCGCGCGTCTTCCGGATTGACTCGTTCAAAGGCGAACCGCCGGCCGGCCAGATTCGAGTGATGGACTGCATGGATTGCCACAACCGCCCCGCGCACGTGTTTCCCACCGCCAACGATGTCGTCGAGAAGTCGATGCTGGCCGGCTCCCTCCATTCCCAACTTCCCAATATCAAGCGAGTCGCCGTCCAGGCACTGACCCAGAAGGAAATCGCGACGGCAGGCGATGCTCCCCAGAAAATCGCGGATTTTGTCCGGTCCAAATACGCCGATCCGGCCGTCGCGACGGAAGTGCCGGCGGCCATCGCCGAGGTGCAACGCTTGTTCGGCACCACCATTTTTCCGGAGCGCAAAGCCGACTGGCGCGTCTATCCCAACAACATCGGCCACAAGGACTGGCCCGGCTGTTTCCGGTGCCATGATGACAAGCACAAGACCAGCCTCGGACAGGCCGTGCGCTCCAGCGACTGCAGTTCGTGTCACACCATCCTGACGCAGGGTCGAGGCAACGAGCTCGAGACCCTTTCGGCCAAGGGCTTGGAATTCAAGCATCCCAGCGGGGAACTCGACAAGGAGCTGAGTTGCTCGGACTGCCATAACGGCGGAATTCAGAAGTAAGCCCGCCTCCCGCCCGCGGCGCGGCTGGATTTCCGTCAGCGTGGAATTCGGCCGTGGGTGGAGGGCCCAGCTCCGTCGAGGCCGGACTAATGACTGGGCCAAGGTCGGCCTCGCCGGAGTTCGGCCCGCCTCTTTGATCGCTGCAGAACCGGATGAAAGGCGGTGAGCCCCTTTGGTCCACACTCGCTGGAGCCGCGACGCCCTCGTCGCGGTGCTTCGCCATTTCGACGTGGCGAGGGCGCCGCGTCCCCGCAAGACGACCGTTGCGAGCACAGTTAAAATCCATGAGCGCCCCCTGAAACCATCCGGGCGGCCAATCGCTGCGCACGAACGGTCAAGGCCTGCGTAGCGTGGAGCAGGTGTTGTACGTCATACTGGCACGATGAAAGTGGTGCGCGGGTTTCGGCGATGGGTGACACGTTTCGCGCTCACGCTCGCGGTCGTCGGCTCCGTCCTGGGTTACGCCGCTGATGCACCGGCCATGACTCCGAACGGCGCCGCGCCGCCCGCGGTCCCGAACAAGGACTGCATGGACTGCCATGAGGCCGAGTTCAAATCGCGCAAGAAGGGTTTGGCGCCCGAGTGGATCGGCGTCCGCCCCGAGCCCTTCGCGAAGTCGGTGCACGGCAAACTCCATTGCGTCGACTGTCACCACACGCTCAAGGAAGCCGAACACGCCTCCAAACTGCCGCGCGCGCAATGCGCGTCCTGCCACGAAAAAGCCTCGACCCAGTTTGCCAGCAGCATCCACGGCATGAGCCACCAGATGGGCGCGTCCGACGCCGCCTCGTGCTCCAGCTGCCACGGCAAGCACGACATGGTGCCCGTCAAGCAGATGGATTCCCCGGTCTTCAAGTTCAACCTGGCGAAGACGTGCAGCGCCTGCCACGACGACTCGACGCTGACCAAGGAATACCGGATGGGCCAGACCAAGGCCGCCGGCCACTATCTGGACAGCATTCACGGGCGCGCGCTCGTGAAGATGGGACTGGTGATTGCGCCCTCGTGCAACGACTGCCACGGCGTCCACGACATCAAGCGCAGCATCGACAAGGACTCCCACTCGAACCACGCCAACATCGCGACCTCCTGCGGCAAGTGCCACGTCGGAATCGAAGAGACCTACAACCAGAGCGTGCATGGCCAGCTACTCGTGAAGGGCGACAAGCGGGGCCCCGTCTGCACGGATTGCCACAGCGCCCACGATATCGAGAAACCGGCGAACGCCCACTTCAAGGCCAACAGCGACCAAAGCTGCGGCAAATGCCACGAGGACCGCCTAGTCCACTATCGTGCGACCTACCACGGCAAAGCGATGGCCCTCGGCGTACCCAACGTCGCGTCGGCGGTCGCCGCCTGCTACGACTGCCACGGGCATCACGACATGTTCCCGGTCAGCGATCCGCGTTCGCGTCTCTCCAAGGAAAAGATTCTCGGCACCTGCCAGCAGTGCCACCCCGGCGCCGGACCGAAGTTCACCGAGTACCAGCCGCACGCCAACCCGCTGGACAAGGTCAACTACCCGGTCCTGAACAAGGTGTTCCTGTTCATGACGTCGCTGCTGATCGGCGTGTTTGGCTTCTTTGGCCTCCACACCGCCTTCTGGCTCTTCCGCTCCATTTACCTCTATCTGCACGACACAAAATCGTTCCGCGAAGCGGCGTCCAAGGCTCACCTGGACGAAGACACGTTCACCCGCTTCACCCCCTTTGAGTGGTTCCTCCATCTCATGATGGTGACGAGTTTCCTCGCCCTGGTGATCACCGGGATGCCGTTGAAGTTCTACTACACCGACTGGGCCCGGGTGATGTTCAAGCTGCTGGGCAACGCCGAGGTCGCGCGCACGCTGCATCACTACGCGGCGGTGGTGACGTTCGCCTATTTCGTCCTGCACCTCGGCAGCCTCCTCGGAAATTTCTGGCGCGACCGCGGCGACCTGCGCGACCCGGTCACCGGGAAGATCACCCTGCGCCGCGCCTGGTCCCTGGTGTTCGGCCCCGACTCCATGGTGCCCTCGCTGCAGGACTGGCGCGATTTCGTCGCCCACCAGAAATGGTTCTTCGGCAAGGGACCGCGGCCGCAGTTCGACCGCTGGACGTATTGGGAGCGCTTCGACTACTTCGCGGTGTTCTGGGGCGTGGCCATCATCGGGTTCTCGGGTCTCATCATGTGGTTCCCGATTTTCTTCACCCGATTCATGCCCGGCTGGGTCATCAATATCGCGCTCGTCGTGCACTCGGACGAAGCGCTGCTCGCGGCCGGCTTCATCTTCTCCTTTCATTTTTTCAACACACACTTCCGGATCGAGAAATTCCCGATGGACACGGTCATCTTCTCCGGCCGGATTTCGAAGACCGAGATGCTCCACGAGCGGAAGCGCTGGTATGACCGGCTGCTCGCCAATGGCCGTCTCGACACCTACCGGGTCAAGCTGGACGACTGGGAGAGTCGCAAGAACATCGCGAAATCCTTTGGCTTTATTTTCTTCGGCACCGGCCTCGTGCTTCTCGTGCTCATCATCTACGCCATGGTGTCACGGCTCGGCCACTAGCCCATAGAGTTCCTAGCGCGTTTATGTCTGCGACAATTTCCAGCCCAGCCGCCATCCCGTGAACCGCTGAAGGGATTCAGCAAAGGATGAATCCTTGAAGGTCAGCTGCGACTCATCGTCTCCGCCGGCCGCTTTGGGACCTGCTTATCGCAGGCTTTGTTGGGCTCAGTCGGCGATGAGCAGACCCCGCTGATAATTTCGGAAGCGATGAACCGGAGGGGAGATATCCGTTTCACCCTATCGGTGAAATTTAATAGCGGTTCCTCCCTGTTCTGCCGCATCTTTTCTTCGGTTGCGGCCCTGAGCCGCGGTGCGAAAAGTCCGGGCTGGCTACTGCACCACCACGGTCGCGTCCTCGACGATCAGGTCGTAGTTATAACCACCGCCGAAATCGCGGTCGAGCACGAGGGGACCGGTGACGAGCACGATATCTCCCACTTTGGCCGTCGTCGCGGTCGTCACCGTCAGATCGTTGGACCCCTCCGCCCCGGAACCGTCCCGAAGATGGAGCCAGTTCTTGCCCATGATCATCGCATTGAATTTCACGACTCGACCACGCACCGCGATCGGCTTGCCCGCGAGCTTCACCTTGCCGGCGTAAATCTCGGCCACCGTCTGGCCCTTCTCGGCACGTTTGATGCCGGACAGATCCGGCGCCGCCGCACCGGGCTCGCTGCCAACGGTCGGATGACCTTTCGGCAGATCGGTCGCTGACGGGGCCGCCGCCGGGACCGGGCGCGCATTGTTCACCGTCACGCTCCCACTGAAATAGACGACATCGAAGGTGCGGTTCAGCGTCTTGCTCCGGTAGTTCGTCATCGCCATGGACTCAGCCACCGCGACTGCATCGCCCACCTTGACCGCAAACTCTGGCGCCGCCGCCCACACTTTTTTCTTGCCGGTGTCGACGAGCACGTAGGTGTAGGTCGCCGCGTTCATCGTCTCGACGACCT
The DNA here is from genome assembly GCA_947474995.1 of Opitutaceae bacterium. GTDB lineage: Bacteria > Verrucomicrobiota > Verrucomicrobiia > Opitutales > Opitutaceae > ER46. The sequence continues at coordinate 5,889 of CANJNJ010000066.1, read as the reverse complement.
TGCCGCTGATACTCTCAGCCGGCGCCGGCGCCGCCGGGGCCGCCGGCTCCTTGGTAATCGCCGCGAGGCCGTGCGCGCCGGCCAATGCCAGAATGAGGCCGCTGATCAGCAGAGGTTTTGTCATGGGGGAAAACAGCCTGAACTCCGGCCCGATTTCAAGGTTCTCCGCCGCGCCGTCCGGAGGAATCCCGTTTTCCCCCTCGCAACGCAGCTACCGCCCGGCGGCCTCGACGGAGATCTGCCCTCCATTCCCCCTCTGCGCCTTTGCGCCTCTGCGCGAGTTATCCGGTCCTTCCCAATCCTTTACTCCCGCCCGCTTCGCTCAAGGCGCAGAGGCGCAGAGTTCGGAGCTAGCCGGACCTCTGGCACTTCCCACATGCTGGGTGACTGGATCGTTTCCTGGCTTCCTGGCTTCTGAATTGACCTGCCGGGGTTTTCCCAGCCGGAGAACCGTCCACTCGCGTTACGGCGGGCCGGGTGGGGCCGGGGGTTCGGGCGGTGCGACGGGTTTGGGCGTCGTTGCGGCTGCTTCCCCTTTGAGGCGGACGAGCTCGAGCGGGTGCTCTTCGAGCATTTCCTTTTCCGACATCCGGCCGGTGAGCCACGAGAGGTTCATCGGATAGACGTCAGGGTTGAAAATCACGAAATAGAAATGCCACACGATAATCGCGAGCGTCGCGAGGATCGCCTCGTAGAAGTGGATCGTGCGCGAGATATCGAAACCCAGTTTCGAGAAGAGCCCCATCGCCGTGTTGTCGAACCAGAGGATCACGCCCGTAATTCCCATCAGTACCGTGCCCCAGACGAGCGCCCAATACTCCGCCTTTTCGATGTAGCTGAAGCGCGGAAAAGCCGGCTTCGTCGGCGCCAGGCCCAGGTTGTATTTCAAAACTCCGATGGGATCGGTTAGGTCGCGCCAGCCCGGCCACAGGTCGCGGAACAGCACCCGGCCCGGCGCCGTGAACGCCAGATAGCCGAGGTGCCAGACGCCCGCTGCCAGCAGGACCACGCCCGCGAGCCGATGGCTGAGGCTGCGCCACTCAAAGGCCCGCGCACTCGCGTTGCGCAGCGCCACCACCCACCACGCCTCGGGATAGCGCAACATGAAGCCGGTCACGACCAAGAGCACGAAGCTGATCACGAGCACCGCGTGTTGCAGCCGTTCGTGCCCCGTCATGCGCAGGTACAGCCGGTGGGCCACGTGCTCCTCCTCGATGAGTCCCTTTTGGATCGCCAGCTTCCGCCGGATTTTCTTCAGAAAATCGAGGGCGTGGTGGAAGAGCATGCCTCCCACCACGAGGACGATCAGGACCACGTAGAGGCTCGAGATGATGTAGAGAATCGGGCTGTTGCCGTCCTTGCCTCCCGCCGTCTCGGAACTGACGTGCACCGATCCAATCGTGAAGCGCATGTTGGCCCCCGGGTGACACTGGCCGCACGTCTGCACGAGATTGGACTTGTGCACGGTAGACGTCGGATCGGTCTGCGTTTTGATCGCGTGCGAACTGTGGCAGCTGGCGCAGTTGACCACCTCGACCGAGCCGCCGCGCACCGCGAGCCCGTGATAGCTGTCGGCAAAGGTCTGGAAGGTGTGCGAGGCGATACCGTATTTTTTGGTGAGCTTGAGCGAGGCGTGGCAGTTGGCGCACGCCTGCTGGGCCAGATTGCTCTTGTGCACGGGCGACAGCGGATCGGTGTGCTTGCGGATATTGGCCCAAGCCAGTCCGCATGTCCTCACCGGTTGCGCAGAAACGCCGCCGCATCCATCGGCGACCACCCGCGAAAACCAGTCATAGCCACCAATTCAACCCTCCGGCATCTGTGCCCATCTGTGAAATTTGTGGCCAAAAAATTCCCTCTCCTTTGGTGGCGGCTACGCCGCGGTAGGCAAATATCGGTTCAGAGCGCTCATGTTTGCGACGACTTCCAAGCGCCAAACCCGTGCACAGGAGACCAAACCGAGGACAATCCGAGTTCGAGCCCGGCCATTCCAATTTCTCCGGTCTCTGCCCGGCCTCGGGTTGAACTCCTGTGCATAGTCTGGGTAGTTCGTTCAACGAATTCGAAGCCGCCACCCGGTCGAGGAATCGCTTCCTGTCCGCAATTCCATGCTTTCTCTGCTCCTCTGGTTGCGGCGGAGCCGCGTTAGGAAAACTGCGGGCTAGCAACATATGCGCAGGATCGGCCAAGACTCCGGTAGTCGCTCCGGGCGATTTTCGAGGATGCTGACACTCGGCTCCCCTCCGCATGTCCGAAGACACCCCCCAGCATTTGTCGGACTCGGCGATCAGTGATCGCATGGCGCGGATCGAGGAACGCCTAGCCCGGCTTGAGGCCCGGTTGGTCGCCGAGCCCTCGGCACCGGCCACGCCGGAAACGACGGTCGCGCCCCTGGCCGAAACAGTCGACGACTCCGGGTCGACGCCGGTGCCGGCGGCCGAAGAATTTGAATTTGAGGTCGGACAAAACTGGTTCGCCGTCGCCGGCATCCTGGCGCTGGCACTTGGTGCCGCCTTCATGCTGTCACTGCCCTTTGCCAGCCTGCCACGGGGAGTCCCGTCCTTGGGCGGCCTCGCGGTCGGGGCCGGGCTTTTTCTGCTGGCCCGTCGGTGGCAGAATTCGTTCGTGCTCGTGGCCAGTTATCTGCGCGGGGCGGGCATGGCGCTGTTGTTTTTTGCCACGCTACGCCTCTTCTTCTTCGGCGCCTTCCCGGGACTCAGCACCGGGAGCCTCATCGGTCGCGCGATCCTCGGGTTGGCCGTGGCCGGGAATCTCGCCATCGCCTGGCGGCGCCAATCACCGTGGCTGGCAGGAATCGCGCTCGTACTGGGTCATGCCGCCGCGATCGCGGTCGGCTCGGCGGGCGTCATCCTGTTCACCCTGATCGTGTTGCCGGCGCTGACGGTCGCCGCGGCCCGGCAAACGGGCTGGCTACGTCTCGTACTGCTGGCGATTCCCCTGGCCTCCGCGACCTACTTGATTTGGGCGATCGGCAACCCCTTTCTCGGCGGAGCGTACCATTTTGTCGCCGCGCCCGCGATCGCCCCGGCCTTCCTCCTGGTCGCCGTGGCCCTTTTTGCGACCGGAGCTTTACTGCGACCGGACCGCGCGACCGAGGATCCGGTGACCGTCATCAGCGCCCTGCTCAATTGCGCCTGTGGCTACGGACTGTTTCTGATCCACACGACCGCGTCGTTCGGCCCCATCTTTGCCGGGGCCCATGCGGTGGCGTCGCTCGTTTTCCTCGGCCTGGCCGTGCTTTTTTGGCGGCGCGAGCAGAGCCGGATTTCGACCTTTTTTTATGCGATGACCGGCTATGCCGCGCTCAGCGCCGCGATCATGAAGGCGACGGCGATGCCGGAGGTTTTCGTGTGGCTCTCGCTGCAGAGCGTCGGGGTCGTGGCAACGGCGGTGTGGTTTCGCTCGCGTTTCATCGTGGTGGGAAACTTTCTCATCTACGTCGCCATCGTGCTCGGGTACATGGTGGTCGCGCAGCAGGAGTCGGGCGTCAGCCTCGGGTTCGGCCTGGTGGCGCTGGGGAGCGCGCGCATCCTGAACTGGCAGCGAGACCGGCTGGAACTGAAGACCGAACTGATGCGGAACGCGTACCTGTTGAGTGCGTTCATTGTCTTTCCCTACGCGCTGTATCACCTCGTACCGGGTCGCTATGTCGGCCTCGCGTGGGTCGGCCTCGCCTCCGTCTACTACCTGTTAAATCTCATCGTACGGAATCAGAAATACCGCTGGATGGGCCACACGACGCTGCTGCTGACCTTGATCTACCAGGTGGTGGTTGGGATCAGCCGGTTCGAACCGATCTACCGGGTTCTTTCCTTCCTGGCACTCGGCACCGTGCTGCTGATCGTCTCGCTGTCGTTTACGCGCTGGCGGTCCCGGCAACGCGGCGAACCGCCGGCGGGCAAGTGAGCGGGATCCCTCTAAACCACTCATTAACACTACTGAGACCCTAATCCGGGCGATGTTACCTGGGCTTTATTAGTGAGTCATTGGCACGGATTAGGGTGAGAACCGGCTGCGGTTGTCTCGGGAACGGTGATAGCGGGAACCAGCCCCGGTGGAATTCAGCAGCCACGAAGCCGGGAGTCGATTCATGGCTTTCTGGCTTCTGAATTACCTGAAACTTCCTTCGGCACTCCACCGAGTGCAAACATCGCCTTGCAGAATGGATGTGACTCCAGCTGCCGCGTTCAGCTCGCAAGAGGTGCGTCGGCCTTGGGGCCCTGTTCCGGTTTGTTTTCCGGCAGGAAAAGCCAGACCAGCGTCCCGAGAACCGCAAACGGCAGCATGATCAACGCGACCGAGAGCAGCCAGCCTTCCTGGCCCGCCAGTCCCAGTTTGAAGGTGGTGAACCCCCGCAGGCTCTTCGAAAACAGCTGGCCGCCGATGACCACGTTCCACCGCATGGCCAGCACGCCCGCGAGAATGAGGAAGGCGCTGTTGAAATAAATGCGCTGCCGGAACCAGACCGGAATGCGTCCGGGCAGAACCTGAATTGAACCCAGAGCCAGGAGTGGCAGCAGCGTGCCAAGGCAGAGTTGGATCACGAGGAGGGTGTTGAAGAGCCGCCCTCCCGCCAGTTGCTTGAGGACAAAAATTGATTCGTCGGCCGCGTAGAGCCGGTGGAGCCAGTCGAGACCCTCCACGGTGAAGTCCACCAGCAGGGCGTAGAAGAGGAATTTTCCCATTTCGTCGAGGCAGACGTGGTCGACCTCGCGCCGACGGAATCGGATTCATGAACCGGCAGCCGTAGGGACAAGCCTGGATGCAGAAACCGCAACCGATGCAATACGTCGGGTCGACCAACACCGCCCCATCCGGACTGTCGAAGGTGGCCCCGACCGGGCAGGCTTGGGAACACGGCGAATGCTCGCACAGGTTGCAAAGTTTCGGGACGAAGAAGGACTTCAGGATCTCCGAGCGCGGCACGAGGCTCGGGGGAAAACCCTGGCGCCCACCATTCGGGGAATCGACCTGCACGGCCCCCCGCGAAGCCTCGCCCCCGGGGCCCGGCTTCTTGATGATGTAGCGCTCCACCCAGGTCCGGAAATAACTCGCCGCCTCCGGCACATGGTTCTCCGCCTTGCAGGCGTCAACGCACAGCCCGCAGCCGATGCAACGATCCACGTCGACACACATCAGCCATTTGTGGGCATAGGGATCGTAGCCCTTGGGCGCCCTGCCATGGGCGAGGACCTTTTGCACGGTATCCTTCGCGGCCTGGGCCGCGGGCTGGCCCAGCAGCCAGCCGAGCGCACTGCCGAGTGTGCCCAGAATTTGGCGACGGGAGACAACGTGATTCATGGCTTCCTGGCTTCTGAATTTTTCCGCCGGCCGAGTTTTGTTTGCGGCTCCGCCGCGCCATGCCTCTTTGTGATCCATGGCTTGGTTGCCTGGGTTCGGTTTGCCCACTCAAGGCGGCTTGGGCTTCGCCTGCCCGTTGAAACGAATAACGGCCTACTCGCCGCCGCACCCACCACCACCACAACTGCAACCTTCCGCCTCCACGGGTGGGGCGTCGTCGACGACGACTCCGATTCGTTCCACCAAGTCACACAGCCGGGCATAGTATTCGTCGCGGGTCAGCCCGAGGGCGGCCGCTCCGAAGCTCTCCGCCTCATCCGCCGAGGCAAACTCGCCATAGTTCACCGCCACCAATTGATAGAGTACGAGCGCCGGCACGCACTCCAACTCGAGCGCGTAGATCGGATGCACATACATCGTGAAGCCGTCCTCGGGGGTTGCGCCTTTTTGCACGGGATGCGCAAATTCGCCTTCCTGCAGCGGCGCCGCGTCGAAGACGATCTCACAGGGATACCGCACATAAACGCGGTCCTGCAGCAATTGTTGCAGTTCACCCCAGCCGAGGTG
>CANJNJ010000065.1 GCA_947474995.1 Opitutaceae bacterium | reverse complement strand
TGGAGAACGGCTCGGATATCACCACGGCCCTTGCCCGCGGTGGCCCAACCGTGCACGAGGTCCGGGCCCGACAGAACGCCACCGATCCGAATTGGCGGACGTATCTGGCGAAGACGATCGACACGCTCCCGGGCTTCAATTTCTCCGCCGATCCCGGCGCTTCGGTGTATGGCGGCTGGAAGGTATCGCCCTCAGCGGGCACCGGATTTTTCCGGGTCGAAAAACGCGGGAACCGCTGGTGGATCGTTGATCCCGACGGCTATCCTTTCATTCACAAGGGCGTGGCCGTCTTCCGACCGGGAACCTCGAGAAACCAACGGGCGGCCCTGGCCAGCCAATACCGCAGCAACAGCAATTGGGTAAAAGTGGAGAGCGGCTTCCTCCGGCAAAACGGCTTCAATGGCGCCGGCGCCTGGTCCGACGTCGACCTCATCCATGATAACCAGATTCCGCTGGTTTTTTCGGTGATTGCGAATCCGATGGGGAGCTATCGCGCAGAACACATCAAGAAATTCGGCGGGGTGTACCCGGTCGCCGGCTGGCAGGGCTACCGGTACGACCTGGCCATGGTCTTCGATCCAGAATTCGACACCTACGTCGAAAAATCGATCGCCCCGATCGCCAAGTATGCGAACAACAAATTTCTGCTGGGCTACTACACGGACAACGAACTTCCCTGGAAAAACGACGCCCTCGACCGGCACTTGAACTTTCTCGGCAAGACCGAAGCCGGCTACCTCGCAGCCAAGAAATGGCTCGACGAGCGCAAGGGCAAGGACGCCACGATGGCGGACGTGAGTGCCGAAGATCGGCTGGCGTTCACCGGCTATTATCTGGAAACTTACCTCCGGAAAGTCGCGGCGGTCATCCGCAAATATGATCCCAACCACCTCTACCTGGGATGCCGGTTCAATCAGGAAACCGAGGAGCTGAATAATCCCGAGATGTTCCGGGTGGCCGGGAAGTACATGGATATCGTGTCGATCAATCACTATCGGAAATGGGAACCGGTCCAATCGATCATGGCCAATTGGGAGACCTGGTCGGCCAAGCCGTTTCTGATTACCGAGTGGTACGTCAAAGGAGAAGATTCCGGACTACCCAACAAATCGGGCGCCGGCTGGAATGTCCCGACCCAACAGGACCGGGGTTACTTCTATCAAAACTTCACGATCGAACTGCTGAAGAGCCGTTCGTGCGTCGGGTGGCATTGGTTTACCTATCAGGACAACGACCCGGAGGACCTGACGACCGATCCGTCGAACCGCGACTCCAACAAGGGCATCGTCAACACCAACTATGATCCCTACCAGCCGTTGATCGAAAACATGAAGCAGCTGAACGATCATACGTTTGAACTGATCCAATATTTGGATCGGCTTTAGTGGCGGTCAGTCACTTTCGGCCAGCGTTCACTGTAGCCGCGACGCCCGCGTCGCGGCATTTCCTCATCTTCCCGCGGCGCGGGCGCCGCGTCCCCAGCAGAACGACCGCGGCACCACTTTTTCCAGCCGGCGAAACCTCGGGATTGACCCCAACCTCGCGGCCTTCTTCGCTAATTCCTTTTCGCCTCGTCCGCGTTGATCCGCCGTTCGTCCACCGCGCCCAAACTTCCCTCTTCAACCCTCCACCTTAGTCCTTACACTCTCCGCTTTTCACCATGAGCCTCACCATCAAGCCCTCCGCATCCTGCGCGTTTGACCAAATTTCCCTCGGCGAAGTCATGCTTCGCCTCGATCCCGGCGAGGGACGGATTCGCACCGCCCGCGAATTCAAGGTCTGGGAAGGCGGCGGCGAATACAACACGTCGCGCGGCCTGCGCAAATGCTTCGGCTACAAAACCGCCGTCTGCTCCGCCTTCGTCGACAACGAAATCGGCCATCTCGTCGAGGACTTCATCATGCAGGGCGGCGTCGCCACCGACTTCATCAAATGGCGCGAGGACGATGGCATCGGCCGCACCGTGCGCAACGGCCTCAATTTCACTGAGCGTGGATTCGGCGTGCGTGGGGCCGTCGGCAATCCCGATCGCGGCAACACCGCCGCCTCCCAGCTCAAGCCGGGCGATTTCGATTGGGACCATATCTTCGGCAAGCTCGGCGTCCGCTGGTTTCACACGGGTGGCATCTTTGCCGCGCTTTCCGCCACCACCGCCGAACTCACCGTCGAAGCGGTCAAGGCCGCCAAGAAACACGGCACGATTGTCAGCTACGACCTGAACTACCGTCCGTCGCTGTGGAAGACGATCGGCGGACTGAAGAAGGCGCAGGAGGTCAATCGTGAGATCGCCAAGAACGTCGACGTGATGATTGGCAACGAAGAGGACTTCACGGCCTCGCTCGGCTTCGAGGTCAAGGGCGTCGATCACAACATCAGCGCCATCGAAACCGACGCGTTCAAGGCGATGATCGAAACGGCGGTAAAGGAATTCCCGAATTTCAAGGTCGCGGCCACCACCCTTCGCCGGGTGATCACGGCCACCAAGAACGACTGGAGTGCCATCCTGTGGCACGCCGGCAAATTCCACGAGAGCCGCAAGTATCCCGAGCTCGAGATCCTCGACCGCGTCGGCGGCGGCGACAGCTTCGCCAGCGGCCTCCAATTCGGATTCATGCAGTTCAACGACGCCCAAAAGGCGGTCGAATACGGTGCCGCCCACGGCGCGCTGGCTTCGACGACGCCCGGCGACACGTCGATGGTCACGCGCAAGGAAGTCGAGAAACAGATTTCCGGCGGCGGCGCGCGCGTGGTGCGGTAATCGCATTCCTGCAACCGAAGTGGCGCCGGTCTCCGACCGGCGTTTCTTTTCCTCCGGCGATCCGCAACGTGTTTTATCGCGTTGCTGGTAACGCAGTCGTCTTGTCCCCGACGCCGGTCAGAGACCGGCGCTACCCAGACGACGGTTGCCGTCCAGCCGTTCGCGTGTTTCGTGGGTGCCGTGGCTACCACCTCCGGCTCTCCCGCGAACTCTCCGGCCGCCCGGCTCGCGGCCCAAATCGAATTCATCGCCGAGTGCGACAAACTGAAGGAGATTTTCCGCCAGACGATCAACACGACCAGCCGGCGGGCGGAAAACGATGCCGAGCATTCTTGGCACCTCTGCCTCTGCGTCATCGTCCTCGCCGAGCATGCCAACGCGTCGAACCTCGACGTGTTGCGCGTGCTGAAGATGTTGATCGTCCATGACCTCGTCGAAATCGACGCCGGCGACACGTTTGCCTACGACACCGCGGCGATGGCCCACCAGCACGAACGCGAAGCCGTGGCGGCGGAACGGATTTTTGGCCTGCTCCCCGCCGATCAGGCGCGCGAATTTCGCGGCCTCTGGGATGAATTCGAAGAGAAGCAAACGCTGGAGGCACGATTCGCCACCGCCGTCGATCGCTTCCAGCCGATGTTGCTGAATTGTCGCTCGCAAGGCGCCGCCTGGAACCGTCATGGCATCACCCACGACCGCGTCGTCGGGCGCAACCGCCACATTGCCGAGGGCAGCGCTGAATTGTGGCACTACGCCGAAAAAATGCTCCAGGAGGTCGTGGATGCCGGGCACCTGGCAAAGGGACCGGGCCAGCCACCGGTTAAGGCGTGAGCTAGCCGCGCGACCGCCCCCGGTCGCACGACTTTCACGCGCCTTGGCGCAATCGCCCTCCCCTCGACCGCAAGTCCAACGACCCTTGTCGCGACATCACTTGTCTCGGCGGAAACATTTAGCATTGTTCGCCAAATTGAAGCGCGCCGTTCCCCATTTGCTGTTCGCCCTGGCCTGCCTGGCCGTGCACGCGGCGCCTATTCCGGAGCCGGAGCGCACGCCGTTCACCGCCCGGGAGCTGGCCCAGGGGTTTCGTGACCACGTCATCCTTGCGCGGCCCCAGGAGTCGCGTCGCGCCACGGCTGAGGCGGAGGAGGCCCGTGACGGGGTGCGGGTACGGGAAAAATTCACGCGTTTTCGAGATCTGCGGGCCATCGAGTTGGATGATACGGAAGACACCACGGCGGCGATCGCCCGGCTTCGCGCCAGCGGCCGGTATGAATACGTCGAACCCGACTACATCCGGCAAATCGCCACCGAGCCCGACGACCCGCAGTTCCTCAACGGCGCGCTCTGGGCCCTGAAGAATACCGGGCAATCCTCCGGCGTCGCCAATGCCGACATTCATGCCACCGCCGCTTGGGACATCATCCACGATGCGCCCGCGGTCATCGTCGCGGTGGTCGACACCGGCGTGAACGTGAACCACCAGGATCTGGCGGGCAACATCTGGCAGAACCCGAACCCCACGTTCTCTGACGTCAATGGGGCGCGTTTTATTAACAACAGTTCGAGCGGCAATCCCGCCGACGACAATGGCCATGGCACTCACGTGGCCGGCACCATCGGTGCGGCCGGCAACAATGCCTTCGGCGTCACCGGGGTGGCTTGGCGCGTGCAAATCATGCCGGTGAAGGTGTTCCCCGCTTCCGGGTATGGCTCGGTTTTAGACATCGCGCGCGGGGTCAATTACGCAATCAGTCACGGCGCCCACATTATCAACGCCAGCTACGGTGAGGACGGGGGCGTGGGCTTTGCTAGCGCCGAATTTGACGCAATCAAAGGCGCCCGCGATGCCGGCATTATCTTTGTGACCGCGGCGGGCAATGCCGGCGCGAACCTGGACGTGTCGCGTTCGTACCCCGCCAGCCACGCCCTGGATAACATCGTGACCGTCGGTAATTCCACCCGCCGCGACGAGTTGAACCTCTCCACCAACTACGGCAGCATCGTCGACCTCTTCGCTCCGGGTTCGGACATCCTTTCCCTGAGCTACTCCTCCACCACCGGCACCGCCCTCAAGAGTGGAACGTCCATGTCGGCGCCCCACGTTTCGGGCGCTCTCGCGCTGCTCAAGGCACAATACCCCGCCGACAATTACCGGCAACTCATCAACCGGCTCCTTCGCGGCGTCGATGCCGGCGGCCGCTTCGCGGGCAAGGCGGCCACGGGCGGCCGGTTGAACCTGCTCGGCGCCCTCACCGCTAGTTCCAACCGTCCCTTCAATGACAATTTTGCCGCGCGCGCCCGACTCGGCTCGGACAATGTGATCGCCCGCTCGAGCAATGCCGGAGCCACGACCGAAGTCGGCGAGCCACTCCACGGCGGCGTCAGCGCGACCGCCTCGTTGTGGTGGGAGTGGACTCCGACCGTGAGCGGCTCGGTCGTCGTCGACACGGCCGGCAGCAGCTACGATACGGTGCTGGCCATTTACACGCTTCCGGCTGGCGGGACCCCGATCTCGTCCGCCGGACTAACCCTGGTCAGTGCCAATAACAATTACCTCACCGAGAACCGCATCGAGTTGATCACCAGTCGGCTCACCTTTGCCGCACAGGCCGGCGTCCGCTACGAGATCGTCGTGGCCAGCGCGGATGGGGACACCGGTCTCACCCTCCTGAACATCGGCACCACGCCCGCGAACGACCAGTTTGCCGGGGCCCAGCCTCTCACCGGCCAGAGCGTGAAAATCACCGCCTCCAACGCCCACTGCAGCCGCGAGGCGGGTGAACCGCATGTGCTCGGCTGGCCGGGCGGCAATTCGCTATGGTATCGCTGGACCGCTCCGCGCACCGGCCGGTTTCAATTTGCGGCGGAAAGCAATGACTTCGATCCCGTGCTCGCCGTTTTCACGGGCACCGCCCTCACCTCGCTGACGTACATCGCCGAAAACGATAACGCCGCGATCAGCGCGACCCACCAGGGCAGCCTTTGCCCCGTCGAGGCGATCGGTGGGGTAACCTACTCGATCGTCGTCGACTCAAAAAGCCCTGCCGTGTCCGGCAATTTCACGCTGACGGTCGTCGATGCCCTCTGGCAGGCCGCCGCCGGCGACAACGTCACGGGCTCGCCCGCGGTCGGGAGCGATGGCACGGTCTATTTCGGGAGCACCGACAAGTTATTGTATGCCTTTAATTCCGACGGATACCTTCAATGGACGGCGGCAACCAGCGGCTCGATTGATAGCACCTCGCCCGCCGTGGCCAGCGACGGCACCCTTTATGTCAGTTCCTATGATGGACGCTTGTACGCGTTTAACCCGACGGGCACGCGCAAATGGGTCCACGACTTTGGCTCCGCGAACGTCGTCATGGCCAGTCCCGGCATCGCGACCGACGGCACGATCTACGTGAAAGTCACCGATGGCTTTCTCTACGCGCTCAATCCCGCTGACGGCTCGACGAAATGGCGCCGCAGTGTGCACGACACCGCCAGCTACGCCAGTATGTCCATCGCGCCTGATGGCACCATCTACCAAGGCTCCGACGATCATAATCTCTACGCGCTCAATCCCGACGGTTCGGTCAAATGGACTTTCCTCGCGGGCAACGAAATTTTCACCGCACCGGCCCTTGATGCCGCCGGCAACCTCTACTTCACCGTGCTGGTTTCCGGAGAATTGTATTCCGTCACGCCGCAGGGCACGCAGCGCTGGGTTTACGCCGGCGCGCAACTAGGCTCGACCTCGAGCCCCGCCCTGAGCGCAGACGGCCGGACGGTCTATTACGGAGCCTACGATCACAAGGTTCATGCCGTCGACACCACCACAGGCATCGCCCGCTGGACCTGCCTCTTGGGCGACGAAGTCCGCGCCAGCTCGCCCGCGGTGGACGCGAATGGCGTTGTCTACATTGGCTGCTACGACGGTCGGCTCTACGCGATCAATGCCGACGGCACCTTGAAGCGCACCTACGACACGGCCGACTGGATTCGTTCGAGTCCGGCGATTTTCGGCACGACGCTCTATGTCGGCAGCAATGACGCCAAGGTCTACGCCTTCGACATTGGCGCGACCGCCAACACCGGCCCCTGGCCGCAGTACCGCCACAACGCACGTCGCACCGGTCGCGCGGTCGCCTTTCCGCTTCTCGCCATTACGGTGCCGCCGCAGGGGGCCACGCTCCAGGCCGGATCCGCGCTGAATTTGAGCGTCACCGCCACCGGCGAAAGTCCCTTGACCTATGAGTGGCGCAAAGACGGTCAAGTCATTGCCGGGGCCACCGGCCCCACTTATTCGATCGCCCGTGCGACACCCGCCAGCAGCGGCACCTACACCGTTACGGTTCGCGGACCACAGGGATCGGTGGTCAGCAAATCGGCCACGGTCGTTGTCGACGAACCGCCGCCGGCGCCCAGCCGCTTGACCAATCTTTCTGTCCGCGCGCCCACCGGAACGGGCCCGCAAACCATGACGGTCGGGTTCGCGGTCGCCGGCCGGGGCGCGAAGCCACTCCTGCTCCGCGGGATCGGTCCCTCACTCGCGCAGTTCGACGTGTCACCCGCCCTGGGCGATCCGAGCGTGCGGCTGCTTTCCGGCTCCACCATGCTCAACTCCAACAACGACTGGGGTGGGACCGCGGTGCTGTCCGCTGCTGCCGCCAGCGTGGGCGCATTTGAGATCCCGGCGACTTCGAAGGATTCCGCACTCCGACAAGACGTGACGGCCGGAAACTACACGGCCGAACTCACCGGCAACAATGCCACGACCGGTATCGCCTTGGCGGAACTTTACGATCTCGAGCCTTTCCTCAGTCTCGCGCCACCAGCGGAAAGCCGGCTGACCAATCTCTCCGCCCGCAGCCAGGTCAACACGGGCATCGGCGGGTTAGCCGCCGGCTTCTCCATTGCCGGCACGCAAAAGATGAAAGTCCTGATCCGCGGCATCGGTCCGGCCCTGATTCCGTTCGGTCTTTCCGGCGCCCTGCAAAATCCCCGGATCGACCTCTACCGGGGTCAGACAAAAATCGGGGAGAACGACGACTGGGGCGGCAGCGCGTCCCTTTCCACCCTCTTTGAACAGGTGAGCGCCTTTCGCCTCTCCGATCCCACGAGTCGGGATGCCGCCATGATCGTGACGCTCGATCCCGGCAACTACACCGTGCAAATGAGCGGTGTGGATGGCACGACGGGGATCGGGATGGTGGAAGTGTACGAGGTGCCTTAGCCGGAAAAATTCAGTTGAGCGTTGAAGGTTTAAAATTGAAAGCGCCGGCGGGCAAAAAATTTACCGCGGTGTATCCCGCGAAAGCGGAGTCACCGATCCGTTTGGCTCGAACCTAACCCCCAAAGTGGGATTTCGCCCCGCCTTTCATCACTTTCAACGTTCACCTCTCAACTTTCAACTGGACCGGCTTAGGCGCCGCATCGCCCGCCCGGGGTATCTCCCGCCCGGTTCCCGTGCTCCGAACGTTGCGTCCCAAGGTGGGCCAATAATTTCGTTCATAAAATCCTTCCCACCCTCCTCGGCACCGGTCACAAATAAAACGGTGGGCAATCCCAAGAGCATCGGTTCGGCGGAGATTCAGGCTGCCATCGCGCGGCTCGGGGCGGCTATTTCCGAGCGACACCGGCATTCCCCCAGCCTTTTGCTGCTCGGCGTCGCCAACGGGGGCATTGAACTCGCCTGCCGGCTCGCCCGCCAGCTCGCCACGGCCAATCCCCAACGCACGGTGCTCGCCGGCACGCTCGATATCTCGTTTCATCGCGACGACATCGGCCAGCATCCGATTCCGAAGGAAATCGCCCCGACGCATATCCCGGCCGACGTCCATGGCGCCCACGTGATTCTGGTCGACGATGTCCTTTTTTCCGGACGGACAATCAAGGCGGCACTCGACGAACTGTTCGACCACGGTCGCCCCGCCCGCGTCGAACTGGCGGTGCTCGTCGATCGCGCCGGCCGGCGTCTGCCGCTGGCGGCGGACTATGCGGGAATGAAACTGTTGGCCGACGAGGACGAAAAAGTGCTCGTGAATCTCGATCCGACCAGTTTCAAGCGCGATAGTATCCGGATCGAACGCGCCGGCACCACCGCGGGGCGATCGGCCCGCTGACGACCTGCCGGCAAAATCCCAAACGCCAAAAACAATCCCCATGACCAATGCTCAAAAACCAACCCCCGCTTTGCCTTTTGGCCGTTCGCTGAGAGTGGAAATTTATTTGGCGCTTGGCCTTTGGTGTTGGGAATTTTGAACGAAATGTCCTGGACCCGCCGCCACCTCCTCACGCTCGAACAACTCTCGCTCACCGAGATTGAGCAAATCCATGCGACGGCGGCCGCGTTCAAGCGCACGCTCACCCGCAGTGTCCGCAAAGTGCCGGCGCTTCGGGGGAAGACCATCGTCAACCTCTTTCTCGAGCCGAGCACGCGCACGCGCATGGCTTTCGACATGGCCGCCAAGCGCCTGAGCGCCGACGTGATTTCGGTCGACGGCTCCAGCAGCAGCACGACCAAGGGCGAGACGCTGCGCGACACCGCTGAAAATATTCAGGCGTTGCAGGCGGACATGCTGATTATCCGCCATGCCGCGGCCGGCTCGCCGCTCTATCTTTCCCGCATCCTGAACATCCCGGTCATCAACGCGGGCGACGGGGCCCACGAGCACCCGACCCAGGGCCTGCTGGATACCTTCACCATGAAGGAGCACCTCGGCTCTTTGCGCGGACGCAAGGTGGTCATTCTAGGCGACATTCTTTTCAGCCGGGTCGCCCGCTCCAATATCCATGCGCTCACCAAGATGGGCGCGGCCGTCACACTGGTCGGGCCCTCCACCCTGGTGCCGCATTGGTTCACGGCGATGGGGGTGAGTGTTTCGCACGACCTGCGCGGAGCCCTCGCCGATGCCGAGGTGGTGATGCTCCTGCGCATCCAGCACGAACGCCAGGCCGCCGGCCTGTTTCCCTCCCTCGGCGAATACACGAGCATGTTTGGGCTGAACAAGACCCGCGCCTCCTGGCTCAACCCCAAGGCCATCATCATGCACCCGGGGCCGATTAACCGCGGCGTCGAAATCGACAGCGAGCTCGCCGACGGCGACCGGAGCGTGATTCTCGAACAAGTGACCAACGGCATCGCCGTGCGGATGGCCGTCCTCTACCTCTGCGCGGGTGGACAGCCGGAGTCGGTCATGCCAACGGGCTAAAAGCGCCCAATCCCAAGCGCCACCATCCAATGAAACTTCCATGAGAGAACCTCCCCTCAACTCCCGCTGCGCCCTTTGGTTTTTGAAACCTGGTGCTTCAGGGGCGCTTGGTGCTTGGATGTTGGAGCTTTAACCCATGCCCTCTCTCTGGATCAAAAACGCCCGCGTAATTGATCCCGCTGCCAAGCGGGACGCCCTCGGCGATATTTTTATCAGCGACGGCAAGTTTGTTGCCTCGCTGCCTGCCGCGGCGAAGAAGCGCGCCAAAAAAATCGACGCCGGGGGACTCGTGGCCTGCCCCGGCCTGGTCGACATCCACGTGCACTTCCGCGAACCCGGCCAGACGCACAAGGAAACCTTCGCCACCGGTTCGCACGCCGCCGCCGCCGGTGGGTTCACGACCGTGGTCTGCATGCCCAACACCTCGCCGGTGGCGGACAACGCCGGCACGATTCAATTCATGAAGGACGTCATCTCGCGGGATGCCATCGTTCATATCTTCCCGACCGGCTGCATCACCGTGGGCATGAAAGGCCAGGCGCTCGCGCCCATCGGTTCGCTCAAACGGGCCGGCGTGGTGGCCATCACCGACGACGGGGACTGCGTGCAGTCCAACGATCTCATGCGGCGCGCGGTGGAGTACGCCAAGATGTTCGACCTTCCGGTCATGGACCACTGTCAGGATCATTCGATGACCCAAGGTTCCGTGATGAACGAAGGCATCGTCTCCACCCGCCTCGGGCTCCGCGGCTGGCCGAACGCCGCCGAGGACCTGATCGTGGCGCGCAACGTCATCCTCTCGGAATACACGGGGGCGCACATTCACCTGCAGCACATTTCCTCCCAGTTCTCCGTCGATATCATTCGACGGGCCAAGGCCCGTGGGGCGCGCATCACGGCCGAGGCCACGCCGCATCATATTGCCCTGACCGACGACGCGCTCTCAGGATACGACCCAAATTTCAAAATGAATCCGCCGCTCCGCACCGAAGCGGATCGGAAGGCGTTGATCGCGGGCCTTCGGGACGGCACGCTCGATATTGTGGCCACGGATCACGCCCCGCACACGGATTACGAGAAGGACAAGGAGTTCGACTTCGCCCCCAACGGCATCCTCGGGCTTGAAACCGCCCTGGCCGTGACGCTCGAGGTGCTCGTCCGGCAGAACAAATTCAAACTGCCCTACGTCATCGACCTGATGACCCGCCGGCCCGCGAACGTGATGAAACTGCCCGGCGGTACCCTCACCCCCGGGGCCGCGGCCGACGTGTGTCTCTTTGCGCTGGATGAAAAGTGGCGCTACGACGCCAAGCAGGGATTCAGCAAGTCCAGCAATTCGCCCTGGCACGGGCAAACGCTCACCGGCCGCGTCAAGACGACCCTCGTCGACGGCCGGGTTGTCTTCACCGACGGTCGGATTGTCGGAAAGTAGCACCGGTCTCTGACCGGCGGTGGGTTGATCACCCACCAGGCGTCCGTCGTTCCGCTTCGGGCGCTGAAAAATCCATTCCGGCTGCAGCCGGAACGACGAACAAAGGTTCGAGCGCCGCCGCACTCCCGGCTGTCCAAGCCACCGCACTTGGCGTTGCTCATCGGCCCTTTTTCCTCCGCACTCGTTACTGATGTCCGAACGCGCCACGCTCATCGCCACGACCTACGATATCCTCCTCCTCATCGTCGGCCTGGGGTTGCTCTGGCGCCTGGTGGTCAGCCCCGCGGCCCGGGCGGAGCGCAAACCTTCGCCCCTCCTCCCGTGGGAGGCGCCGGTCAGCGAATTCCTGACCTTCCTGATGTTCGTCATTTGTGGCTCGATGGGAGCCGTGGTCGCGGTGGGCGCGCTGTTGCGGCGGTTACCGTTGGCCGGCGATGCCGTCACCGTCATCAACGGCGCGGGCGCGCAATTGGGGATGCTCGCAGGAATCGCGGCCTACCACTTTGGCGTCGATCGCACGCGCCGTGGCGCCGCCACCCAGCCGGGCGGAAACATCTTCGTGGCCGGCGCCGCAACCTTTCTCATCTCGCTCCCCATCCTGACGGCGACGAGCGTCCTCTGGGAAACAGCCTTGAAGACCTGCGGCCTGCCCGCGGAAAAGCAGGACTTGATCCATATGTTTACGGAGATCGATTCGCCGTGGCAGCTCTCCGTGATGATCGCCCTGGCGGTGGCCATCGCGCCCGTAACGGAGGAACTCACGTTTCGCGCCGGGCTGTTTCGCTATTTTCGCACCCGGATGCCGCGCGGGGTCGCCCTCGCAGCCCCGGCGGTGATCTTCGCCTCCCTGCACGTGAATTGGAACACCCTCGATGGCCTCGCCAGCCTCCTGCCCCTCATCGCGCTCGCCATCATTTTTTCCCTCGCCTACGAGCGCACGGGGCGGATTGGAACGTCGATGGTCGCCCACGCCTTGTTCAACCTGAACACGGTCATTCTGATTTTCGCCGGCGTGAGTCCCTGATTCGCCTGCTCGGGCCATGCATCCTCTGACCCAACGTCGTCGCGATTCGGTCGCTGCCCTCGGCGAGCAACAACTCATCCGGGCCATCCAAACGTGGCTCGGCCCCGCCTCGCCTCGGTCCCCCTTCGGCATCGGGGATGATTGTGCGGTTCTGCCCGCGTCACGCGGCCGGCAACTGCTCACGGTTGATCCGGTCATCTTCGGCCGGCATTTCGACGCGACCGTGCCACCGCGGGCCGTCGGCGCAAAATTGCTCAAGCGCAACCTCAGCGATCTCGCCGCCATGGGTGGTCGCCCAACGTCGGCCGTGCTGGCCCTGACGCTGGATGCCCGCGTCAGCCGGCGATGGTTGGAGCAGTTTTACCGCGGGCTCGCGGCCTGTGCCATGCGTTATCGCGTGCGCATCGTCGGCGGCGATGTGGCCCAGGCGGACGGAATGGTGGCGGCCAGCCTCACCCTGCTGGGCGAGGCAGCCGGGCCGCGCTTTGTCGCCCGCCACGGCGCCCGGAACGGTGATTGGATTTATGTCACAGGCGTGTTGGGCGGCAGCCTGCGGGCCGGCCATCACTATCGCTTTTTACCTCGTTTGGCCGAAGGCGCGTGGCTCGCACGACATCGGGCCGTGCGCGCGATGATGGACGTCAGCGATGGGCTGGCAAAAGATCTTCACGCTTTGACGCCAAAACAGAGTACCCCGGCCCTCACGCCCGACGCGATTCCCCGGCGAACCGGCTGTGATCTGCGGGCGGCGCTCACCGACGGCGAAGACTATGAACTCGTGTTTGCTCTCTCTTCGCGGGCAGACCGCGCGGCGTTCGGGCGGGCGTGGCGCCGCGCCTTTCCGCGGGTGCGCCTGTCCTGCATCGGCCGCTTCGTGCCAGTGGGCAAGGCGCCGGCCGAGGCCATACCGCTGGCGAATTATTCCGGCTATGAACACCTGCGCTGATTGAGGACCCGCATGAACTTCACCCCTTCCCGAAATGGTCATCTTGTTGGGGCCGCGACGCGCTCGCCGCGTCATAGTGAGAAAAGACCACGACGAGGGTGGTGCAGTTCCCGTGCCCGGTGACGGGAGCCCCCCCGATAACCCATAGAGGTCATGAATATTCTCGAAATGCTTCGCGCCGGTCTCACGACCACCTCGGCGGAGGCCACCCGCGCCGCGGCCGCGAAATTCGCCGCCACCCTTCCTCCCGACACCACCCTCGCCCTGCACGGCACCCTGGGTGTGGGCAAGACGACGTTTGTGCAGGGGCTCGCACGCGGGCTGGGCATCAGCGGCCCGGTCACCAGTCCCACGTTCAACATTTTCACGCTGCACCGCGGCCGGGTGAATCTGCTGCACCTCGACGCCTACCGACTGGAAAACGCCCAACAAGTCGAGGATCTGCTGCTGGAGGATTTCATGATCTCGCCGTGGTGTCTGGCCGTCGAGTGGCCGGAAAAAATCCCCGACTGGCTCCCGCCCACGACGCAGCATCTCGAACTCAGCATCACGCCCGACGAAAAACACACGCTGCGGCTACGCAGCGCAAAGTAACGCCGGACTCCGACCGGCGTCGAACGTCTCACGCCGCACCGGCGGAAAGCCCGCGTGCGCTCGTCAGGCCGAAGGCGTGGTCGGTGGAGCGGGATCCGCGGGCTCGATTGCCGCCGGCATTTCGGAGGCCCCCCCCGCGGCGAGCGAACTCTCCGGCGCGGGCAAGGTTTCTTCCGGAACCCGCGCGGATTCCGCCATCGGAGCCGCCGCTTCCGGCGCGGCACTGGCCGCCGGCGCCTCGGGGAAATTCTCGGGATCGTGCTCCTCGTTCTCGATCTCTTTCTTCCGAGCCTCGACCATCGCGGGCGCGGCAAACAAGCGGCCGTCGATAAACTCGGTGACGTAGCCTTCGCGGACGAGCCAGACCAAGTCGCCCTGCATCCGCGAGAGGCGCGCGCGGTCCGCTATGGACAACGTGGGCTCGGGCTTGGACGCCTCGGCGGTGGGTGCCGGCGTCGGTTCGGCACCGGCCTCGGGCGCCGGAACCGGCGTCTCGGCCGGCTTGGGCGCCGGGACCACCGCCAGGCCGAGGAACTTGGTGACGAGCTCACTGGCCCGCGTCATCGGATGGTTTTCGATGAAACTGATCAGCGCTCCGATGCTTTCGGAGAACGTCTGGCCGGGGACCCGGAATTTTCGTTTCACCGCGCACACGTAGGAGACGCCTTTGGAGCCCTTCTTGAAGATCGTGAAATGCTCGCGGCGGAGCCGACCGCGCAGTGCGTTGGCCGTGTCGAGCGGGAAGCGCCGTTGCCGATCGAGCGCGCCTTCGACGGCACGCCGGATTTCTCCCGGCGCCATCGTCTCGGCGACTTTGCCGTGGAAACGCGCGGTTTCAGTCGTGCGCACCACCTTGTCGCGAGCCTGGGTCAAAAGGAACACACGGGCCTCCTCGAGGCTGTCGAACGTAGGGACCGTCGAGGCGACGGGAACGGCCGGAGCGGCCGCTTCGGCAGCCGGAGCCGCGCCTTCGCCGGCGGGAACGGTTACTTCCGGTGACACCGGGGCGGCTTCCGCCGCGGGTGCTTCTACCGAGGGTGCTTCCGCGATCGCGGGCACCGGAGCGGCCGCCTTCGCCCCGGTCTTCCAGGTGTAGCGGGTCGTTTTCTTCATCTTCGCCAGCCACTGGTTGACGACTTCGGGATCACGGATCGTCTCGATCCGGCTCCGGAACATCTCAAACGGCATGCGCGACACATTGGCCGCATAGTGCTGTTGGGCGATTTGATTGTAGCGGTGATAATTGGGCGGCCCGAGCAATTCGCCGGTGACGCCGCATTTATTGATCACCTGATAGTTCCCCTTGGGCGGGTCGACCTCGACCTCCGCCATTTCGAAAAACTTGTCGAGATGCTTGCTCAACACGTGCGAAACCGCCGCCTCGTCCGTTTCGAACGGGATGCCGTCCGGCACCGAAATATGGAATGAAGGCCGGGCGGGCTTCGCCGCGGCGTCCGCCGCGGGAGCGGCGACTGCCGGCGCCTCGGGATTCACCTTGTGCGAGACAACCACCACGAAGCGATCAGTCTTGGCGACGACCGTGCGGGCAATCTCGAACAACTCCACCGTCCGGCACGTCTTCCGAATCGTCTGCACGAGCGTATTGAAGCTCGTGTCCTCCGGGTAGAACATGACGCTGTAATAAGGACTGTCGTAGGGACCGCGCTCCACGGGTCCGCCGCGATTGCCGTAGTCCGGGCGCGCGCCGCGCTCTCCGGCGCCATAGGCTTCCCGACGCGGACCACCGCGGTTCTCTCCGGGACCATCGCGCCGCGGGTAACGATCGCCCGAAAATTCCCGCCGCTCCGGTGCGCCGCCCGCTGGGGCCGCCGCCGGGGCATCACCGCCACCGGGTCCCGCAGGACGCCGGAAGCCGCGCCGATCCCGACGATCGGGCGCTCCACCGGGGCCGTCACGCCGATCCTCGCGCCGCGGCCGCTCTGAGCCGCGCTCACCGGGGGGCGACGGCTTTTCCTGCGTCCACTGCGTGCCGAAGCTGAAGCCCTGGAGTTGGGCCAGATCGAGTTTATTGAAATCCACCGGGGGATTTTCCTTGGGAGCTGTATCGTCCATATCGTCCAAAAAAGCGGGCTATGGCCCGCGAGGTTGCTGAATGTGCTAAGGCGTGATCGTAGTCGCTGCGAAGTGTCTACGCGTCATCGGGAGTGGCAAGCAGTTTCCCCACCGCAGGGGCAACGCGTGGTTGGGGGTGAGAGGTTGGAAAAATTTTTCCGCGGTGGGCGGGGCGGTCGCTGCCCAGGGTCTTCATCGTCGGGTCCCGGCTGACCCGGAAACGGGATAATTGATCATCGCGGAAGGGCGATCCCAGGACAACCGCGGTATCTTGTCCTTTCGGTTAGTCCGGGAAACTCTCCGCCAGAAAATGGTGCTCGGGACAGGAGTCGAACCTGCACGCCTTACGGCACACGCCCCTCAAACGTGTGTGTCTACCAATTCCACCACCCGAGCATTTTCCAGAGAGGAACGCGGACTAAGAGACATCACCCCAGCCTTGTCCAGCCCTGAAATAAATTCAAATCTCCGGGTCGATTTCACCTGTGAAACGAGGGTCAAACTTCTGCCCCTCCCCTCGGTTTCAGTCATTTTTCCAAGCGATCGCGGAGCGCACGGCCAAGGTCAGCCGCGAAAAAAGGGCCCCGATAAATCATACCTGTGTAAATTTGCACCAAACAGGCGCCGGCATCGATCTTCTCCGCCGCACTGACTTCATCGGTGATCCCCCCTACCCCAATGATCGGCAGCCGCCCGGCGGTGGCCCGGGCGATATAATTGATCACGGCGGTCGAACGCTGCCGCAAAGGGGCGCCGCTCAATCCACCCGCTTCGGTCACCGCCGCGAAGTGCCCGGGCCGGGCCAGTGTCGTGTTGGTCGCGATGATCCCATCGAGGGCGAATTCCGCGATCACACCCAGCACCGCGTCGATTTGCGTCCACGTGAGATCCGGTGCGATTTTCAGGAGAATCGGCACGCGCCGCTTGCCCGGCTGCCCGACCCGACTACGATTGGCCCCGGTAATGGCCGCAAGGAGCTCGCGCAGCCGCGCTTCGTCCTGCAGCTGGCGCAAGTTGGGCGTGTTGGGACTCGACACATTGAGAACCAGGTAGTCCGCGTAATCCGCCAGCTGCACAAAACTCGCCAGATAATCGGACGCCGCCGCCTCAATTTCGGTCGCCTTGGACTTTCCCAGATTGATCCCGAGGGGAATGCGCCGGCGACCTGGTCCCGGCTGGTGGGCCAGCCGCGCCGCCACCGCGCCCGCCCCTTCGTTATTAAAGCCCATGCGATTAATGACGGCTTCTTGCGCCGGGTAGCGAAACACCCGGGGCTTCGGGTTTCCGGCCTGGCCCAGCGCGGTCACCGTACCAATTTCGACGTGACCAAAGCCCAGCGCCGCCGCGGCCGGCCAGGCCCGGGCATGCTTGTCAAAGCCCGCCGCGAGGCCCACACGGTTGGGAAACGTGAGGCCAAATGCTTCGACGGGGCGCCGGTCCGCCGGCGCGCCCAAAGTCCAGGCCTCCAGCAAGCGGCAGACGGGAGGCAACGCCCCGAGGGTCGCCATCGCGGCGACGCCCAACTCGTGGGCCCGCTCCGAATCCAGGCGAAACAGCGCCGGGCGGACGAGATGCTCGAAGTATTTTCCCATGCTTCCCCACCGTGAAATCCCGCCGGAAAATTAGCAAGGGCCGGTCGTCACCCGATCGTCACCAAGCCCAATTTTCCCTCTGAAAATCAATCCGCGCCATCATCGGCCGCGGCAGACCGTTTTGTGCTTGTTTTTTAACCCTCCGCTTGCACGCTGCGAAAAAATTCAACTCTGCTTCATGGCCAAAGCTATTTCCACTCTCGACTGGTGCGTAGTCCGACTCGGTGATGACCACAACTGGTGGGTCGCCGAAACCAGTGACCCCGTGCGCTGGGACGTCGACGGGCTCAGCATCATCGATCCGCGCCAACTGGCCCACTTGATTGAGTTGGTCGATCCCCTGCGGGACTATGGTTTCGATCAGGACGTGTTCGAAGCGGCGTTCATTCCCTTCCGGATCGACAAGGATCTCGGCGCCGGCAAGGTCCGCCTCAAGCGCATGAAGGAGTCGCTCTTTGAGTCCGAGGAAAAACTCTTCACGCTGCCCGACATCCTCGACGAGGAAAACGGCCCGTATGCCGATCTGCTCGATCATCTCACCCGCTGCCGCGTGAAGATGCTCAACGATCTGTTCAAATTCGAATCCAAGCTCTCCGTCGACGAGGTGGAGGACGAAATCCGCGAGGACCAGAACAGCAATTTCATCCAAGGCAAAGCGGTGCACTCCTTCGAGGAACTGACCTCGATTCTCGACTACATGCCCGCCGGCTACGACACCGACGAAGAGGCTCCCGCCAAGGGCATCGAGGACGAGGAAGACGACGATCTACCCAGCCTCGACGAAGCGGAAGAGGAAAAACTCAAGAACGACGAGTCCCTCAAGTGGGACGAGGACGAGGATGGCGCCCAGCCTGCGGGCGAGGACGGCAAGGAAGCCAAGCCCGCCAAGGCCGGCGAAAAGAAGAAAGCCGCCGCGTCCGATGACGAAGATTTCGAAGAAGACGACGAGGATGAGGAGGACGGGGATGACGACGACGAGGACGAAGAGGACGACGACGCCAAGCCTCAGAAGAAGACCAAAGGCAAACGCTAGCCCGCGTTTTCGACCGACCCAATTCCACGGCAGCCATTTTTGGCTGCCGTTTTTTTTGGCCGCCCTCAGACGCGTCTTCGGGGGCGTCTAAAAATGCCCCGTCATTCTGAGACACCGCACGAAGAGGCCGAAAGGTGGACCGTGCGCTCCGCGCGCGGTCGGGCGGGGCGCGGAGCGCATCGCCCACCAGTACGCCTTTGGTGGGCTATGGCATGACGTTTCCCGAAACGTCATCAGCGGCGCAGCGATGAATCCACTTGGATGGTTCGCTCGCCCGCCCGCTTGGTTTCTTCGCTCCGCGCAGAATGACAAACGAATTCCATATAGCAGCCTCAGCAGCCGGGCTCCGTGTCCTCTGTGACTCAAGCGTAGTGCTTGATGCAGGTGTGAGTTTTTCCGGCTAATCTCGCTACCACGACCGTATGCCGGTTCGGCAGGCTGGTCTTGCCTTTGGGCGCGCTTCAAAACACCAAGATTCCAATCGCCCCCTTGGGCCGAGTAGTTCGACTTCACGCTCAGGTGCGATACCCCACCGATGAATTTTCATCCTGCCAGCCCGATTTCTGTCGCCGCGTTTCTCCTCATTGTCGCCGTCGTCATCGCCGCACTCCTGGTCGCTGTGCGCCATGCTTACGGTGATGATCCGGCTCGGACCCGGACGATTACGTTTCGCACGACCGCCGTGGTTGCCGCCTGGCTCGGAGTTCTGGCCGCGCTGATCGCCAGTGGCAAAATGTCCGCCCTGCCGCTTTCGGGTCTGCCGTTTTTCTTCGGCTCGGTTTTGGTCGTGAATCTTGTCGCCGGGCTTTCCCACTTCGGCGGCCGACTCGCTGCCGGCGTGCCCACCAAATTTCTCGTGCTCTTTCTCTCCTTCCGCCTGCCCCTCGAACTGGTGCTGCACTCGTGGAGTCAGCAAGGGACCATTCCCACAAACATGACGTGGACCGGGCAGAATTGGGACATCGTCAGCGGGATTATCGGACTCATCGCGTTTCCACTGGCCGGTCGCCATCGCGGGATCGCTTGGGCGGCCAACCTCGTCGGATTCGCCCTACTCCTCAATGTTATCCGCGTGGCCGTGTTGTCGTCGCCCCTGCCGTTTGGCTGGCCGGTCAACCCGCCGCTGCTGCTGGCGCTGCACCTGCCCTATGCGCTCATCGGTCCTGTCTGTGTGGGAGGCGCGCTGCTGGGGCACCTCGTGCTCACGCGGGCACTGCTGGCGGGAACACGCGCCCGATGAAGGGAGCGTGCCGTTGAGCAATGAGAGTTTAGAGTTGAGTGATCGATCTTCATGGCTGATGCACGCGTCATCACGCCCGAGATGTGATTCACCTCTTCGTTTGGCGCTCAACCCTCAACGCTCAGCGGATCACTTGCGATTGGCCCCGTCACTTCGCCGCCGGCTTCTCCGGCGGATGCGCCGCCCGCCACGCCTGCGCACGGATCGTTTCGAATCGGGTCGAAGCGTGGGTCCCTGAGAAAGGAGATCGCCGCGGACCCGCCCCGGCGGTTCTGCCTAGATTGTCAGCGGCCGGCCCGCAGCAGCGTCGCCATCTCCTTCGCGAAATAGGTCAGGATCATGTCCGCCCCGGCGCGCTTGATGGCGAGCAGCGATTCGTGCCGGCATCGCGCCAGATCGAGCCAGCCCAGCTGCGCCGCTGCTTGAATCTGCGCGTATTCGCCGGAAATCTGATACGCCGCCACCGGCTTCCTGGTCGCCTCGCGGACGTCGCGGATAATGTCGAGGTACAGGCCCGCCGGCTTGACCATCAGGATGTCGGCGCCCTCGACGTCATCGAGCTGCGTTTCAATCAACGCCTCGCGGCGATTGGCCGGATTAAGCTGGTACGTCGCCTTGCTGAGCAAACGCGTGCCAGCGGCCTGCGCGCTGCCCACCGCATCGCGAAACGGCCCATAGTACGCGGAATTGAACTTCGCCGCATACGCCATGATGCCCGTGCCCGTATACCCCGCGGCATCGAGCGCCTGGCGGATCGCCCCGACCCGTCCGTCCATCATGTCGCTCGGCGCCACCAAATCGACGCCGGCCCGTGCCTGCAGGACCGCCATCTTCATGAGGAGGCCAACCGTGCGATCATTTTCCACATCATCAAGGGCCTCGTTCAACACGCCGTCGTGGCCGTGCGACGTGTAGGGATCGAGCGCGACGTCGGTGAGAATCGTGAGTTCGGGGACCGCCTTTTTCACGGCCCGCACGGCGCGCAACACCAGCGCGTCCTCGTTGAGCGCCTGCGAGCCCACGTCGTCCTTCAATTTTGGATCGAGCTTGGGAAACAGCGCCACCGCGGGCACGCCGACTTTTTGGAGCGCGCGACACTCCTTCACGAGGTCCCGGATGTTCAGTCGGAACACGCCGGGCATCGACTTGATCGGATCGGGCGCCGCCCTGCCCTCGACCACGAAGAGCGGCGCGATGAAATCGGCCGGACGCAACACGGTCTCCTCCACCATCGCCCGCAGGCTGGCGGTCCGGCGCAGCCGGCGCGGCCGCTGCGCGAGGTCTAATTTGAAATTGTCGGACATAGGCAGGTCCCGCCACTAGAGCAGGCAATGGCGACCGCCGCTAGCCCGGAAATTTACGATCGCGTAACCTTCCTCTCAGAAAACATCTGTCGGCCTGCTGTCTTTCGCCGGCGCTCGTAGTTCCGCCTTTAGGTGGAATCAGCGCGAATCAATCCTTCCGCCTGAAGGCGGAACTACCTACGCCGGCAAAGAACACCGACATAACAGCTGGAGATTTGCCGCCGCATCGCCCAAATGATCGCCCCACCCACCCCATGAAAGTCCCTTCGCTCGCGTTGGCCCGCCTTGGAATCGTTCTTCTCGCCGCTTCGCTTCGGCTCCCGCCTTTGGCCGCCGCCGACCGTCCTCGCACCATCCTCGTCGTCGACAACTCGGGCGGCAACGACGTCACACTCATCGACACCGCCACCAACAAGGTCATCGGCTCCATCGAAACCGGCCCCGCGGCCCACGGCCTGGCCGCCTCGCCGGACGGGACCCGGCTCTACGTCAGCAGCGAAGGCGAAGACCGGCTGCTCGCGTTCGACCTGACGACGGCGACGCTGCTGTGGGATCGCCCCGTGAGCGGTCGGGCCAACGAAATTTCAGTCTCGGCCGACGGCCGCTTCGTCTATGTTCCGATCCGGGGCGCCGACTTCGTCGAGGTGATCGACACCGAACTCCGGCGCTCGATCAAAAACATTCCGGTCGGTCCACGGCCGCACAACACCTACCGCTCCTCCAACGGAAAATGGATCTACGCCACCTCGATGGGCGGCGCCAGCGTGGCGATTATCGACATCGCGACACAAAGTGTCATCGGCACGATTCCCCTCGGCGGCGAACCGCGGCCAGCCGCGTCCAGCCCGGATGACCAGTTTCTCTATGTGGAACTCACGGGCGTGCACGGTTTCGTGATCGCTGATGTCGCGGCGCGAAAAGTCATCCAACGAATTGAACTCCCGCCCGCCGACGTCGCCCAGGTTTCCGCCTACGGTTATACGCCCAGCCACGGCATCGCCGTCCGCCCCGGCAACAAGCAGCTTTGGATCACCGACGTGTACGGCGGAAACGTCGAGGCCTTCGCCGTCCCGGGCTACGCGCCGCTCGGCAAGGTCAAGGTCGGCACCGCGCCCGACTGGCTCGAGTTTTCCCCGGACGGCCGCACGCTCTACGCTGGCGATTCGGGCTCCAGCGATGTGGCGGTGGTTGACGTGGAGCACATGCGCCTGACGGCGAAAATCCCGGTTGGACTCGGCCCTAAGCGCATCCTGATCGTGGAGGTGCCGCGCGGCATGGGCGGCCCTGGAGAACCCGGTTGGGATCGGGCCGCCGCCCGACCCACGAACACGGACTACTACCTCAAGGGCGGCGGCATGGTGAGCTGTCAAACCGAGAGCTTTCGCGACCAATTTCAGTCCGGCAAACTGACCGCCGAGTCCGCGCCCGCGCTGTATCGCAAGCTCGGCATCCGGGGCCTCGAACTCGATGCCCGTTACGTCCGCTCCTGGGACACCGCCGCGCTCGACCGGATTCTCGCCGCCGTGCACCGCGAGCAGCGCATTCTCACCGCGCTCAACGGGGCCGGAAATCTCGTCTCGGCCGATGCCGAAGCCAACCAACGTCAGATTGAGGAGTACCGAAAATTGATCCGCGCCGCGCGTTATCTGGGAACGCCCGTGGTCGTTTTGAGCCTCGGCCAGACCGGCGAAGGCGACGCGGCCGATGCCGGCGTCGGAGTGGAGCGCTCGATTTGGGCCCTGCGCCAGTTGCTCCCGGTGGCGCGCGAACTCGGCGTGCGCCTGACCATCGAAAACGGGCCCGGCCCGGCCCGCACCGCCGATCGGCTCCTAAAGATCGTGCAATCGACCGATCCGGTCTGGGTCGGCGCCTGCTTCAATTTTCGCCGCTGGGAGGACGCCAACACGATGCGCGCCGCCGTCGACAAGCTCGGGCCCTACGTTTTCCACACGCACGTGACATGCGCCGCCTTTGATCGCTTCGGCTACGAAAGCGCGATCGACTACACCTATGCGCTCCCCGCGCTGGCCCGCGGCGCCTACGGCACGACGCTCTCCGTGGCGTTCGATGGCCAGGGCGATCCGACCGACAGCGTGGAGAAGATGCGCGATCTACTCGTGAAACTTTGGATTGGGCGGGGCATTGCGGCGCGGCCGATGGCGGCGGCGGGAAAATGATCGGCCCCGACAGCGTTAGTAGTTCCGCCTTCAGGCGGAAGGTTTGAAACGCCCGGATTCCGCCTAAAGGCGGAACGACTAACCCGGCCCGCGTTTTTAGCGGATCGAACCGAAATGCACGGCGTCCGCGGCGTCGGGTTGATCGAGAACCTGGATCGTGGTGGCGGAACCGAGGTTTGCCTCGCCCGTCCAGGAACGCAGGGCCCAGACGATCTTCTTGGCCGGAGCAACTTCGAGAGCCTGCACGGGCGCCGCGTTTTCCGCGCTCGCGCCGGGCTGCCAGCGGGCCTCGTTGTTGATCAAAGTATTCCCGTTGGCCAGGCGCGTGGCGACCTGCCACTTCGTCATGACGTAGCCCTGCGCCTCGGCGTCGGCCTTGGTGAACTTCCAGACGGTCTCGCCTTTCGGGTTGAGCTCGACTGCTGCCATCGCCGTGAGATTCACGAGCGTGTTACCGTTTTTCAGGCGTTCGACTGACCACGGACGATCGACCTTCGCGGACCAGATTTCCCTTCCGCTCTCGTCGAATTCGCTGACCTTGTTCGCATCGGTGTAAGCGATGATGACCGTGCCGGCCGGGGTCAGCCGCAGCCGGCGCATCTGCATGTGCACATAGCGAGCCTCCTTCTGTCCGAGATTCGAAACGTCGCCGAGCGGCACTTCGAATTCCTTTTCAAATTTTCCCGTGACGATATTGGCGACAATCACTTTCCCCGCTGGCGCACCGTTCTGGACAAAAATAACCCGGTCCTGGCCGATGGCCTGAGCGCCGTGGATTTCGTGCTCCTCCGGTTTCACGTCGTAGCGCCACACGATTTTCTTGTCGGGGCTCACAATCCGCACGCCGTAGGCATGCGTGAAGAGGACATTGCCGTTGGCGAGCAACGACGCATCGCTGAGCTCACCGCGGCCCTCGGGATCGTTGTAAGACCAGACAACTTTCCCGCCGCGCACGATCTGCACGCCTTTTTCCCGGAACGCCTGCTGGCCGGCGAAAAGAAAGTCGTGTTGGAGCAGACCCTTGCCGGGCAGTTCCGCGGGCGCCTGCGGCTGATCGTAAACGAGCGCGGCCTTGCCCTTCTTTTTCGCCGCCGGGTCCGTCTTGCCTTGCTGCGCCCAACCGGGCGTCACCAAGGGAAACAATGCGGTGACCAAGCCAATGAAAAAATATCGTCCAATTTTAGAGGTGCTCATGGGGTAACGGGGGTGGAAGCAAAACCGGGCGCCACTTCACGCGGCCGACTCTCCGCTGTCAACGAGGGCATTGGTCGAAACAAACCCCGTGCCCCGGCCTGAACGTAGCGCGGGTCTCCGATCGGCGTCGGGAAATTCGATCCCTCAAACTCAAGCGCCCGAACCCGGAAATTTAACCGCTAATGCTCGCTGATGTTTCGCCTGCGCCATGGCGGCGGCGGCCGAGCCGGCGCGAAGGCTCCCTCACGGCCGCTCCGCAGCCGGCGGACCCCGACTTGCGGCGATTAGCCGCAAGCGCTCATCGCGGGCCCATTGGCGCGCGACGATTAGCGTACATCAGTGGTTAAACCGCTTGGGGATTGGGCGAATCGCTAAAAGGCGGCGCAAACAAAAGACCCGGAAAAATAATTCAGAAGCCATGAGCCAATTCCTGACAGTGGTATGCTTTCACGCTGAGCAATCCAATCACCCCACTCCGCGTGCTCCGCGACTCCGCGTGAGGCCGGATTGGAGGGAATTCCTGGCTTCCTCGCTTCTGAATTTTCAGCCTTATATAGCTCAAACGTGCCGTCACCCGATCTGCCATTTGGTTCAGTCAAAGCCCTCGTCTTCGATGTCTTCGGCACCGTCGTCGACTGGCGCGGCTCCATAATCCGGGACGTCGAGGATCTGGCGCGTCGCAAGAACCTCCGGGTGGATGCCGCGCAATTTGCCGATGCCTGGCGGGCCGGCTACGCCCCGACCATGAACCGCGTCCGCACCGGGGAACTGCCGTGGACGAAGCTCGATGCCCTCCACCGACGCATTCTCGATCGGCTCCTGGTCGAGTTTGGCCTCACCACCCTGAGTGAAACCGAAATCGTCGCCCTGAACCTCGTCTGGCACCGGCTGCAGCCCTGGCCCGACGCGGTCGGCGGACTCACGCGGCTGAAGAAAAAATTCGTCCTCGCTCCCCTCTCGAATGGCAACCTCTCGCTGCTAACCGACCTCGCCCGCTACGGCGGGCTGCCGTGGGACTGCATTCTCGGCGCTGAACTGGTCCGCCACTACAAGCCCGATCCCGAGGTCTACCGATCCGCCGCCGACTTCCTGGACCTCAAGCCCGTCGAAGTCATGATGGTCGCCGCGCATCTGATCGACCTGCGCGCGGCCAAGGCCGTCGGTTTAAAAACCGCCTTTGTGCCCCGCCCGCTCGAGTTCGGGCCGGCCGGGAAACCCGAGTTACAAGCCGACGCGTCGGTCGATCTAACGGCGAAGGATTTCGGCGAACTGGCGGAACGGCTCGGGGCGGTTTGAGCACTCTAGCAGGCTGTCATGAACTTTGGAGTGCGGCGACCTGGCACCGCTTTCCCCGACACGCCCCGACGCGTGATCGGAAACGGCGACTGGTCGCCGCACTCCAAACAGGGCGTCTTCACCAAGAAAATGCATGGCCACACCGGCTGGAGACCGGCGTTTTGGCAAATCGCATTTCACCGCGAATTTCGACGCCGGTCAGAGACCGGCGCTACTTCGGCGACGCGAGCGATGTGACGTAAGCTGCAATCGCCACCAGATCATCGCCGGTCAGATTGGCCACGACCGGCTGCATCAAGGCCGACATCGCGCCTTTGCGGGAACCCTGCTGCATGTCGTACATCTGCCGGACGAGATAGCTGGGCGAGCGACCCGCGATGCCCGGCATTTCGGCCAGGCCCTTGAGGTCGGGGCCATGGCACGTCGCGCACGCCAGCGTCTTGCCCGGTACAATCTTGCCGTCCACGACGCTCATCCCGCCGGTGGTCACGAGGCTCTCGCCCCGTTTCAAACTTCCGATCGGCACGTAAGCGATGAAGCCCGAGCGCGGGTTGCGCAGAAACTCGGCCTGCTCCTCGTCTTCCGGCATCTCGATGATCCGGCCCGCGATTGGCTCGGTCTTTTCCTTGGAGATGGGGAGAAAGAGATTGCCGGAAATCCGCGTCTTCGGGACGAGTTCGGTTTCGACCACGCGGGTCCACGGCGTCCAGGGAATTGCGGCGAAGTACTCCGCCGCCGCCTTCAATTCCTCGTCGGTCATCGCTTTCGCGAGCATGATCATCGTCGGGGTGTTCGGTTTGCGCGGGTCGATGGTCGAACGGAGCCCGTTACGAAAGTCCTGGATCTGGCGCATGAAATACGCCACGGGCTGGCCCGACACCGGCGCATTTTCCGGCCGGCCCCGTCCGGTCGGCAGATGGCACGAAGCACAGCCTCGCGCTGCGTCACCCAAGTTGGGCGAACCGTGTCGAACCACGTCGGGCATCCGGCCGTGGTCCTCGGGAAACCAATCGACGACGTTACTGCCGTCGCGCACCTGCACCCGCGTGTAGGTCATTTTGCTTCCGGGCGCCTGGAGTGGCTTGGTCAGCTCGGCGGCATGCTCATTCGGCCCCACCCCATGGACCGGGTTGCCCTGCGGCGCCGCCTTTTCGCCGGGTGCGGGCGGAGTCAGAAAGCCGTAAGCCCAAAGGGGCTCGGGCTCACCCGCGGCGCGGGCGGAGGCGCCGCCCAAGGCAACGGATGCAATATGCGCGAGACTTAAGACGATGGTGCGAATGACCAGCTTCATGAATTTTTTGGGGAGGGGAAGGAGCGCGGGGCAGCCATCACGCTATTGCTGGCCACGAGAAGGCATAAAAAATCAAAGACCCCAACGCCAAATTGCGCAAGACCCACGGGCGCATCTCAATTTTCAGCAAATCCGTACTCACGGCGAATACCATATTCCGGTCGGGTGCCGATTCCATGTCACGGTCGTGACATGAAATCGGTCGTGCCCTCGGCTGGCCCGAGGTCCGACGGGTGCCAATTCCATGTCACGGCCGTGACAGCAATTTGGTCGTGCGGGCGGAGTCGCAAACCTCGTTGCAATGGAGGGCACCTCACTTTCTCGTCCGGATTCCTGGGACATGAACGCCGCGGCGCGCGATCCGGTCTTGACGCTGCCGCGGCGCTGGCGAGGAACGGAGATGCACGCCAACCACGAAGAACCGTCTCGACGCGCCAACACCGCTCGACTGTCTTAGGGCGCGACCGACATGACCCAGCATCAACGCACCCCATCGTCCACGGTCCATGAATTCAGGCCGAACGAAAGCCAGCTCTTCGTGGGAGATGTCCTCGATCAGCTCGCCGGGCTGCCGGACAACCACTTCCAGCTCATCGTCGCCGACCCGCCGTATTTTCAGGTTCTGCTCGGCGAGAAATGGGACAACCAATGGCGCACCCCGGAAGACTATCTGGCGTGGATGAAAAAATGGGCGGTCGCCTGCCGCAGCAAGCTGCGCGACGACGGACTCCTCTATATCTTCGGCCAGCTCGGAAAAAGAGAGCACACGTGGATTCACGCCTGCTCGATGCTGTGCCGGGAACTCGCGTTCCACGACATGGTCGTCTGGGACCGGGCCGTCGGCTACAACGAGCGGTCCGACAGTTTTACCCCGCAGTACGAAATGACGATCGCGCTGAAAAAATCAGCCGACGCCCAGCCCTACTTTGACAAGGATGCGGTGCGGGTGAGCTACGACGAAGAAACGATCAACGTGTACTTAAAGGACAAGCGGTACAAAGATCCCATCGAGCGGGAGAAACACCTGCGCAAAGGAAAATACGCGACGAACATCCTCCGTGTCCCCAGCCTGAAGGGCGCTTCGAAGGAAAAAATCGGTCACCCGTCGCAAAAGCCGATCAAGCTGATCGAAATGCTGGTGAAGAGTTCTTCGAAAGAAGGCGACTGGGTCTTGGATCCATTCATGGGCAGCGGCACCACCGCTGAAGCGGCGGAAGCCCTGAAGCGCAAGTGGGTCGGAATCGAAATTGATCCGGGCTACGCGAAAATGGCGAATGAGCGGATCGCGAAACGACGGGCGCTCATGGCGCAGGATCTTTTCTAGCGGCTGTCCGCACTTAATCCCCGGAGCCCCGCACCCGGGCAGCCGCGTCCCTGGCATGCGGCGACCTGGCGCCGCTTTTGTTGACGAGTTCCAGCCTGTCGCTATTTCCCATCGGCGCGTCGGGTCGCCGCACTCCAAAGTTTATGACCGCCTCGAGGAGAAAGTCCGTTACGCCAACGCCAGCGGCCGGATCGGCGAGCCGGTGCCGCCGATGATTTTGAGCGGGGCCGCAATGAAGACGAATTCGTAGACGCGCTTTCGCGACAGCTCCTCGAGATTCAGCATTTCGATAATGTGAATCCCGCTCTCCACCAACAGGTGCACG
>CANJNJ010000064.1 GCA_947474995.1 Opitutaceae bacterium | reverse complement strand
GGGGGAGGACTACCTTCCCGCCAAGGCGATTTTCGAAATCCCGGTCGGCGAACCGGCGATGGCCGCGTGTATCACCGGCCTGACCAAGGCCGCGAACCTGCTGTCGATGAAGCTCGGGCAGGAGCGGACAAACAACCCGCAGCGCAAGCTGCCAACGACGAACAGTTGGATTTCGTGTTTCGATCCGCTCACGGGCGAACTGCTGATGATCTGCGACGGGTCGCTGCCGACGATGTACCGGACCGCGGCGGCGGCGGCGGTGGGCGCCCGGCAGTTGTCGCGCCCGGACAGTAAGACGCTCGCCGTGATCGGCGCCGGCCAGCTCGGCCGCGAGTGCCTGCGCGCCGTCGCGTCAGTGCGGCCGTTCACCAAGATTTATCTGCACGACCGGTTCGAGGACATGGCCCGCACCCTGGCGAAAGAATTGGCCGGCCGGGTCAAGGCGCCGATCGAAGTCGTGACCGCCGAGGTCGCGTGCCGCGCCGCCGACGTGATCGTCACCGCGACCAATAGCCGCGAGCCGATTGTGATGAGCGAATGGATCCGCGCAGGAACCCACCTTTCGTGCATGGGGGCCGACCTCCATGAGAAGATCGAGTGCGAGATGGCGCTCCTGCCGCGCTGCCGGATTTTCGCCGACAAGATCGAGCATGCGCTGCTGCGCGGCGAGGTAAGCCAGGCCGTGGAGAAAGGCCTCCTCGGCAAGAATTGTTACGCCGGCAGCCTCGGCGAGGTCATCAACGGCGCCACCGGCAGGCAGTCCGCCAGCGAGATCACGATGTTCGATGGCGTGGGCATCGGCATCCAGGACACGACCATCGTGCGCACGATCTACGACCAGGCGGTCAAGCAGGGCCTGGGGCAGCGCATGGCGTTTTCTTGAAAGCGCGGCGGCGGTAGGAACCGGCGATAGAGGAGTAGGGAAATGATGTAGTCGTCTTTTGACGGCCGGTGACCCGCGCTGCTGGGGCCGGAGCGGTTGGACCACGGATTACACAGACGACAAGAATTACCCATCCGCCGAGGGATAATTCAGAAGCCATGAAACCAGGAGGGGAGAGGGCCGGCGGCTTGGCCGGCTCATGGCTTCCTGGCTTTTGAATTCAAGCCATCTGTTTCTCCACCTTACCGCACAAACCAGCGGATCGCGTGGCGGCTCTCGCTGCGGTTAAACTTGAGGGTGTAGGGATCGAGCAGCCAGCGGGCGACGTGGCCATCGGAGCGCGGCATCAGCCAGCCAAAGTCCCACTCCTTGCTTTTGTAGCGCATCGGAATGGCGGGTTGCACCCGCACCACGGGCTGGGATGCGGCCATGAATTGTTTCTGATCGGTGTAGTAGTAGCAGGAGCCGCAGTGGACAAAGACCTCATGCGGCATCGTGGGCGCGGTCTGCGCGGTCGCCGCGGTCACGTCGGCACACAATCCGCTGATGCCCACCTTAACCTCGCGTCCCTTCGAGAACTCTTCCGCCAGAGTGTCGAGGGAACCAGACAGCGCACGACCGTCGGCGGCGCACGCATAGACTTCCTGCCAGTCGTCGCAGACCATGAACCGGTACGTCTCGAAATCGTACGCGAAGTTGCTGCTCGGCGCATTCGTAGCCGTGTCCCAGGCGTCGAACTGGTGATACTTCGGCATGGCGCTGTGATCATCGAGTGGAGCCGGGCCTGGCGGTCCCGCGGCCGGGCCACCGTCCAAATACGGACGTGCGATGGCTTGCTCCCCATTCTGGTTGTAGAGAAAAAACGACATCGACGGCCGCGGGCCGAAACCGTTCGGTAGATCGATCGGCTGCCGCAGGTTGATGATGCCCGCGACCCAGCGCTCGTCCAACAGGTAGGTAATCCGGAAGTCGGCGACTTCCTTGATGAGCTCGCGGTTGTTCGACTTCGGGTCGATGTGCTCGTTGTGGCGGAACTCGGTGTAGATTCGCAAATCCGCCCCGCGTCGGATCGCGGCGGCGAGTTCCGCGGTGCTGCCGGCAATCACCCGCCTTTCGCGGTCCAGGATCAGAGCGTCGCGCCAGTTGCTCTTTCCACCGTCGAGCCGGACCTCGGTCGCCGGTGGCGCGGGAGTTTGATTCGTTACAGCAGCCACGGCCAGGGGAGATAGGGCCGCCAGGGCCGCCGTGCCAGCCTGTTGAGTAAAATTTCTGCGGTCGTGGTTCAGGCGCCCATGCCGGGTGACGTACATTCGAAACACGGTTGACCGGGAAGGTGCGGCTTGAATGGCGACAGGTTGTGCCGTGCCGGGGGAACCTGGTGGACGCTTTTATCGGGAGTTTCCCGGCCCGCTTCTCTCGAAGCGGGCCACAAAATTTTATAGACGACACTCGTGGCCACCGCGGGAGAGGCGGGCTTGGCCACGCGGGAACGGCGTCGTCGGCGTCAATCGGCCGGGATCGACTTCGAACCAAACGCGAACGGGGCCTGCGTCAGCCCGCTGTTGGCTCGCTCGACTTCCGGCCGCGCGAGCAGCGCCCGGATCAAAGGTGGGTGGCCTTTCACCCTGGCGGCCGCGATGTGCGGGAAAATATGAAATTCCTCGACCGCTTCGTTGGCGGCAGCCGCGGTGGTTTGGATGAGGGCAGTGACGTCCTCTTTCACCGACAAGCGGTCGGTGACCTTGAACGTCAGAATCGCACTGACGATCGCGTTGGTTTTTTTGGCGTCGGCCAGCGCGGCTAAGACGATAGGTGATGCGCTCATAGCTCGAAGATATTGGCCGCGAGCGAATCGTCGAACCCGGAAACCACGCATCTCTTGTTCGTAGTTGCTACACCCGTGGCCGGCTAAACCTGCCTTAAGCATCACTGATAGCCCAGATGCAGTTCCAACTTTTCGAGCTGGATCAAGGCATCGGTGAAGGGCGCGCGGGACGAGCGGCGAATCTCGACTTCGTTTTCCCCCAACCGCCAGGCACGCAGAGGCACGGCACAGTCGATCCGCAGCAGACGCTGCCCCGGGTTGACCGGATAAATGCCTTTGCCTCCTGAATTGGGCGGCGGCTTGGGTGAAAAGATTTGGCCGTCCTTCCATTCCGGGTCGCGTTCCGTCACTGGGAGCGGGCTGCCGTTGAAGAGAAATTCAAATTCATCCGCGGCGGCGGCCTGAAAGAGAATGCAACGGAGCCGCGCTTGGGCTCTTTGACCGCCAGTCGGAGGCGGGTCACTGACGTGCAGGACGAATTTTGCCGTGCGTCCCTCGGCCGTGAAACGATGCGGCAAGGGCGCGGTGTCGTTGCGGTTAAAGAAACCGTCGGCCCACGGGTAACCGCCCCGGCGTTCGACAGCGAAAAATTTATCCTTCCCCGTCAGCGAATTTGGATCGCCGACTTCCTGGTAGGCGGCGCGATGGGTGGGCGGGCCGATATCCGAACCCAGCAGGCGGCAGACGTCGGGCGTGCCGATCGACCAGTTGAACGTCACGACGCTGTTCGCGCCGCGCTGGAAGTGATTCGCGAAGACACCGCGCAAAAATTCGATCGAGCCGTAGCGATAGCCATCGGTGGCGTGGTGATCATCGAAGCACGGCTGAAGGTGAACGTCGTGGCCCACGGCCGCGCGGATGCCTTCGACCTCCGCGTCCATCGAGCGCGAACCGAGGGTGAGGACATCAACGAGATGCTGCTCCGCCCAAGTTTGAACATCAAAGCCGTCGGTGTGGCAGCCGGCGAGCGTCTGTGGCACTTTCGCGGCCAGCAGCAGCGGGCGGCCACGCTGCGCGGCCACGTCCAGCAACATCACCCGGACCAGGCGCATGAACTCCGTGACGTGCGCGCGAAGTTCCCACTGGTGGCCGACGGGCAGGCACGGAATGTGACGGGAGAAGTCGATCTGAATGCCGTCCAAATCGTAGCGCGTCGCGAGCTCCCGCAGCAGCGCAACCTTGTGTTCGCGCAATCCGGGCGCGTCGAGATTCCACATGCCCTGCGGCCACCACGAGGCGGGCCCCGCCCAATCCGGATGCTGCACCTTGAGCGGATGGCGATCCTTCGACAGTCCGCCTT
This sequence comes from Opitutaceae bacterium, assembly GCA_947474995.1. GTDB lineage: Bacteria > Verrucomicrobiota > Verrucomicrobiia > Opitutales > Opitutaceae > ER46. The sequence goes on along the minus strand of CANJNJ010000064.1, from coordinate 24,959 downwards.
CGGGCAGGCATTCGACTTCGCTGATGCGATGGTTCCAAAAGACCTCCAACTTCCGTCGCCGCGTCTCGTTCACCAGCTGCTCGACCCAATCGATGCCGTCGCCGAGCCATTGTTTGATCATCGGATGATCCACGGGCGGCTCGATCTTGCTCGGATAAGAGCAGCCGAGTGGACTGCCGCCGATATCCCACCAGATGGCGTCGATTTGGCTGCCCAGTTTATCCATGTCCGAAAAAAGCGCGTCGCGGAAGGGGGCGAATGTCGCCTCGCGATTCCGGTGCAGGTTCCAGTAACTCCACATCGGATCGTTCGCGTCGTATTGCACGACGATGCGCCGCTTGCGCCGACGCATCACTTCGCGGTGCGCCGCCGGCAACTCCTCCGGTGGCGCGCTCGCGGCCGCCGCCCGCAGCAGCGTTGCGCTCAAGAGCGCACCCGTGCTCGAGCGCAGAAAGTTCCGTCGATTCATTGCGAACGGGCCTGGGCCGAAGCCGGAGAGGACGAACGCGGTGGAGTGGGCGGCGGGAGGGCCGTGCGGATGGTCGGGAGCATGAGATCGGTGAGAATCCGGTGACCTTCCGGATTCGGGTGACACTGATCCGTTGTCCAGGCGCCGATCTCGGTGCCTCGCGCCTCGGCGTCGGTCCACTGCTGAAAGTGATCGATGAGCGGAACCTGCTTTTCTTTGGCGACGGCGCGGCAGACGGCGACGTATTTTTCCAGCCGCAGATTCGGATGTTCGCCGACCCCGTTGAGCTTGCCGGTCTTCCCCCAACGCGGTTCGGTCATGAGTACCGGCGTGATTCCGGCGGCGCGTAATTCGTTTACGAGCCGAATGAGGTTGGCCCGATATTCGTCCACGGAGATGCGGGAGGCGTTATGGTCCGGGTCGACGTAGCTATCGTTGGTGCCATACATGATGGTGACGAGGGTCGGGTGCTGGGCGAGTACGTCGGTCGTCAGCCGGAGCAAGGCTTGATCGGTCCGTTCGCCACCGATGCCGACGTTAACGACCTCGGCGTCGACGCCGCTGGCGCGCAGCGTGTCCTGCATTCGGGCCGCAAAGGTCTCTGCGGACGCTACGCCGGGACGAACGCCTTTCGTGATGGAGTCGCCGAGCGTCACGATCCGGAGTTTTGGCGCCGCTGGTGCGGGAATACCTGCGAGCTGGTTGGGCTTCGCCCACAGAATGCGCGCCACAAACGTGGCCCCTTCGGCCCCCCGTTGCTTCGAGTCCTTCATGAACATGCCCTCGGAGACGGTGACCCACGATTCGGTCGGACTGATCGCGCAGGCGCCAAAGTTTCCCAACTCCGCGCCGCGCTCCGGCACGATAACTTTTTCCGTCCGACGCATCACCTGCAGCGTTTCCGGATTCACCTGCGCCATGAAGAGTGGCGCGCGATGGCGCACGATGTGGTCGTTGTTCGCGCCGCGGCGCGTATAAATCAGGAACAGCCCGTCGCTATGGGCGAGCCAGTGCTGCTGCGTGTTGTAGCTGCCGAGTTCCGTCCCGTCGTCGAAGAGCCATGGCTTGGGTTCGGCGAACTGCAGCCCGTCGTCGCTCACGCTCACATAGCCGCGCACATCGTTGCGCAAGGTGAGAAAATACCGGCCGTGAAACGCGATGAGGGACGGTTCGCCGTAGCCACGGGGTACGCTCAAGCGCAGCACGTTTCCGTGCCGGACGACGCTGAGCTTGGTGCCATCGAAGCGGCATTCGGCGACGGTTACGCTGGTGGGTTCCTTGGCGTTGCGGCCAATATAGAGCGGCACGAGCAAACTGCCGTCGGGCTGCACCAGCCATTGCGCACACGCGTTGCGGGCGAAATCGAAGATGTCCTCTGGCGGCATTTCGAGCACCTGCCACGGCGTCCAGTGTTCCGTCTTGGGATCGAACACGGCGTACACCGTCTGGTGTGCGCGCTTCGTGTCCTCGAGCTGCTCGCCTTTCTGACTGTACCGGACTTGCGCGCCGATGGCGATTAACTTGCCGGTCGGCGCATGCCAGCCGGGGGTGACATCCGCAACGCTGACGGTCACGCCGTTGGCCAGCGGGTGCCAGTCAAGTTCCTTCGGCAGGATCGGGCCTCTCCACGGCGCGGACGGTGACGAACGCAGCATCACGTGCAGGCCCGAATAGTAGTCCGAGACGTTCAAGTGCTTTTGGAGCGTCATCACGATGGCCGGTTTGGCCTGGCCCGCCACGGGAATGGCGGCGGCGCGCGGATGAAACCAGTGGAACTGATCGTCGTCGTGCTTGAGCGCGGCTTCCAGTTTTACGGCGTACTCTACCGGAGTGGGATCGGCGGCGCGCAAACTGGCTTGGGAGGTCGCCAACAACGCAGCGCAGGGGAGGAGGAGATGTTTCATAAGGGGTTTCGGCCTTGAATTTCGTAGCATCGATTCCTCCATCCCGGCGAGCGTCGCTTTTTCGGATGGCTCCGCCATCAGGGCCGAGGAACGAACCAACCGGCGGGGGCCCGACGACCTTGCCATCCCGGAGCCGGTAGGTTCGCCCGTATCCGTGATCGCGACCCGGTGGGACCAGATCCACCTGGCATTTGTCGGAGAGCGGCACCAGACGAGATTCGATCTGCCGGAATCGACTGCGTTGTTTTGCGATGGAGTAAGCCGGATAGAGGATACCACCGTCCAGCGATGGAGATTTTCGCGGAGCACCTGGTCCAGCCAGACGACCACCCGATTTGCCGTCCGCTCCTTGGTGCCTTTGGCTTTGGGCCTATCCGGATATCGAATCAAACTCACGTCAACGGTGGCTGGTCCCGCGGCCGCAGTACTGGTTCCGGAGCCCGCCCGGCCACCGACGCGATGCATCTTCGGGGGTCTGAAATGACTTCCAATGAGGACTTGAAAAATCAAGAATTGAGTCAGCCCATCTTCAGAAATTAAGAAAAAAATCATGGAAACCCAATCAGACAGCAGCGCCGGCAAGTGCCCTTTTCCTCACCTGCAAGGCGGCACCCCAAAGCCCACACCCACGAGCGCCGGCGGCCGGTCCAACCGCGACTGGTGGCCGAACCAGCTTAACCTCAAGTTGCTTCACCAGCACTCCGCCTTGTCTGGTCCGATGGGGGCGGACTTCGACTATGCGAATGCGTTCAGGACGCTCGACCTGCCGGCGCTGAAGCGGGATCTCTGCGCGCTGATGACCGATTCGCAGGATTGGTGGCCGGCGGACTTCGGCCAATACGGTCCGTTCTTCATCCGCATGGCTTGGCACAGCGCGGGCACCTATCGCACGGGTGACGGACGCGGCGGCGCCGGGGCCGGCCAGCAACGCTTCGCGCCCCTCAACAGCTGGCCGGATAACGCCAACTTGGACAAGGCGCGCCGGCTTCTTTGGCCGGTTAAGCAAAAGTACGGCCAGAAGATATCCTGGGCCGACCTCATGATTCTCGCCGGGAATTGCGCGCTCGAGTCGATGGGCTTCAAGACCTTCGGCTTTGGCGGCGGCCGGGCCGATGTCTGGGAGCCGGAGGAGGATGTTTATTGGGGCTCCGAGAGCACCTGGCTCGGCGACAAGCGTTATGCCGGGGATCGCGAGCTCGAAAACCCGCTCGCCGCCGTGCAGATGGGCCTGATCTACGTCAACCCCGAGGGGCCGAATGGGCATCCCGACCCGCTCGCGGCGGCGAAGGACATTCGTGAGACTTTCGCGCGCATGGCGATGAACGACGAGGAGACGGTGGCGCTCATCGCGGGCGGTCACACCTTCGGCAAGACTCACGGCGCGGCTCCCGCTTCCCACGTCGGACGCGAACCCGAGGCCGCCGGCATCGGGGAACAAGGCCTCGGTTGGACGAGCAGCTACGCGAGCGGAAAGGGTGCGGACGCGATCACCAGCGGGCTCGAAGTCACTTGGACTACGACGCCCACGAAGTGGAGCAACAACTTTTTCGAAAACCTGTTTCGCTACGAGTGGGTGTTGGAGAAAAGCCCGGCCGGCGCGCAGCAATGGGTCGCCAAGGATGCGGCCGCCATCATTCCCCACGCCTATGACGCGTCGAAGAAGCAACGCCCGACGATGCTGACCACGGACCTCGCCTTGCGCGTTGATCCCGCCTACGAAAAAATCTCCCGCCGCTTCCTCACGAACCCGGGGCAGTTTGCCGATGCGTTTGCCCGCGCGTGGTTCAAGCTCACCCATCGCGACATGGGTCCGAAGGCCCTCTACCTCGGGGCGGAAGTGCCGGCCGACGACCTGCTCTGGCAGGATCCGATCCCGGTGGTGAATCACCCGCTGGTCGACGCCAACGACATCGCCGTCCTCAAGGTCCGGATTCTTACGACGGGGCTTTCCATCGCGGAGCTCGTTTCGACCGCCTGGGCCTCGGCGTCGAGCTTCCGCGGTTCCGACAAGCGCGGTGGCGCCAATGGCGCGCGCATCCGGCTCGCGCCGCAGAAGGACTGGGAAGCCAACCAGCCGGCGCGCCTCGCCAAGGTCCTGAAGGCCCTCGAAGGCATCCAGCAGGCGTTCAACGCCAGCGCGCCCGGCGGGAAAAAAGTTTCACTCGCCGACCTGATCGTCCTTGCCGGTGGCGCCGCCCTCGAGCACGCCGCGCAGAAGGCCGGACACCCCGTCGCGGTTCCCTTCACGCCCGGTCGGATGGATGCCTCGCAGGCGCAAACCGACGCGGAGTCCTTCGCGGTGCTCGAGCCGATCGCCGACGGATTCCGCAACTACCTCAAGGGGCGCTCCACGCTGCCCGCCGAGCAGCACCTGGTGGACAAAGCCCAGTTACTCGGGTTGACTGCGCCGGAGATGACGGTGCTCGTCGGCGGCCTGCGCGTCCTCAACGCCAATCACGGCAAATCGCCGCACGGGGTCTTTACCGTCCGCCCGGAGACGCTCACCCCGGACTTCTTTGTCAACCTGCTCGACATGGCCAACGTGGTGAAGCCGACCTCGCCCGCCGAGGAACTCTTTGAGGTCCGCGATCGCGCGACGGGCGACGTGAAGTGGACGGCCACGCGCGTCGACCTCGTGTTCGGTTCGAACTCGCAACTGCGCGCGCTCGCCGAAGTCTACGCCGAGAGCGGCGCAGCGGTGAAGTTCGTGCACGACTTTGTCGCGGCCTGGAACAAGGTGATGAACGCCGACCGCTTCGACCTCAGCTGAGCCGCCGGATCGCCGCGGATATTCCCGTCGGATCCCAGGCGCCACGCCGCGATGAAACGCGGAGTGGCGCCTGATTTTTTTCCGGGCCCGCCGAACGGGCCCCCGCGGCTGGCTGGCCGTCATCGGCGAGTGATCGCCAAAGCGGTCGATGGGCTGCCGCACCGGAGCGGCGCCTTCATTCCGGGTTTCGGCCCAGCTTTTTGCGAGTAACGTGGGAGTAAGTTTTTTGGTCGTTTTATGCCTCTGGACTTGACGATTGTGGGGTAAATTGGGTTGAAATGGGGCGTCTTGGAGCGCCCTAGCTCCTGTCCCCACATCGTGCAGGCTGCCAAAGCATTTTATACAGGCCTTTTCAGGCACACGCTCGACGACAAGGCTCGGCTTACGATCCCGTCGGCGTGGCGCTATGCCCACGAGGAAGCGGACACCTTTTTGGCCACGCCGCACCCGGACGGTTACATTGCCGTTCTGCCGCCTTCCGAGGTCGAGAAACTGCACGAGAAGATCTCCGCGATGAAGCTGAGTGACGCGTCGGCCCAAGCTTTTGCGGCGCGGTTCTTTTCCCAGACGCAAAGTTTTTCCTTTGATAAATCCGGCCGGGTCGGACTTTCGGCGGATCTGCTGCGGCATGCCGGGGTGGGGAAAGACGCGGTGATGGCCGGCGCGCTGACCAAGTTCAACATCTACAGCCCCGCCCGCTGGCAGCAGGAGGAAACCCGGACGGCGGGCGAAAACTTTGGCGACCTCATGCGCCGGCTCGACATCTAACCATGCGCCACATCGCCAAAGCGAAGATTCTCACCACTCGGGTGGCCGCGCGCAAGGCCGTCACGACGGCAGGGTCGGCGGCGCGGCGTTCGTTTCCCGCCTGGATTGTCGCCGACGAGAGCGGCGTCGCGTTTCCGGCGGCCGTGGTCACCCCACGGGTGCGCTCGTCCCTCGTTCTCCGGATGGTCGGAAAAGGAAAGTCCGCCAAGCCGAAGCGTTCCTCCGATGGCCACGGTGCTCGATGACCCAATTGGAGCGACCATGCTTCCCGGCCACCAGCCTGTCTTGTTACGCGAGGTGTTGGAATTTCTCGCGCCGCGAACCGGCGCGAGGTACCTCGACTGTACGTTTGGCGGCGGCGGGCACACGCGGGCGATTCTCGAAGCCGCCCCTGATACCCACGTCGTGGCGCTCGACCGCGATCCGGCGGCGGCCGGGCGAGCGGCGATCCTGCGCGAGGAATTCGTCGGACGCTTCGCCCTCATCGATCGTGATTTCGGCCGGCTCAGCGAGCTGCCCCTCGCGGACTTCGCCGGCATCCTTTTCGATTTTGGCGTTTCGTCCTTCCAACTCGACGAGGTGGAGCGGGGGTTCTCATTCCGGCAGGACGCGCCCGCCGACATGCGGATGGATCCGCGGAGCGGCGTGCCGGCGAGTCGCTGGCTGGAAACGGCGACCGGCGAAATGCTGGTGCGGGCCGTCAGGGATTTTGGCGAGGAGGTACATTGGAGGCGAGTCGTCCGCGCGATCGAGGCCGCCCGAGGGACTGGCGCTCTCGCGCGGACGACCTCGCTGGCCGAGGTGATTGCCAGCGCGATCCCCGCCCGGGATCGTCACACCGCGAGGATTCATCCCTCGACCCGCGCGTTTCAGGGCATCCGGATTGCGGTTAACGACGAGATCGGCGCCATCGAGCGCGCGTTGCCGGCGGCGTTCGCCAAACTGGCCAAGGGGGGCGTGATGTGCGCCATCAGTTTTCACTCCCTGGAAGACCGCCCGGTGAAGCAATTTTTCCGCCGCATGTGTGGCCAGCCCGAGGGCGCGCACGACAACGTGCCTATGGATTACCGCGTGGTCCTGGCCGATCCCCTGACCCGCCGTCCGGTCACGCCGGGCGAGGCCGAACTGGCCGCCAATCCTCGCTGCCGCTCTGCCAAACTCCGTGCCCTCCGAAAAATCTAAAGTTTTGCGGATCAAGAATTGCATGAAAAATAATTCCCACGCCTTTGTGAACCAGCTGATGATTTGCCTGCTGGTCACGATTTTTTCGGGCGGTTCGCTGGGCTTGAGCACCGTGTGGATGCGGCATCAGATTTCCCTCGTGGCGAACGCCAACCGCGCGCTGGCCACCCGGATCACCGAGGTTGAGCGACGGATCTCCGAGACCAAGACCACGGTCGAGAGCGCGCAGAGCCCCGAGGCACTGCGGCGCCTTAACGCCGACTTCCAACTCGGCCTCGTGCCCGTCAGTGACGGCCAGGTCGTGCACGTCACCGAAGATCCCGTCCGCCGGCTCGCCACGCGGGCGAACAGCGGACTCTACGGCGAGGCCCCGGCGGCCGTCGCCTTCACCATCGCGCTGTCGCACTGACGTCCATGTCCAAGGGATTTGCCTCGAGCTACCGGATCGTCCTGCTGGCGGCCGGGCTCTTGATTAGTTTTGGCGCGCTGGGCGCGCGGCTGGTGTACCTGCACGTCATCAATCGGGATGAGCTGTTGCAAAGCGTCACCAAGGCGCGCCGGCAAGTCATCGTCGAGACGGCGCGGCGCGGCGACATTCTCGACGCGCGGGGCGCCATTCTCGCCACGAGCCGCTCGTTGGTCGTCCTCGGGGTCGATCCGTCATCGCTGCGGCCGCAGGACCGGAAGAAATGGCCGCAACTGGCCGCGCTCCTGAGCATGCCGGAAGACGAACTTCGGCGAATTTTCACCACCAAGTTTCGTGGGCCCGTGATGGCGACTTCCGCTTCGGCGGCGTCGCCGGCGGCGCGGTCCACGGACTTGGTGTTTAATCTCAAACGGCCGTCCGTCGACGGCATCGTGGCGGACCCAGCGGCGATCACGAAGCTTCCGACTGGAGCCGTGGATGACCTCCGCGTGGAGGACGAAGACGCGGATTTGGAACTCGATCCGGAAGCCGACGTGCAGGGTCGGCGTGCCATTCGCTGGGCCAAATTGCGCGAAGACGTGTCGGAGTCGATCTTCGCCGAGGTCGAAAGACTGGGCATCCGCGGCGTCTATGGTCAGCGCGTGTACCGCCGGGCTTATCCCAACAATCAGCTGGCGGCCCACGTGGTGGGCTATGTGGATCGCGAACAGCGGCCCGCCGCCGGGATGGAGTATTATGCCGATTTTTACCTGCGCGGGCAGAGCGGGTGGCGGGTGGGGGAGCGCGACGGGCGCAATCGCGAGCTCGCGCAGTTCCGCACGCGCGAGGTGCCGCGGACCGACGGCTACAGTGTCATGTTATCCATCGACTCGACGGTGCAGGACATCGTGGAGCAGGAGCTGGCCGTGATCGGCCAAAAATACCAGCCGCTGAAAGCCACGATTATCGTGAGCGATCCGCGAACGGGATTCATCCTCGGGATGGGAAATTATCCGTCGTTCAACCTGAACGAATTCAACAAGGTCCCGAAGGAAGAGGCGGCCCGGATGAAGAATGTTGCCGTCGCGGACATCTATGAGCCGGGCTCGGTCTTCAAGATTGTCGCCACCGCGGGCGCGATGGAGGAAGGTCTCGTCAACCCCGCCTCGCGCTTCAACTGCACGATCGAGCGCATCGACTACAAGGGGCGCACGTTGAAGCTTCCGGGGGAAGACCACCGGTTCGAGCACGACGAGCTGACCGTGGCGGAAATCATCAGCCACTCGAGCAACCGCGGCGCGGCGCAGCTCGGCATGCTCCTCGGGGCGGACCGGCTTTATCGGTACGCGGGCGCCTTTGGTTTTGGCAAAATGCTGGGGTTTCCGGTCGGCGGCGAAGTGGCCGGGATTCTCGCGAAACCGGAAAAATGGTATCCGATCGACATCACGCGCATTCCGATGGGGCAGACGATCGCGGCGACCGCGTTGCAAATGCACCAGGCCATGGGAGTGATTGCCAGTGGCGGAATCCTGTGGCGGCCGCAGATCATCCGGCAGATTCGCGATGGCTCCGGGGAAATAGTCTTTCATCGCATTGATGGGATTGCGATCAACCGCGCCGTTTCGGAGCGCACGGCGCAGACGATGGCCGCGATGCTCATGGGCGTGGCGAGCAAGGAGGGCACGGCACCCGAGGCCGCGATCGAGGGCTTCGACGTCGCCGGGAAGACCGGTACGTCACAAAAATTCATGCCCGAGGTCATGCCCAACGGCACGACGAAACTGCTGCCGTCGCATACGCACCACGTCGCCTCGTTCGTGGGCTTTTTCCCCGCGAGCCGTCCCCAGGTGGTGATTTCCGTGATTGTGGACGATGCTGACGCCCACGCGCCGAACGGGCGGGCTTATGGCGCCAAGGTGGCGGCCCCATCCTTCAAGCACATCGGCGAACAGCTCATCCCGATCCTCGACATCAAATCCAACCGCGCGGTCGTCCGGACGAACCTGCTCGTGGCGAAAGAAGGAGGCCGCCGGTGAACGGCGAACTTACGCGAGACTCCCTGCTGATTCCCGCGTTTTTGCCCCGCCGCGTGCTGCGCACCGGTCGCGCAAAACCGGTCTTCCACCGCGTCTTTCCCATGGCTCAGAAACTTTCGGATTACTTTCGCGACGGCGAGTACTTGGCACTCAAGGGGACCCTCGATCAGTCGATTACGGGTCTGGCTATCGATAGCCGGCGGGTGGTGCCGGGGACCTTGTTTTTCGCGCTACCCGGCCTGCGCGCCGATGGCGCGATGTTCATCGATGAGGCGATGAGTCGCGGCGCGGTCGCGGTCGTGGTGCAAAATATGCCGGCCCATCCGCCGGGGAAAATCACGTTCATCCAGGTCGCCGATGCCCGCGCTGCGCTTGCGCTGGCGGCGCGGCGGTATTACCGATTCCCCGATCGCGAGATGAATGTCGTGGGCGTCACGGGGACGAATGGCAAAACCACGATCACCTACTTGGTGAAGCACCTGCTCAATGGGGATCAACCCGTTGGGCTGCTCGGGACGATTAGCTACGACCTGGGCGGTCGCACCGTGCCGTCGTTCCGCACGACGCCCGAGTCGCTGGATATTTTTGGCCTGATGGCGCAAATGCGCGATGCCGGCTGTCGTACGGCGGTCATGGAAGTGAGCTCGCACGGAATCGATCAAAAGCGGGTGGCCGGGCTGCAGTTCAGCGCCGCGGTGTTCACCAACCTGACGCGGGATCACCTCGATTACCACAAGACCCTCGAGAGCTATTTTGCCGTCAAGACCCGGCTCTTCACCGGCGCCACGGGCACGCCACCGAAAGTGGCCGTGGTGAATCTCGACGATCCCTACGGGAAACGGCTGGCGGCAAAAATCGCGGCCGAAGTGCCGGAGTCACGTCTGGTCACCTACGGGGAAAGCTCCCGCGCCGACGTTCGCGCGGAAGACGTGGCGCTCAATTTCAAGAATACGACGTTCCGGTTGGTCTGGCCCGGCGGGACCATGACCGTGGATTCGCCGCTGATCGGCCGATACAATGTCAGCAATCTGCTCGGGGCCATCGCGACCGCGTGGGGCCTCGGCCGGGATCCCACCGTGATTCTCAGCCGGTTGCGCGGATTCAAAGGGGTGCCCGGCCGCATGGAGCGTGTCGACGAGGGGCAGCCCTGCCACGTGCTGGTCGACTACGCCCATACCGACGACGCGCTGCGCAACGCGCTCGGGATGTTGCGCGCGATTACGCCGGGCCGGTTGCTGGTGGTCTTTGGCTGCGGGGGAAATCGCGATCGCACCAAGCGGCCGCTGATGACCCGCGCGGTGCAGGAGTATGCCGACTTCGCGGTGGCCACGGCTGATAATCCCCGCACCGAGGCCCTGGCTCAGATTTTCGAAGACATGCGCGGGGGCGTCACGGCGCCGGAGAAAATCACGTGGATCGATGATCGGCGCCGCGCGATTAGCCTCGCCCTCGACCTGGCGAAACCGGGCGATTGCCTGCTCATCGCGGGCAAGGGGCACGAGACCTCCCAGGAATTTGCCGACACGGTCTTTCCCTTCGACGACCGCCAGGTCGCCCGCGAACTCATCGGGATGAAAGCGTCCAAGAATTAAATCCCGCGCGACCGTGCCCACCTTTCAACCCGAACAATTTTCCTGCTGGACCGGTGGCCGCTGGACAGCCCGACCGGCGGGACCGCTGACGGGCTTCGCCATCGACTCGCGGCACGTTCGCGCGGGGCAGGTGTTCGTGGCGCTCAAGACCGACAAGCGCGACGGCCACGATTTCCTGGCGGCGGCTCGGGCGGCCGGAGCCAGTGCCGCGCTGGTGGCGGTGGCGAATCCCGCCGTGGCCTTGCCGCAGTTGGTCGTGGCGGATCCGCTGGTGGCGTTCCAAGCCATCGCCCGCGAACACCGGCGGGCCTTTCGCGGGCCGGTGGTGGGCATTTCCGGCAGTGCGGGCAAGACGTCGACGAAAAATCTTCTGGCGGTCCTGCTCGGGGGCGAGGCGCGCGGCGTGCTGGCTACGCCGGGAAACTTGAACAATCACCTCGGGGTTCCGCTCACGCTGACGCAGCTGGATCCGGGGCGCCATGCCTTCGCGGTGGTGGAGGCCGGCATCAGTGGTCCGGGCGAAATGAAATCGTTGGCCGACATGATCGAACCGGATCTGTCGCTCATTACCCTCGTGGCTCCGGCGCATACGGAGGCACTCGGCGGGCTCGATGGGGTCGCGCGCGAGAAGGCCCTGCTCCCGGCGGCGACCCGCGCGAGTGGCGTGGCCATCTTTTCGAAGGCGACTGCGGCCCTCCCGGCGTTTCGCGCGCTGAACATCCGCACCATGATCGTGGAGCGGGTCGAGGTGGTTCGGCCGGCCGAACCACCGAAGGACCGGGTGTACTTTGCCATTACCCATCGCGGAGACGAGACGGCGGTCGCGCTCGCCTATGGTCCGCCGCCGCCGCTGAACTTCACCTTTCGCCGCGTCACCGACGGCATGGCACAAAATGCGGCGCTCGCCCTTTGCGCCGCCCTGTGGCTCGGCGTGTCGCGCGCGGAGATTCAGGCGCGTCTCGCCGCGTGGAAGCCCGCGCCCCTGCGCGGTGAAATCCGCCGCGAGGCCGGCCGGCTGCTGTACCTCGACTGCTACAACGCGAACCCCGCCTCAATGGCGGATGCGCTCGCGACGTTTGCGGCGCTGGCTCCCGTCGGCGAGCCGCGGCTCTATGTCCTCGGTTGCATGGAGGAACTCGGCGCGGAGGCCGTTGGCTATCACCGGGCGCTCGGTCGGTGCTTGCCCCTGGCCGAGGGCGACCGGCTGCTCGTGATGGGCACGAACGCTGCCGCCGTCTGCGCGGGCGTCCTCGAAAGCGGCGACTGTTCCCGGCAGATGAAGATCGTTGATTCCCTCGAACCCGTGGCGGCGGCTATCGCGGAGTGGCGGGGCGCGGTCTTTGTCAAAGGGAGTCGCCGCTATCAACTCGAACGGGCGCTGGCCCAGCAACCGGCGGATCTCCACGCATGAGCCCGACCCCCCAATCGACCCACCCGACCCGTGTCCACCAGCCGGTTTGTCATCTAATAGATGACAAACGGGCGCGCCGGGTCCGGCTGCTGTCATGTTGAGTTATCTCGCCAACTACTCCGAATACTTTGGACCGTTGCGGCTGTTCGAGTTTCGCACGGTGCGCACCGTGCTGGCGGCGCTGACGGCGTTGATTATCGGCTTCGTCATCGGGCCGATGCTCATTCGCAAATTCCGCGAGTTGAAGTTTGGGCACGGCTACATCGACGATCGCACCGGGGAGCTGGGCGCGACCTATTTTGACAAGAAGCACACGCCGACGATGGGCGGGCTGATCATTTTCTTCTCGGTCTTTGGCAGCGCCGTGCTGTGGGCCGCGCCCAACGTCTGGGTGATCGTCAGCCTGTTCGTTTATGCGTCGCTGACCGTGCCGGGATTTCGGGACGACTACCTGAAGGTCGTGCACAAGAACCGCCACGGCATTTCGTCGTGGGAAAAAATCACCTGGCAATCGCTGACGACGCTGGGGGCGCTGGCCGTGCTGCTGTGGCATCCGCAGAGCGCGCAAAAGGTGCGCGAGCTCTGGGTGCCGTTCGTCAAGCACGCCGTCATCGACCACATGCCGTGGTGGCTCCTGCTCGTGATGATTTATCTTTGGATCGTCGGGTTCAGCAACGCGATCAACCTCACGGACGGACTCGACGGCCTGGCCGTCGGGTGCACGATCACCGTCGCGCTGGTTTTTGCCATCATGGCGTACGTGGCGGATCACGTGTTCCTGTCGGAATACCTGCTCATCAGCCATGTGCCGGGGACGAGCGAACTCACGGTGATCTGCGGCGCGCTGGTGGGCGGTGGCATGGCCTTTCTCTGGTACAACTCGCATCCGGCCGAGGTCTTCATGGGCGACACCGGTTCGCTGGCGCTCGGCGGTCTCATGGGCGTGATGGCCTTCATGATTCATCAGCCCTTCACCCTCGTGATTGTCGGGGGCGTTTTCGTGATGGAACTGCTGTCGGTCGTCATCCAGGTCGGCTGGTTCAAGATCACGAAATTCCGCACGGGCGAAGGCCGGCGCGTGTTCCTCATGGCGCCGATTCATCATCATTTTCAGAAGAAAGGCTGGCCGGAGACGAAGGTCGTGCTCCGCTTCTGGGTCCTCTCCCTCGGGTGCGCGCTCGCCGGCCTCGCCACCCTAAAACTCCGCTGATCATGAACCCCCTCCGACAGCTTGAGCCCGTTTTCCCCCTCGCGGGTTTTCCCGCCGATCGCGCGCCCATGCGCGCCCCGCGCCTCGCGTGCGGCGTCAAGCCGGGCCCGCAGGCCGCGGCTTTGGGCGATCATTCCTGTCTGCGCGCCTGGGCGGCCCGTTGCGTCCGGGCCGCCGCGCTTGTGGGGACGACGTGTTCCGCGCGATCGGCGGCAGCGATCGATTGATGCCGCCGTGAAATTGTCTGCTCCCGCCCTCCTGCTGCCCTTGCTCGCGAAGCCCGTCGCGATCCTGGGCGGAGGCGTGAGCGGGGAGGGCGTGCAGGCGCTGCTGACCGCCCTCGGGGTGGGGGCGAAGATTTACGATGCGAAAGGGGCCGACTTCACGCCCGCCGCCGCCGCGCAGCACGGACTGGTGGTGTTTTCCCCGGGCTTTGCGCCGGACCATCCCTGGCTGGTGCGGGCGCGGGCGGCCGGGGCCGAGTGCCTCGGCGAACTCGATTTTGCCGCGATGTTCTGGTGTGGCCGGGTCATCGCCGTCACGGGGACCAACGGGAAGACGACGCTGGTGGAATTTCTCACGCACGCCTTGCGCAGCATCGGCCGCGATGCGGTGGCGACGGGCAACATCGGTCACGCCTTTTCCCGGCTCGTCGTGGCCCGGAGTGGCGGCAAGAGCGACGCCGTTGCCCTCTGCGAAGTGAGCTCGTTTCAAGCCGAGGTGCTGCGGCATTTCCGCGCGGATGCGACGCTGTGGACGAATTTCGCCGAGGACCATCTCGAGCGGCATCCGGGACTGGAAAGCTATTTCAGCGCGAAGTGGAACCTGGTCGCTCGTACCACGCTTGCGGTCAACGACCGCGAGCGCGGCAGAATAAATCCCTTCGCGCCGGTTCACGCCACCGGGGTGTTTGTCGGTTCCTCGGTGAGCCGATTCGCCCAAGTCTTTAATCGACCGCTTGGCACCCTGGTGCAGATCGCCACCGAGAGTCAGCCGGCCAATCCACGATTGGCCGGGACCGTGTTCGCGGATTACCCGCAGCGGGAAAATTTCCTGTTGGCGGCGGCGTGGTGGCAGGCGGCAGGCCTGGACGCGGCCAAGCTCTTCGTGGCGGCGCAGACGTTCCGACTGGGCCGGCATCGACTGGCGCGGGTGGCGGAACACGACGGCGTCACCTTCTGGAATGACTCCAAGGCGACGAATTTCCATGCGGTCGAAGCGGCTCTGGCCGGCTTCAGCGCGCCGGTCGTCCTCATCGCGGGCGGCAAACCCAAGGGCGGCGATCTGGCCGGTTTTGTGCATCGCATCGCTCCCCGGGTGAAGCACGTCGTGCTCCTCGGCGAGACGAGGGTGGAACTAGCGTTCCACTGCTCGGCGTTCCACGTGGCCCACACGACGTGCGTCACCCTCGCCGACGCCGTGCAACGCGCGACCGAACTCGCCGCGCCCGGCGAGCACGTCCTGCTGAGTCCGGGCTTCGCCAGTTTCGATATGTTCCGCAACTACGAGGATCGCGGCGACCAGTTCGAAAATCGGGTGCGGCACCTTGGCGTACTCTCACCCAGTTTGGGGTAGCGTTCACCCCATCCCTCTCTTCACAATCAACCAACCCATCCCACCTATGAAAATCCTGAAGATTTTCGGCGTCGTTGTCGGCATACATGTGTTTGCCCTGATGCTGATATTTGCCAACCCCGGCTGCAGTTCCACTTCCCGCCGGATGCCCGCACCCAGCGATACGGTGTCGGATTCGACCCCGCCGCCCAGCATCACCGTGCCGTCCGGCACCACCACGGTCACGGTGCCGGGCGGGCAGTCTTCGCCGATCTCACCCGCGCCGGTGACGTTCAATCCCGATGCCCCGGCTGCCGCCGTCGCGTCGGGCGGCACGGGTCCCGGCGTGCGCTTTACGCCGACGCGTCCGGGCACTCCGGCTGCGACCACCCTGGCAGCAGAGCCCGTGACGGACGTCACGCCTGCGACGACCTATACCGTCGTCAATGGCGACAACCTGTGGAACTTGAGCAAGAAGTTCAAAATCTCGGTTTCCGAAATTGCGACCGCCAATGGCATCAAGACCAATGCGGTCCTGCACGGGGGACAGAAGCTGTTGATTCCCGGCAAGCCGCTGGCCTCCTTCAATGCCACCGCGGCGAGCGCGGGCGGCGCCACCACCAAGTCCACGGACGCGGCGGCGGCCAAGCCACCGGGTGAGACGGTGAAGCATATCGTCAAACCCGGAGAAACGCTGAGCACGATTGCCCAGCAATACGGTGTCCGGCAGGGGGACATTGCGGTCGCCAATAACATTTCCGATCCCCAGAAGATTCGCGCTGGGACCGAGCTGACGATCCCGGGCTGGCAGGCGGCTTCGGGCAAGAATGGCAAGGCGGTGGCGCCAAAGACAGCCACCAAGGCGGGCGGGACCAAAGCTCCGGAGCCAAAGACGATCTTCAATGTCCAGACCGACGCCAACGTCGCGGCGCCGGTGAACGCGGCGCCGGTGAACGCGGCGCCGGTGAACGCGGCGCCGGTGTCCGACGTGCCGGTCATCCGGATCGACGAGAGCCCGGTCACGCCCGCGCCCACGGCCCCTTGAGTTTGCGCTTCGACCGATGACCACGCCCAGCCGTCGCGATCTCGCCCGCGCGTCCCGGAGTTCGTGGGTCAATCCCGCCACGATTATCGTCGTCTGCGCGCTGAGCCTGACGCTGCTGGGGCTGGCAATTCTCTTCAGCGCCAGCGCGGCGATGAAGCAGAACGCGTATTTCTACCTGCAAAAACAGGTCATCGGCGTCGTGGTGGCGGTGATTTTTGGCGCGGTGGTGAGCCGGGTGGACCTCGATTACCTGCGCCGATACGCGGGATGGATTGCGGGAATTTTCCTGGTCCTGCTCGCCCTGGTGCTCGTGCCGCACGTGGGCGTTTGGCGGGGCGGGGCCCGGCGTTGGCTGGGCTTCGGTCCGATGCTCGTGCAAATCTCGGAGTTCGCCAAACTCGCGCTCGTCTTCTGTCTCGCCCACTATCTGGCGCTCAATCAGACGCGGATTGGGGAATTCAAACGCGGCTATCTGGTCCCGCTCGCCATCATCGGCGCCTTTGCGGTTCTCACGTACAAGGAGCCTGATTTTGGCACCGCGGCGCTGATGATCGCGGTCGGGTTGGTGCTGCTCTTTCTGGCGGGCGCCAAGTGGCGGTATATTTTGCCGACCATTTCGGGGGTCGTGGGTCTCTTCGCCCTGGCCGTCGCGCTGAACCCGAACCGGCTGCGCCGCTTCCTCGCTTATCTCGACATCGAGGCCAACAAGCAGGGCGGCACGTACCAACTTTACCAAGGCCTCACGGCATTCGCGGCGGGCGGCGTCGACGGCGCCGGCCTCGGCCAGGGCCGCCAGCAACTCAACTTCCTGCCGGAGGCGCACACGGATTTCATCTTCTCGGTGATCGGCGAGGAGTTAGGTCTGTGGTTTACGCTCGGGGTGGTGGCCGTGTTCACCGTGATTCTCGTGGCCGGCCTGGTGCATCTCAAGCGCGCGCCCAACCTTTTCCATTTTCTGCTCGTGGCGGGGACCCTGCTGCTGATCTGCCTGCAGGCGATCATCAACATCGGGGTCGTGACCGGACTTTTTCCGACCAAGGGCATGTCGCTGCCGTTTATCAGCGCCGGGCTGTCGAACCTGCTGCTGATGGGGATTCTCCTCGGGGTTTTGTGGAACACGCAGCGAACCTGGGGCCGCGCGTCGCTTTCGGTGGAAGCGCGGATTATGCGCGAGGTGATGGCATGAAGAGGAAAATGACCAAGGCCAAAGGTCCAAGGTTTATACCCGCCGTGGCCTTGCGGGCGAGAATGGGAAATTTCCTGGGCCTTCATCATTGGCCATGGGACATTTTCCGGAGGGAGCAACATGAGTAAATTCATTATTTCCGCGGGCGGCACGGGTGGGCATCTTTCGCCGGGCATCGCCCTCGCCGAGGGGCTCGGGGCGCGGGGCCACGAGACGCTGCTGCTGATCAGCCAGAAGAAGGTCGATGCGCGGCTGATCGGGAAATATCCGCACCTCCACTTTCGGCGCATGCCGGGAACCGGGTTTGCCTGGCACCCGTGGCGGTTGCTGCGCTGCGCCGTTTCCCAGCTGCAGGCGTTCTTTTTCTGCCTCCGCCTGCTGCGGGAAACCCGGGCGGATGGCATCGTCGGTTTCGGCGGTTTCACCTCGGCCCCGTTGATTGCGGCGGCCTGGCTGCTCGGGGTGCCCTCGGCGTTGCACGAATCCAATCGCGTCCCGGGACGCGCGATTCGGGCCCTCGGTCGGCTGGCGAATCGCGTGTATCTGCCGCCCGGAATTCGCGTGCGGGGCATCCGGGCCGTGGCCACGCGGCACGTCGGCCTGCCGGTGCGCCGCGAATTCACCCGGATCGCCCAAGCCAAGGCACGCGCGACGCTCGGCTTGGATCCGAATCAGCGCCTGCTGGTGATTCTCGGCGGCAGCCAGGGAGCCTCGGCGCTGAACGAGTGGGCGCGCAGCCAGTTGGAATCTTTTGCCCGCGAAGGCATCCAGATTTATTGCGTGACGGGCCTCGGCAAGGGGCGCGAAGGCACGCTCACGGCGAAAACCAAGAGCGGCGAAACCGTGCAGGCCGTTTTCACCGCCTTCAGTGACCGGATGGCCGAGGTGCTGTCGGCGGCTGATCTCGTGGTGTCGCGCGCGGGTGCCGGCACGCTGGCCGAGCTCATCCGGTGCGAGACGCCGGTCGTCCTGGTGCCTTATCCGCAGGCGGCCGACGACCACCAGCGGGCCAACGCGGAATATTTCGAGCGTCAGGGCGGCGGGGTGGTGGTGGCCCAGCAGCGGCTGGGCGATCTGCACCGGGAGGTGCTCGACATCATTTTCAACGACTGGTTGCTCCGGCGTTTCCGCGGAAACCTCCAGCGCATGGACCGGGCCAACTCCCTCGAACTGATGCTGGGCGACCTCGAGGCCATCGCCCGCGCCGCCCGGTCCTCGCCAACGGGCCGGCAACCGCTCGCGGCGTGAGCGTGATGACCTTTGCTCAACTTCCCGGGTCGCGGACGCTTTTCCCGTCCGGCCGCACCTGAGCCGCGGTCGGATTTCCCTGCCATGAGACCGAACCCGTTGCCGCCACTTTTCGGCCGCACCGTCCAGCGGATTCATTTTGTCGGCGTGGGCGGCATGGGTTCCGGCCCGCTCGCGATCTACCTCGCGCAATTGGGTTTCGTCGTGACCGGGGAGGACGACGGGCTGACCGAGGAGATGCGGGCGCGGCTCAGCCAGGAAAAAATCCGACTCACCCCGATTCCGGCGGACTGCGAACTCGTCGCCTATTCCTCGGCGATTGCCCCGGCGCATCCCGCTTTTCTCGCCGCCACGGCCCGCGGGTTGCCACTGGTGCGGCGCGGTGAGCTCTTGGCCGAGATTACGGTGGGGAAGAAACTGGTCGCGGTCTGCGGATCGCACGGCAAGACGACAACCACGGCGCTGATTATCACGGCGCTCCGCCGGGCGAATTTTCCCGCGGGTTACATCCTCGGCGGTTTGTTCGCCGATCAGGCTTCGCCGGCACGCGTCGGTTCCAACGATTGGGTCGTGGCGGAGGTCGATGAAAGCGATGGCACCATCGACCGGTTTGCGCCGGAGGTCACCGTGGTCGTGAATCTCGACTGGGATCATTCGGCCTACTACCGCCGGGTGACCGATCTCGAAGCGACGTTTGCCGCGCTGTGCGGCCGGACGCGCGGTACCCTGCTGACCAGCGATGCCTGTCCGAGGTCGGCGCGAGTGGTGGCGAGTGGGGCCCGGGATGCGGCCAGCATCACGTTCGGGCGCACCGGCGATTTTCGCGGTGAAATGACCGGTGAGACCCAGGGTAAGATGACCCTTCGGCTGGGCGGAAAATTTGCCCTGGCGGAAGCGGTGGTCGGGGCCCGCGGGGATTTCAATGCGGCCAACGCCACCGCCGCCCTGGCCGCCGTCCAATTGATGGGAACGGAGCCGGTGCGCAGTTCGCTCGCCGATTACGCCGGCGTGCGGCGACGCCAGGCGGTGCTGCTCGCCACGCCGGAGCTGACGGTTATCGAGGATTACGCGCATCACCCCGCGGAAGTTCGTGCGCTGCTCGGGAGTCTGCGCCGCTCGTTGCCCGCGGCCGGCCGCCTCCTCGTGGTGTTCCAACCCCATCGGTTTACCCGGACGGCCCAATTCAAGTCGGAGTTCGCGGCCGCGCTCGCCGCGGCGGACCGCGTGCATCTGCTCGACGTCTATCCGGCCGGGGAGGCGCCGGTCGCCGGCGGGACCAGTGCGGACATCTACGCGGAGCTCAAGCAAAGCGCCCCGGCGCTGCCCGTGAGTTATTTTCCGGCGGACGAGGCGGAATTTCTTCGCGCCCTTTCGCGGGACGTGCGCGCCGGCGACCTCGTCGTGTTTGTTGGCGCAGGCGACGTCGAGCGCAAGGCGCGCGCGTGGCTGGCGCTGCGGAAGGAAAAAATGAATGTGGCGCAAAAATGGGATGAGTTGCTGACGGCGTTTAAATCCCAGGTGACGGCCGCGACCCGCCTGACGCGGGAAGAGCCCCTGGCGGCGAAAACCACGCTGCGCGTCGGTGGCGCCGCCCGCCTCTATGCGGAGCCGACGACCGTCGAGGATTTGCAAGCCCTGCTGCGGGGAGCCGCCGCGGCGCGCGTGGAAGTGTTCATGCTCGGCCGGGGCTCCAACCTCATCATCCCCGACGAAGGCGTCGAGGGCCTGGTACTGTCGCTCGGTCATCCGGTCTGGGCCGGATTCGAGCCGCGCGCGGATGGACAGGTGTGGGTGGGGGCGGGGCTGCGGTTGAAGAATCTTTGCGGACTGGCCACGAAAGCCGGGCTGACGGGCTTCGAATTTCTGGAAGGCATCCCGGGGTCGGTCGGCGGGGCGCTGCGGATGAACGCCGGCGCGATGGGCGGCTGGATGTTCGACGTCGTGGAAGCCGTGCAGGTGATTTCCCTCGAGGGGAACGTGCAGACGCTCGCGAAGGCGGACCTGCACGTCGACTACCGGCATTGCGCGGAATTGCATCACGCCATCGCCCTCGGCGCGCTGCTGCGGCCGGCATCGCAGGCCGACGCCACGGCGATCAGCCGGCAAATCGACGTGTATCGGCGCAAGCGGCACGAAAGCCAGCCGCGCGAGCCGAGTGCGGGCTGCGTCTTCAAGAATCCGCCCGGCAACTCGGCGGGGCGGCTCATCGACGAGAGCGGACTCAAGGGCGAGCGCGTCGGGGACGCCGAGGTTTCGCCGGTCCACGCCAACTTCATCGTGAATCGCGGCCAGGCGACGGGCGCCGATGTCCTTGAGCTGGTTCGGCGGGTGCGCGCCCGGGTCCGCGAAGTCAAAGGCGTGGACCTCGAGCCCGAGGTGCTGCTCTACGGGAAAAAATGGGAGGACGTTTTATGATCTCTTTTCGCTCTGATTCATTGGAGAAGGGATTAACCATCGGTGCTCTCCGCGCCTCCGCGGCTCCGCGTGAGCGATTGCACCGGAGCGCGAACCGAGGTCAGGCGGAGGGATTGATCTCGGATCGTTCTCGGGTCGGGCTCCTGTGCAAAAAAGTCTGGTGGCGTGAGTTTGGTTGCGACTCCACCCCCATATACCTTTTTGTGGCCAACCGGCCTCGGTCTTGGAAAGGGTCGCAGCGCGATCGCGTGGAATTTCCAACCGGGGAAGATATTTTCTGGAGTCGCCTATTTCGCCGGTAGTTCGGCAATCGCCTGCGTCCTAATTATCCAAGCATGAGCACACCTCTTCCCCTCCTCGCCGTCTTCAGCGGGGGCACCTCGGCGGAACGCGAGGTGTCGCTGGGCTCGGGCCGGGCCTGCGCCCTGGCGCTGGCCCGTGCGTTTCCGACGCGCGAGTTCGCGATTGACGCGAACGCCTTGCCGGCGGGGCTCGATCCCGCGCGGCACGTCGTGTTTTCGACGCTTCACGGCACCTTCGGCGAAGACGGCGGCATGCAGGGCCTGCTCGATGCCGCAGGCTTTCAGTATTCGGGCTGCGATACCGCGTCCAGCCGGCTGACGATGGACAAGACCCGCACGAAGGAGGCCGTCGCCGCGGCCGGCGTGCGCGTGGCGGAGGGGATGCAGTTCTCGGCGCGCGAAGTTCCCACGGCGGCGGCCGTGGTGGCGCGGTTGGGGCCGGCGGTCGTACTGAAACCCAACGACGAAGGCAGCAGCGTCGGTTTGACCGTGACGGCGAATGCCGAAGAGCTCGCCGCGGGACTCGCCCGGATCAAGCAGGGACAGTGGCTGGCGGAGCGTCGGATCCAAGGCCGCGACCTTTCGGTGGGCGTGCTCAACGGCAAGGCGATGGGCGTCGTGGAGATTCGTCCGCGATCGGGCGTTTATGATTTCGCCAGCAAGTACACCAAGGGCCTGACCGAATACTTCGCGCCGGCGCCGATGGGCGAGGCGATGACGACCACGGTGCAGCGCGCGGCGGAAGTTGCGTTCGCCGCGTGCGGCTGCCGCGATTATGCGCGGGTGGACTTCATGCTTTCGCCGGAAAACGAAGCTTTTTTGCTGGAAATAAACACTCTACCCGGCATGAAAGAAACCAGCTTGCTGCCCATGAGCGCACGCTGCGCGGGACTGGATTTCACGGGGCTGGTTCGGGAGATGATCTTGCCCGCGTTGCGGCGTTTCCATGCGGCGGGGCCTGCCCGTCGATCGTGACCAAGGATCTTATTAACGCTCTGCCCACACGCAGCTGGAGAGATATTCCCCAGCCGGTGAAACCGCGCGCGATGTCCCGGGGAGGACGCTGGCGGCTGGTCCGCGCGGGCCTGCGCACGACGGCGGTCGTCGCCTTTCTCGCCGCGATCGCGTGGGGGGGGTGGAAACTGACCGAGGCGTTGCAGGAAAATCCCAACCGCATGCCGGCGGCGGCCAAGGCCGTGCCGGTGCGGCCCCCGGAGCTCAAGACCAATGGCGTCCTCACGCCGGCCTGGCTCGGACGGACGCTGCGTTTGCCGAAGGGTGCGTCGCTCATGGAACTCGACTTGGAGGAGCTGCGGGCGCGCCTCCTCGCTGATGGCCAGGTGGTCTCGGCTTCGCTGACCCGCAGTTTTCCCGACCGGCTGGTCGTGGTCGTGACCGAGCGCTCGCCCATCGCGCGGGTGATGACGGAGCGGGACGGTCAGCCCCAGCGGCTGCTCGTGGCACGCGACGGCCAGGTTTATGGAGGCGAAGGTTACGATCCGGCCATGATTGAACTGCTGCCGTGGCTGGATGGCTTC
This sequence comes from Opitutaceae bacterium, assembly GCA_947474995.1. Taxonomy (GTDB): domain Bacteria; phylum Verrucomicrobiota; class Verrucomicrobiia; order Opitutales; family Opitutaceae; genus ER46. Next base: position 1,923 of record CANJNJ010000064.1, on the reverse strand, counting down.
AAGCTCGTGCGGCACGGCGCCGCGTTCCGGCCGATTGAAGGAATGAGAGACGTGGGCGATCTGCTGGCCACCGCCCGCGACGCGGACCCGCGGTTGGAATCGGACCACTTGAACCGCGCCTGGCGCGTGATCTCCCTCGCCCGCCTGGCGTCGGATCGCGAACTTGAGGTGCGCACGGCCCGGGGCCGCACCATTGTGTTCTCCGCGACCGGCGACTTCTTCCGGCAACTCGCCAAATTGGACTACATGTGGGATCGGCTGGCCAACGTGCCGGACGCACCGGCCCGGATCGATCTTTCGCTCGGTCGCGAGGTGCCGGTGATGGTGGAGCGCCCGCCGACCTCCGCCACCGTGCTGGCCCCGACCTCCACGCTTTTCCGCCTCCCGCATACCCAGTCGAAAACCAGACGTGAGCTCTAGAACCACCTTCATCGGTGCCGTCGAAATCGGCACTTCGAAAATTACTGTGCTCGTCGGCGAGCACACCGGCCGGGAACTCGCGATCATTGGTCGCGGCGAATGCTCTTCGCGCGGCGTCATCAAGGGCTCCGTCGTCGACTACAAGGCGGCGAGCGAATGCACGCACAGTGCCCTCGAGGCGGCGGAGCGCGACGCCGGCGAGCGGATCGACGTCGTGTTTCTCGCCCAGACCGGCGGCCATCTCGAAGGCTTCTACAACGAGGCCGCGGTCAATGTGAAGGCCTCGGACAACATGATCGACGCCGGGGATATTCGCACCGTGTGCGAGCTCGCCAAGTCCAAGGAACTGCCCACGGGGCGGATGGTGGTGCACAATATCCGCCGGCCCTTTCGCGTGGATGGGCGCCTCGTGCCCGGCAGCCCGGAGAATCTGGTGGGCCAGCGACTGGAGGTCGGCTACTGGACCGTGCACGGGCAGGAGCAGCGGCTGGCGGACAATATTCACGTGATCCGGGGCTTTAATCTGGAGGTGCGCGAACTGGTGCTGGCGAGCCTGGCGTCGGGTCACATGGTCACGACGGCCGAGGAGCGCCAGCATGGCGTGCTCACGATCGATATCGGGGCCGGCACGACGGATTTTGCACTCTATCGCGATGGGGCGCCGCACGCGACGGGGGTGGTGCCGGTCGGCGGCTCGCATTTGTCGAACGATCTCAGTATCGGGTTGCGCCTGACCGACGGGCAGGCGGAGAAACTCAAGGTGCGATTTGGCCGGGCCAATGTCCTGACCCGCGACAAGGCCCAGAAAGTCTGGCTCGATGGCAACTACGCGATTGGGGATCGGCAGTTCTCGCAGCAGGCGATTGAGCAAATCACCTCGGCGCGCGCGTGGGAGTTGCTCGAGGTGGTGAAGCAGAAGCTCGGCAACGCATTTACGCCGGAAACCTGTTCGGCGGGCGTGGTCCTGACCGGCGGCACCGCCCGGCTCGCCGGGCTGGCGGAGGTCGCGGGCAAGGTCTTTGGGGTGCCGGCTCATCTCGGCGAGGCGCCGAGCTGGGTGAATGAAAATATGCGCGATCCCGGCTATCACACGGCCCTGGGCCTGCTCTATTACGGCGTGAGCGCCCAGGCCGCCAAATCGACCCCGGCCCAGCGCCGCAGCGGATTCTTTGGCAACGTGAAACGACTCTTCGTGAATGCGTAACTGGGAGCGCGGGCGTCCCCGCCCGCGTTAACGAGCGGGCGAGGGCGCCCGTGCTCCCAAAAAAAGAAAATGAATCTTAACGAACTTCCGCTCGACAGCGCGCTCCTCACGGATCGCAACGTCGCGATCAAACTCGTCGGCATTGGTGGCGCCGGTTCCAACGCGGTCGATCGCCTGAAGATGGAAAATCTCGAGCGGCTGCAGCTCGTGGTCATCAACACCGATCGGCAGGCGCTCGCGAGTTCCCCGGTGCAGGACACGGTCCTCATCGGGATGGGCGTGACGCGGGGGCTGGGCGC
>CANJNJ010000063.1 GCA_947474995.1 Opitutaceae bacterium | reverse complement strand
CTATTTTCCGGCGTTTTTGTTCGGGGCGCAACGGTTCAAGACGAGCAACTCTCCAATTTCACCGACAGATATTGTTCCTCCTGCCATAACGACGTCGACAAGGAAGGTGGGCTCGACCTCACCACGTTGACGATGGTGCCGGGAGATGCGGCCAATTTTGCCACGTGGGTGAAAGTCCATGATCGGGTCCGGAATGGCGAGATGCCTCCGAAAGAGAAGAAGCGGCCCACCGCCGATGGCACCACGGCGTTTTTGAAACAGCTCTCCGCCGGCCTCTTGGCCCAGGAGCGCACCGCGGAAGATCACTTCGGCCGCGTGCAGCGGCGGCGTTTGAATCGCTCCGAGCTGGAAAACACCCTGAGGGATTTGTTTGGGCTGCCGGCCTTGCGCGTGGCGGTCCTGTTGCCGGAAGACGGTGAGACCGCGAATTTCAACAAGGTGAGCAAGGCGCTCGACGTTTCGCACGTGCACGTCGCCCGATATATGAGCGCGGCGCAAACCGCGATTCGCGAGGCGCTGTCGGTTGAGATCCTGAAAGAACCGACGACTGTGAGACGGCTCTACGCGCGGGACGCCATTGCCTACAGCGGCGTCGATGGCGTGGCCGATCGGATGCGGTTCCCGGTCCTCGGTTCGGGGCCGGATATGCGCGCGATCAAGAAGACCGCGCCCCTGACGGTCGGAGCGAGCAACCCGGAAATCCGGGAAAAGGAGGCGATGGCGTGGTCGGGCAGCACCTTTGGCGCGGGTTTCAATACGCGGTGGACTCAGTTCGAAGCGCCGGTCACCGGGCGGTATAACCTTCGGTTTAAGGGCTACACGATCTGGCGGGGCCCCTGGGGCTATTATGAGCGCGGCGGCTACGGCGGCAACGGACCGAACCTGAACCTCCCGGCGGGCGCAGTGCTTCCACCGGCCGACCCGGAGTACCTGGCCGGATTCGTTCCGCCGCCTCCTGGCTCGAAGCCGCACGAAGTCCCGGCTGGACGCGAACCCCCGGGCGGGCGCGGTGGCGCCCCCGGCCGCGGCGGTGTGGTGGGTGGAGGGTTGGGCGCCGGCGCGGGGCCTGGCCCGAACGAATGGTTTCTCGCCAGTACGACGGACATCACGCCCGGGCGGCGCGACGAGTGGATTCATGTTTACGCCAAGGCGGCGGGGCAGGCCGGCTACAAGATCGGTACGTTCGACCTCACGTCCAAACCCAACGTCTACGAGGTCAAGGGCGCCGAGCTGACCTCGGGGCAGGTCATCATCGCCGACGCGGTGCGGTTCATGCGTTCCCGCCCCGGCCTGACCGGCGTCGTGAACTACACCAACCCGCTCACGCAGGCCGATGGGACTCCCGGCGTCGCGTTCAACTGGATGGAAATCGAAGGGCCGTTGCACGACAGCCCGACCGAGCCCGGCTACGCGCTCCTGTTTGGCAACCTGCCCCACCAGCAGCTCGAAAACCCGCCCCCCGGCGTGGGCATCCGGATGCCCGGCCGTCGTCCCCCGCCCAAGCCGGTGGCGGCGTCCAGCGGCGACAACATCCCCTTCAACAATCCCGCGGACATCACCGTGGACATCGAATCGGCCGATCCGAACCAGGATGCCGAGCGCCTGCTCCGGACTTTCCTCACTCGCGCTTATCGGCGGCCGGTGAAAGACGCGGACGTGCAGCCGTTCCTCGGTCTTTTCAGGCAGCGGATGGAACGTGGCATCGGCTTCGGGGCCTCCATGATGGTGGCCTACACGGCCATCCTCTCGTCCCAGGAATTCATCTACCTCGATGAAGGCTCCAATGGGAAGCTCAACGACTATGCCCTGGCCAACCGCCTGGCATTCTTCCTGACCGATGGCGCACCGGATGCCCAACTCCGGGCCCATGCCGAAGCAGGTGATCTGCACCAGGCGGCGGTGTTGCGGGCCGAAACCGAGCGGCTGCTCGCGAGCCCCAAGTCGCAACGCTTCGTGACCGCCTTCCTCGATTACTGGCTCGAGTTGCGGAAGGTGTACGACACGACGCCGGACATGAATCTCTACGGCGATTACTTCAATGACGACGAGCTGGTCGAGTCCGGCGTCTCGGAAACCCAGATGTTCTTCACCGAACTGCTGCAGCGGAACCTGCCGGCGCGCAATGTCGTGGATTCCGATTTCACGTTCCTCAACGAGAGGCTGGCCAATCACTATGACATCGAGGGCGTCATGGGTGTGAAGCTGCGGCGCGTGGCCCTGCCGGCCGACAGCCCGCGCGGGGGCATGATGACCCAGGCCAGCGTGCTCAAGCTGACGGCCAACGGTACGACGACTTCCCCCGTTCTGCGGGGAAAGTGGATCATGGAGCGCATCGTGGGCTATGAGATTCCGCCGCCGCCGGCGGCGGTCGCGGCCGTCGAGCCGGACATTCGCGGCGCGACGACGATTCGCGCCCAACTTGATAAGCACCGCGCGGACGAGAGCTGCGCGGCGTGTCATCGCAATATCGATCCGCCCGGTTTTGCGCTCGAGAGCTTCGATATCCTCGGTCGCTATCGGGAGCGCTACCGGGCCGTCGCCAAAGGACAGACGCCGGAAATCGGTTTTGGCAAAAATGGCTGGCCCAAGGCGTGGTTCTCCGCCCTCCCGGTGGATCCGAGTAATGAGACCGCGCAAGGCAAGGCGTTCGCGAACGTGCGGGAGTTCAAGAAAATCCTGCTGGAGGATGAGCAACAGATCGCCCGGAACCTCGCGAAGCAGCTGGCCGTGTATGCCACCGGCGCGCCAATACGTTTCAGCGATCGCCAGCAGATTGAAGCGATCCTCGCGCAGGCCAAAGCGAGCAATTACGGCGTGCGGAGCATCCTCCATGCCGTGGTGCAAAGCGACCTCTTCCTGAATAAGTGACCCAGCGCGACAAGGAGAACGACCGAAAATAAACGCCATCCTGCGCCGGGTCATCCCGCCTGCCCGCCGCCGCCCGGCGGGCAAAGGTGGGAGCGACGCAAAGGATTCACGCTGCGGCCGGGCAACCCCAGTTCTCACCCGGAAAAGCGGCGACCGAAGGGGCAGCGCCTCCTCGGTGATGGCCAAACAAGGGAGCAACCGTGGTGCGCAGCTTTCAGATAAATCTCACATCGGGAAAGACCCTTCGGGCTTGTGGCACGTCTATTAACTATCATAGATCACCGAGGAGCCCCTACCCCGCGCCGCCCGGCGCAAAGCCCATTCTCTTCATGTGTGCCGCCAAAGTCATTTTTTCCGCTGCAAGTCGTGGCCGAGTAGTTGCTGGTTGCCTTGCCCTGACCTGCGTCGTCCTGACTGCCCGCGGCGCGTCGCTGCCGGACACTCAGCAACTGGCTGATTTTACTGACCGGTATTGCTCGTCCTGTCATAACGACGTCGACAAGGAAGGCGGGCTCGATCTCACCACGCTGACGATGACTCTCGGTGACGGGGCCAATTTTTTAACGTGGGTTAAAGTTCATGATCGGGTCCGGAATGGCGAGATGCCGCCCAAAGAGAAGAAGCGGCCGGAGGCCAAGGACACCACGGCTTTCCTGCAACAGGTGTCATCCAGCCTGGTGGCGCAGGAACGCGACGTGGAGTCCAAATTCGGCCGGGTTCAGCGCCGGCGTTTGAATCGCTCCGAACATCAAAATACGCTCCGTGATCTATTCGCGCTTCCGGGCTTGCGCGTGGCGGATCAATTGCCGGAAGACGGCGAGTTGGCGCATTTCAACAAGGTGAGCCGGGCGCTCGATGTGTCACATGTCCACGTTTCGCGCTACATCATGGCCGCCCAACTCGCCATCCGCGAGGCGGTGGCGGTCGAAGTCAACAAACAGCCGACGACGTTGAAGCGCTATTACGCGCGCGATAACATTGCTCACTCCGGGGTGGACGGAGTGGCCGATCGGATGAGGTTTCCGGTGCTTGGTTCGGGACCGGACGTGCGGGCGGCCAACCGGGAAGGACCGATCACGGTTGGCGACGCCAACCCCACCGTCCGCGAAGAGGAGGCCATGGCGTGGTCGCACAGTGATTTCGGCCCCGCCTTCAATACGCGCTGGACCCAATTTGAAACGCCGATCACCGGAAAGTATAATATCCGTTTCAAAGCCTACTCGGTTTGGCGGGGCCCTTGGGGCTACTATGAGAGAGGTGCCTTTGGCGGGAACGGTCCGAATTTGAATCTTCCCGCCGGTGCCCAGCTGCCGTACACGCCGGATGCGATCGGCCTCCTTCGCGATCCCAATGGGCCGCCCCCGATCCCGGCGCGTGGGGGCAGGGCCGCTGCGGGTGGCAGGGCCGGTGGCCGAGCCGGCGGTGGCTTTGGCGGTGGCTTTGGAACTGCGGCTGCTCGCGGGCCGTATGAATGGCATCTCGGCAGTACCACGGACATCACCCCCGGACGGCGCAACGAATGGATCCACGTCTATGCCAAGGTTCTCCCCGCGAACGGGGTGCTGATTGGTGCCTTGGACTTGACCCCCGAACCGCAGGTTTTCGAGCTCAAGAATGTCGACTTGGTGACGGGCCAGATTATCACGACCGACGCGGTGCGGTTTTTCCGTTCCCGGCCCGGATTTACGGGAGTGGTCAACCATACGAACCCGTTGCTGCAGGCTGATGGCGAACCCGCCGTCGCCTTTCGCTGGATGGAGGTCGAGGGTCCGCTTAATGACCGAGCCACGCAGCCCGGCTACGAGCTGTTGTTTGGCAATCTCAAATACAAGGTTATGGAAAACCCCGCCACCGGGGTTGGCATTCGCATTGCCGCACCGCTGCCTTCTCCCGAGGAACTGGGCGGCGGCAACACCGGCGCTGGCGCTGGAAACGGCCAGAACAGTGGACGTCGCGACAGCACGCAGAAGTCGGAACTCGCAGTCGAAATTGAATCGGCCAATCCGATGCAAGATGCCGACCGGCTTTTGCGTAACTTCCTGGCGCACGCCTACCGGCGCGCGGCGAAGGAAACGGACGTCAAGCAGTTCATGGATCTCTTCAGGAACCGGATGGATCGGGGCCTTGGATTTGCGGCGTCGATGATGACCGCCTACACGGCGGTCCTGTCCTCGCAGGAGTTTGTCTATCTGGACGAAGGCACCAAGGGCAAACTCGACGACTATGCCCTTGCCACCCGCCTGGCGCTCTTCCTGAGCGATGGCGCACCTGACGCCCAACTCCGGGCTCATGCCGAGAAAGGGGATCTGCACCAGCCGGCGGTGTTGCGGGCCGAAACCGAGCGGCTGCTGGCGAGCCCGAAGTCGGAACGCTTCGTCAGCGCGTTCCTCGATTACTGGATCGAACTGCGGAAGGTGTTTGAGACGACACCGGACATGAATCTTTATGGCGATTACTTCCTGGACGACGCCCTCGTGGAGGGCGGTGTCTCGGAAACCCAGATGTTCTTTACGGAACTCCTCCAGAAGAACATGCCCACCCGTAATCTGGTGGATTCGGACTTTACGTTCCTCAATGAACGACTGGCCGATCACTATGGCATCCCGGGCGTCGTGGGCGTTAAACTCCGGCGCGTTGCCCTGCCGGCCGACAGCTTGCGTGGTGGTCTGATGACCCAAACCAGCGTGCTCAAGCTGACGGCCAATGGTACGACCACCTCTCCCGTGTTGCGCGGGAAGTGGATCATGGAGCGCATCGTCGGCTATGAGATTCCGCCGCCCCCGGCCGCGGTGCCTGCGGTCGAACCGGATATTCGCGGCGCCGTCACCATTCGGGCTCAATTGGAAAAGCACCGCTCGGACGAGAGTTGCGCGGCGTGCCATCGCAATATCGATCCGCCCGGGTTTGCCCTCGAAAGTTTCGACGTTCTCGGTGGCTATCGCGACCGTTACCGGGCCGTGGCGAAAGGGCAGACGCCGGAAGTCGGCTTTGGGAAGAATGGCTGGCCCAAACAGTACTTCAATGCCCTGCCGGTTGATCCCAGCAATGTGACGGCGCAAGGCAAGGCGTTCGCGGACGTGCGAGACTTCAAGAAGTTGCTGCTGCAAGATGAGCAGCAGATCGCCCGGAACCTGGCGAAACAGCTTGCCGTCTACGCGACGGGAGCGCCGATTCGCTTCAGCGATCGGGAAAAACTTGAAGCGATCGTGGCGAAAGCCAAGTCGAGCGACTACGGCGTTCGTAGTATCGTGCATGCCGTGGTTCAGAGCGATCTCTTCTTGAACAAGTAACCTATTGCCCGTGTGGCCGAATCGAGCGATTTCGTCTTCCCCAAATAATTAGACCCAATATGAAAACCGAAAAAGTTGCCCCTGTTTTAGGCGCGCCGTACATTGCGTCCCGCCAGCCGTTGACGCGCCGACATTTCCTTCGTGGGGCCGGCGTGGTGTTGTCCCTGCCCATGCTCGATGCCATGCTCCCGCGCTTCGCACGGGCCCAGTCGGCCGCGTCGGGAACTCCGGGGGCCAAGCCCCGCCGCATGTTCGGGATTATGAACAATCTCGGCTATCTGCAGGCCAATTATATTCCGCTCGGCACCGGCAGGGATTACAAGCCATCGGAGTATCTGGAACTCATCCAACAACACCGGAAAGATTTCACCGTCTTCACGGGGGTTAACCTCCCCGCGGTGCAAGGCAGCCATCCGACCGAAGTGGCCTGGCTCACGGGTGCGCCGAATCCATCAGCCTCCAACTTCCGTAACACCATTTCGCTGGATCAAGTCGTGGCCGAAAACATCGGCACCTTGACCCGGTTTCCGTCGCTGACTCTCTCCGTCAACAGCCCGGGCCGTGGTTTGTCTTTCACGGGCGGTGGCGTGGGAATTCCGCCGGAGGACAAGGCCGCCGAGATTTTCAAGCAATTGTTTGTCCAGGGCTCCCAGGCCGAGATTGATGCCAAGATTATGGACTTGGAGAATGGCCGAAGCATTCTCGATTCCGTCACTGGCCAGGTAAAGGCGCTGGAGCGCGACCTGGGCTCGCCGGACCGCGAGCGCATCGATCAATACTTGACGAGCGTGCGGTCGCTCGAGGGCCGTTTAAAAGCGTCCCAAGGCTGGGAAAGTAAGCCAAAACCGGTGGTCAATGTCCAGGTTCCGGCCGACGTCGCGAACCCGGCGAATTTCTTCGAAAAACTGGACGTCATGTACAAGATCGCCACGCTCGTCTTGCAGACGGACTCATGCCGCGCGATCAGCTTGTTTGTGAGTGCGACCGGCACGCCTGCCGTGCAGGGCAAAGTGGAAGCGCCGATTACGGAAGGTTATCACGGCTTGTCTCACCACGGCAAATCGCCCGAGAAATTGGCGCAACACCGGGTCCTGGACCGCGGAAACTTCAAAGCGCTCGGCGAACTGATGGCGGCCTTGAAGGCGGTGCAGGAAGACGGTGAGACCCTGCTGGATCGGACGTGTGTTCTCTGGGGCAGTAATTTCCAGGACGCCAACGCCCACTTGAGCCATAATCTGCCGTTCATCATGGCGGGTGGCGGCTTCAAGCATGGCCAGCACTTGCATTTCGATAACGTTCGTCCCTATCCGCAGACGAACATGTATCTCTCCGTGCTCCAGCGCCTGGGCATCAGCGCGGACCGGTTCGCTTCCTCCACCGGCACCTGCCGTGGTTTGGAAATGACCTGAGGTGGCACCCGCCACGACGGTTGTTATCGTCCCGGAAGCCGGAACGGCCTCAGGGCCGACCGGCTTCTAGAGCGTTTTCAAAAATTCCATGGCCGGACAATTGACCGCTAATGGATTTCGCCAAAGGCGAAATCCATCAGCGGTTCCCCCTCGGTTTTGTTTCCGGCTACGAATCGATTTAAAATGCTGTAATGCCAATTGCCGTTAGGAATTGGACTCTTGAAGAGGTAGGGACGGATCTCCGAGCCGTCCGCGGACGCCTGCGGAGAGGCGTCCCTACCGCGCCGCTGCGCGAAAGTCCAAATGCCATCGGTAATTGGTATAAAATCGCCCCCGCGGCCGCCCCTGCGGCAGAAGCCGCCCACAGTCGTCGCCGGGGGTGGGCGGACTGTGTTCGATCCGGCCGGCGCGATTCACGCCGCCGTCGCCTGCCGGCCCGAAATCGAACTTCCCAAGCCCGACAGGCGGTGCGGCCTCGCCCTGCCGGGATCAGCGCGAACCCGGCAGGATCTTTTGAAATTTTGGAACGAGAACGTTATTGGTATACTCGTCGTGCATCTTCAGCGCCGCCATCGCTTCGGCGAGTTTCATTTGCTTTACGATGGCGCGGATTTGCGCCTCGCCCTGTTTGCCCCATTCCTCGCGCTCGGCGGCCGTAGCGGCGAGCGTTGGAGTTCCCCCGCCGTGGGCCATGACATCGTTGATAAATGAACCCAGGTTGAGGCTGCCGGAAAAACCGAGCTTCACCAAGGCCTCGTAACCGGCGTTGGCGGGCGACGGTCCGGCTTCCCCCGCCTCCAAGGGACCGTAGTCACCTTTAATCGGAATGTCGATGATCCGGCCCGTGATGTAGTGCGCTCCATACAAGGCGCGGTTTCGGTTGGCGGCGGGAATATTCAGCCGCCGAATCGTGTCCCCCATTTCGATATAAAGCAGCGGAATCCGGAATTCATCAAACATCTCACGGACCAGCGTGCCTGCGGTCAACGGCGCCGGCCCCTGGCCGGAGGACACATACACCTGCCGGCGAAAGCCTGAACGCATCAGGGATTCCGCGACCGGACGCAGTGCGGCCACTCCCTGCGAAGGTGAGAGATTGATGGTGGCCGGAGCAATCATCGTAGTGCCCGGATACGACCAGGGCAGTCCGGGCATATAGAGGGCATCGAGTTCGTCCGCCATCGCCATCGCATACGCGAGCGGGGCGACATAATCGCGGGCACTGGGCATGATCCCATTGGTTTCCACGGCGCCGACCGGAATGAAGATAATGTCACTGTGTTTCAAGTGGTCGGCGATCTGAACCTGGCTGAGCCGGGTGACATCGCGCGTGTGCAGCTTGCGCACCTGGGCGCGCAGCGGCGCGATCGCGAGGACGCAGGCCGCCAAACCCAGAATCGCCAGTCGGGTAACGGATCGATCGGATAGGAGTAATGACATGGGGTGCTTTCCTTTCATTGTATTTTTTTTCGGATCAGGACATTCCGGCAGACTGAAAACTGACCGGATTTCACCTTGAAAGAGAACTGAAATCTTGGGAATGGTCCGCCTCACGTCGGCGTGTCACCTCGGGCCAGTTGAACGCTGACGCTCGAAACCGAGTTTCCTCGTTGGGGTATCGGATTGAATTCCCGTCTTTTCTTGGTCGCCGATGCGCGCCCGGCCGCGGAATCCCCTCGATCGAAGTCGGCGCCACGATCGGTACGCGCGCCTTATCCGAGTCGAAAATGTGCAACTGACGCTTGCCGTTCACTGCTGTCCTAATCGCGCTGGGAGCGCGGATGCCTTCCGGAAGCCGCCGGCCCTCGGCGCTATCGCTGATGTCATATCAATTGCCGTTAGGAATTGGACTCTTGAAGGGGTAGGGACGGATCTCCGAGCCGTCCGCGGACGCCTGCGGAGAGGCGTCCCTACCGCGCCGCTGCGCGAAAGTCCAAATGCAGTCAGTAATTGGTATCAGACGTGAATGAGGAGAGCCCGGTTATCCGCAGCCGTTGAACGCCGTTGGAAGCCGGCTGGCGGTCTGCCCCGCCGCGGGCAGCGTCAGCGTGCCGATCGGGAAGATTTGCCTCAAGGGTTTGTACTTGCGGCGGGAGCGGCAGGAGGCGGGACGTAGGGGGCCGGCTTCGGTACCCACGCGACCCGCGGCGGTGCTTCGAGGTCCTTTGTGACTGCAACCCATTTCTCTTTGGTAAACTGTCTGGCGAGCTCGGCGCGGCCTTGTTTGGCCCGCGCGATTTTGGCCATGGGGTCTTCCTGGCTGGCTGGGAGACTCTTGACCCTGGCCTCTTCCCGCGCGATTGCGGCGTCAAGCGCGACTAGGGCGGCCTTCACTTCGGTGGGATTATTGGGTGAAGGATTCAACTTGGAGACTTGTAGTTTTTCTTCGCTCGTCGGAGGCGGAGTGCGCAGGGGCTGCATGGCCTGCGACATGCGTTGCACCTGTTGGTTTATGTCGTAGCGCACATCATCAAGCTTCAGCTGGTCAAAATTCTGGTGTTGCGCTTCGACCCGCAGTTTTAGCGCGCTGTAATACACCTTGATCCGCGGCAGGTAATAAGGGTCGTCATAGATCTGAAGCATTTTCGTGAAGCGATCAAAGTCAGCATCGAGAACCTTAAGCTCGGCGATACTGGAATCTTCAGCGGCCGGGGCGGCCGCGCGGGCGGATTGCCAGGACCAGGTTGCAAGAAACAGAGCCAGACCCAATCGGGGGAGGGGAAGCGATCGGTACATGTTTAGAGGGACGCACAGAAGGTGCAAAATGGCTATCCTCAAACAAGAAATTTATGAGATGCCTCGGGGTGAAAAGGAGTTTGAAGCGTCGGGGAGTGCGCCCGTCATTTCGACCGTCGCGGTACCGCGCTTGCGATGGCACGGCATTTACCGAGTTGCGATAAGCTCGGAAATAATGCATCAGAGGCCGAAACATCGTGGCCACAAGCCGACAAGAAATATTGCTGGTGAGAGCTAACGTTTCAGATTCTAATGCGCGCTTGAGCTCAAATCCTGTGTTTGCTGTTCGCTGGCTAGTGATGGAAGCGCAGACGTCAAGTCGTGGTAGCAAAAGAAATTCAGCGCGTTAGCTGAGAATACTTGGCGATTTTCAAGCATCGCATAGCCTGTGTCAGGTCCCTGTTCGTTTAGTTGTTATTACCCCATTCCACCAGTCGCCATTCGGTGACTGGTTCCCCATTCTGGTCGCGTCCTTTCTTTGGATTTCCCGGCATGCCCGCCAGGAAGTTCAGTGGCATTCCCTTTATGACCCCAAGCAAACCCCTCGTAGCGTTAGTTCGTAAGTTAGCGATTAGTTGCGCGGCCCTCTTTGGGTTGCAGTACGGACTCCGGGCCCAAGTTGCCCCGACTCCAAGCCCGGGAGCGGCAGAAACGACGGTCAAACTCGATCCATTCAAAGTGAACGCGGATGCGGATGTTGGCTTCGTCGCCGCGAGCTCGCTGGCGGGCGGGCGCATCGCGACGGCCCTGAAGGACACGCCCGTCGCCTACTCGGTATTAACGAAGGAGTTTCTCGAGTCATTCAATGTCACCGACATCGCGGATGCGGCCTCCTTTTCCCCCAACGTCCAATACCAAGTGGGTGACGGGACGGCCCAAGGATTCGGCTCTGGCGGCGGCGGCGCGATGAACAGCCTGACCGGCGCCGCCACCGAACAGACGATGCAAATTCGGGGACAGAACACCGGTGCGCCCCAGCGAAATTTCTTCCCGATCGGCGCGACGATGGACAATTATAACATGGATCGCGTCGATATTGCGCGGGGACCGAACGCGATTTTGTTCGGCATCGGTAATGGTGGCGGTTCGATTAACGCCAATACGAAGCAAGCCTTGGTGGGCCGCGATTTGACGGAATTGCGGGTGCAATTTGGCAGTTGGAATCGAGTTCGCGGGACCCTCGATCTGAACAAGGTCGTGACGGACAAAATTGCGGTGCGGGCAAATTTGATGTACCAAACGGGCGATACTTGGCGCGATCACGAGTGGGAGGACCGGAAGGGCGCCGACTTCGCCGCCACCTATCGAATTTCCCAACAGCTAAGTATCCGAGGAGAAGTCGAGTACCGCACGACCCGGCGGCTCCAGGCCTGGACCACGCCCAATGACTATGTCACGGGATGGGACGGAAAGACCTATACGAGCGGCGTAAATGCCGCTTTGACGGCGGGACAGATCGCGCGGGCGGGCATCGCCCGCTGGCCCATGCATTTTGTACTCCGTCCGGGCGAGTGGGGCAACGTCGCCATCAACTACGAAAATACTTTTACGACCGATGCGCCGAGGTACAATGCCACGGAAAGCCTCACCGGTTATCTCAACGACAAGGCGATTCGGACCGTCGGGTTCGGCAACGCCAACCGGTTCGGCAATAACTTGTATGCTTTCGATGGTGACTGGTGGAAGTCGAATCCGGATTACCTCGCCGCGGCTACCCGGGGCTCGCCTTTCTTCCGCACCCTAAGCCGGAGCGAAAACCGCATGTGGGACGATCCGGGCCATAACGTCCCGTCTGCCACCGAGGTGTCGCGCGTGGCCTCGCTCTTCGCCACCTACACCTTGGGCGATTCACTCTTTGTGGAGGCGGCCGCGGATGTGAACCGGTCCCCACGGATGGGCCGCAACGACGGCCGCCGGGGTCTCCAGGCCATGAGCATCGATATCGACCGCGTCCTTCCGACGGGCGCGCCGAACCCCAATTTCATGAAAATGTACTCGGACTCGAGTTATTTCAGAAATTACCGCGAGGAGAATTACAAGAATTTGCGCCTGCAAGTGGCCTACGTGAAAGACACCCGGGTGGGCAAGCTGCAGGCGGGGGTCATGGGCGGATGGCAACAGCAGGAAAATGTTTCCCATGCGGACACCCTGATGCTGCCGATCACCTCAATCGGAGCCGATGCGCGGTCGTGGAATAACAATGGCAACGGCAATAACGACTATTTCTTTGGTTATCATCGGCGGATGTACGTGGATGAATCCCTGCCGCAGCTCGGTAAGCATCCCCTGACGCCCGTGGTGGCAATAAATCCGCTCACCGGCATCCGGGAAAATATCGTGCCGCGTACAACCTGGGAAACGGCTCGCGTTGACTATAACTCTGAAATCGGGCGCAACTTGAAATTCGCCCAAGTAGCTTCAAACCTCAACCTGTTCCAAAACCGTCTGGTAGTCATTGCCGCCGGGCGGCGCGACCTCATTAAGCTCGACCAGCGCCTGGGCGTGCTGACGGCCGACTATCCGGCGGGTTGGATCGGCGATTATTATCTCTGGCTCCCCAATTCTCCCGCGGACTTCGAGAGTTTGCAGTTCTCGCCAAAGAATGCTGCGGGAGTGACCACCGGCCCGAAGCAGGCTGCCATCACCCGTCCCCGGGCGACGGTCAACGGTCAGAGCATCCGGCAGCCCCAGTACGCCAATGATCGATTCCAGGACGATTACAGCTCGCCCAATACGACGTGGGCACGAAATACCTACACGCTCGGTTCGACGTTCAACGTGACCCGCAATGTCGGAGTATTTATCAACCGCAGCACGACCTTCAATCCAACGGTAACCGAGATCCGAGCTCGTGACTACGACAACCGGCCGACCGCCCCGACGGTCTCGCTGGGCCACGATGCCGGTGTCCGGTACTCCATGCCGAATGGCCGGCTTTCGGTCTCGGCTCTGCGGTTTTGGGGGAAAACCGTTGGGACGACTGCCGGCGGGCAGGCGTTCGATGTCGTTCCGACCCAGGGCTACGCCGAGTACATCAATGTTCCAGCCGTGGGAAATCGTAATCCCATCGGAGACAATTTGAACAACCTGCAGTTTGCCGGAACGTCGACCCGCGATATCGAGACGTGGGGCTACGAGTTAGAAGTCACGGCCAACCTCACTCCCTCGTGGCGGCTCACGGCCAACACCGGAATCTCCTACCGGCAGACTTCCCGGGCCTTCACGAACGTTCTTCCCGTGATTGAAGCGAGAGAGCCGATAGTCCGAAAGCAGCTCGCCGAGGCGGGCATTCTGATCGACGCGAAGAATGTGGCCTCGATCAATCCGACCCTTAATGACCCGACAAAGATCAATGTGATCGCGGTGCAGGCAGCGGTCGATGCCTGGAATACCCAACATCAAATTACGATACCGGGCTTGCGCGAAATTGCCTCGAATGGAGGCAATGTGGTCTCGGACACGGGTTGGCGGTCGAACCTGGCCACCGATTACCGATTTCGTGAAGGCAAGCTCGCCGGATTGCGCGTTGGGATCGCGGTAAATTACATCCCGCCACAAATCCTGGGAGTGAAAAACACGGATACCATTCGCGACCCCAACAACCCAAATCTGGCGATTGATGACCCCGCCACGGATGCCTCCAGCTACTTGCGGTCTCCCTCCTATTTTCAGACGACCGGAACTCTCTCGTATACGTACAAACTTAAGAACGTGGTGCGTTTCCGGCCCAAGACGGTGCAATTCGATTTGCTGATCGCAAACCTGGTTAACAACCGCGATATCATCTATCCCAGAGGCAGCCCGGGAGGAACCGCGCAGGGGGCGTCACCGACCGTGATTGTGCCGCGCAGTGGAGATGTTCGCGATCCCTCGCGCGTCCTGGCCAGAGGTTATACGACCGTTCTCGATCCGCGGAACGTCATGCTTACCGCCAAATTGGCATTTTAGTTTTCGAGTATACGGCTGCTGGTTAGGAGGCGCGGAACGCCCCTTTTCATCGCGCGATACACAGACACACAGCCCTCTCTATCGGGTTGCCCTGATTTGACGGACACGAGTACCGGGACAAAACGAAAGGAAATGACCTGCCCCGTTGGACCGGTGCTGAAGTTCGTTTCGCGGCGCCGGATCGGGGTATTGCGTCGTCGGGCGGCGGCGTGACAGCATGGCGCTCGATTGAGTTCAACTCCTGCCGTCACTGCTCCTGCCGCGGAAAACGAGCGTCCCTGGCGCTGGGTGATTATCGCGCTCATCTTTCTCGGCACGATCATCAATTACTTTGACCGGCTCGCGCTGCCGACGCTCGCGCCGGTGCTGCGCACGGAGTTTCACCTGACGAATGTGCAGTATGCGTGGATCGCGAATTCATTCCTGCTGGTCTACGCGCTATCGATGTTTGTCTGGGGCGCGGTTTTTGACCGAATCGGCAATCGCCTCGGCTTCGCCATCGCCGTCGTCCTCTGGTCACTGGCGGAAATGGGCACGGGAATGGCGCGCGGCATGACGAGCCTTTGTGGGCTGCGCGGCTTGCTCGGTCTCGGCGAGTCAGGCAACTGGCCGGGCGCCACCCGGACCATCGCGGCGTGGTTTCCGGCCCGCCAGCGCGCGCTGGGCATGGGAATCGCCAACACCGGAGCTTCGCTGGGCCCGGCGCTGGCCATTCCTTTCATCATCTGGTTGCGGGATGACTTTGGCTGGCGGGCGGTCTTTCTGATCACGGGTGCGATGGGATTTGGGTGGTTGATTCTCTGGCTGGCCCTGTACCCAAAGACGGAGGCGCGGGCCATCAACGCGAATCAGCCGGAGACGCCCGTTCATCCGCCGGTGCCGTGGCCGGTGCTGTTGCGACGCCGCGAAGTCTGGGGGATCATCATGGCCCGATTTCTGGGCGACCCCATCTGGTGGCTCTACGTCAATTGGATGCCGCTTTACCTCGCCGATGTCCGGGGCTTTCAGCTGAAGGAACTCAAGGCTTCGGGATGGGTTCCCTACGTCGCGGCGGCGCTTGGGGCTCTCGCTGGTGGCTGGTGCTCGGGCTATCTGCTGCGGCGCACCCGCGATGTGAACTTCGCGCGCAAGTTCGCCATCAGCGTTGGGACGATTGCGATGCTGGCGGGATTTGCGACGGCCTACGCTTCGTCGACGTCGGCGGCGATCGTCTGGATGAGCATCACGCTATTCGGCTTTCAATTCTGGGTGGGCAATGTCCAGACCCTGCCGAGCGACTACTTGCCGGTGGGAGCGGTTGGATCGATCGCCGGATTCGCGGGGACGGCGGCCGGAATCGGCGCGGTAATCTTCACGTTTTCGACGGGCTGGGTCGTGGATCACTTTTCGTACACGCCGATTCTCATTACGGCCGCGCTGCTCGCGCCGTTGGCAACGGGGGCGCTGTTTTGGCTGTCGGGGCCGGTGCGGAGGATTGAGGGGATCGGCGCGGGCTAAATGACCAAGGTTCCATGACAAATGGCCACTGACCTTGGAACTTGAACCTTGGCGCTTGAGCCTTGGCGGCTTTGCGCCTCACTCCTCAAACTTTGCTGAGGCGAACGTCCATCCACACGGCGAGCGTCAGCACGGCGCCGCGGGCGATGAATTTGATTTCGGGTGAGACCGCGAGGAGCGTCATGCCGTTGAGCAGGGCGGTCATGATGAGGGCGCCGAATATCACGCCCCACACCGAGCCGCGGCCGCCTTTGAGCGCGGTTCCGCCAATCACGCACGCGGCGATGGCGTCGAGTTCCATCAGGTCACCGACCGTGGTCGTCGAAGCCCCTGAATAGGCGGTGGTCATGAAGCCGGTCAGCGCGACCGTCACGCCCATCAAGAGATACGCGCCGATCAAGACGCGGTTCACGGCGATGCCCGAGAGGCCGGCGGCCTCTTCGTTGCCGCCGATGGCATACATGTAGCGGCCAAAGGGGGTGTGCTGCGTTAGAAAATAGACGACACCCGCCGTACCGCAGAGGATGAGGAGCGAGAGCGGCACGCCGCGGAAGTGGTTGAATCGGTCGACGGCAAAAACCAGCGCCCCCGCGATGAGGGCAAAGCGACCGATCACCGAATTGGTCGATGGGACGGCGAGGCCGTGCGCCACCCGCCGGCCGCGTTCACGCCACAAAACGAGGCCGAGGAAGACAACAATCGTTCCGGCGAGGGCGAACCCGATTTTCTCCGGCAGGTAATAGGTCGTCAGTTGCGAATAGAGATTGTCGCGATCGCCTCGGGTGACGGGAATCGTGGAGTTCTGGATGATGAGCCAGAAGAGCCCCTTGAAGATGAGGAGCCCGCCGAGCGTGATGATGAACGAAGGAATGCGCTCCCGCACGATCAGCGTGCCCATCAGCGTCCAAAGCGTCAGCGCCGCACCGAGGCCCGCGAGCATGGCCAACGGCGCCGGCCAGGCGTGTTGAAACACCAGCACCGCGGCAATTCCGCCGATCAGCCCGACGCCACTGCCGGCCGAAAGATCGATTTGCCCGGTCAGCAGAATCAGAAACATCCCGAGTGCGAGCGTACCCGTGATCGAAAACTCGACGATCAGCTGCGTAAGATTACGGGAGCCGAGAAACGCCGGTTCTTTGATGGCAAAGAACGCGCAAACCACGACGAGTGCGATCGGCATGGCAAGGTTCTTGAAGAGTCGGGCGTTCATGGTGGTCAGGCGGCGCGCAGTTGTCCCATCGCCGCTGCGAGCAGTCTTTCCTGAGAAAATTCCCCGCGGGTGAATTCACCGCCAATTTTTCCCTCGTGGAGCATGATGAGCCGGTCGCTGAGGCCCATCAGCTCGGGCAGTTCGCTCGAGACGAGGATCACGGCTTTGCCCTCGGCGGTGAGGCGGTTGATCAGCTCATAGACTTCGAGCTTGGCCCCGACGTCGATGCCCCGAGTCGGTTCATCCAGCATCACGACCGTCGGCTCGGTCATGAGCGATTTGCCGAGGACGACCTTCTGTTGGTTGCCGCCGGAAAGTCCCCCGACGCGCGCGTGCTGATCCGGCGCCTTCACCCGGAGCGCTTCGAAAATCTGCTGGTTGCGCACCTGCTCGGCCGCGAGGTCGAGCCGCGCCGCCCGGCGGGTGAATTGCGGAAGGCTGGAGAGCGAAAGATTGAAGCCAACTGACTGTTCGAGAATCAGGCCATAGCGCTTGCGGTCCTCGCTCACGAGGGCGAGTCCACGGGCGATGGCGGCGCGTGGCGTCGGATTGGAAAATGATTGGTCGCGCAACGTGACTTCGCCCGCCACGCGATGGCCCCAGGCGCCGAAGAGGTGGAGTAACAATTCCGAACGGCCGGCTCCCATGAGCCCGCCGAACCCCAGCACTTCGCCTCCGCGCAGTTCGAACGTGATGTCCCGCAGAAAAGGCGGCGCGCCTTTCGCCGGCGCGACGTTCAAGCCGCGCACGGCCAGTTGCACCTCGCCGCGCGCGGCGTTGGGCCGGCGGGGGAAGAGCTCTCCCAGATCGCGCCCGACCATGTGCTTGATCACGAGCGGAACCGTGGCTTCGGCCCGGGGCAGGGACGTGATCGTGGCGCCGTCGCGGAGCACCGTGACGCGATCGGCAATCGCGAACACTTCGTCGAGCTTGTGGGAAATGTAGATGCAGGTCGTGCCCTGGGCTCGAAGCCGGCGCAGGTGGTCGAGGAGCACGGTGACCTCCTGTTCGGTCAGTGCCGCACTCGGCTCATCGAGCACAAGCACGCGGGACTTCTTGTCCATCGCGCGGACGATCTCGATGAGTTGTTTTTGGCCGATGCCGAGCTGGCGCACCGGAGTCTCGGGTGAGATCGCGAGCCCGAAGTCGGCGAGCAAGGCCGCCGCGCGACGGTGCATTTCCAGCCAGTCGACACGGAGCCCGCGCCGGGGTGGGCGACCGAGGAAAATATTTTCCGCGACACTCAGTTCATCGACCAGGGCGAATTCCTGCGTGATGACGGCGATGCCCGCGGCCTCCGCATCCCGAATGCTCCGAAATTCCGCGACGCGGCCGGCGACGAGCAGTTCACCTTCGTAGCTGCCGTGGCGATGAATCCCGGAGAGAAGTTTGATGAGCGTCGACTTGCCCGCGCCATTTTCCCCGCAGAGGGCGTGGATTTCACCGGCCTGCAGCTCGAAGTTGACGGCGCGTAGGGCGGTGACGCCCCCGAAACGCTTGGTGAGATTGCGAGCCTGCAGCAGCGGGGTAGGCATTGGGTTGGAGGCGCGCTAAATGACCAATGCCCAATGCCCAATGACCAATGGCTTGGCGTAGCCCCGCGTACAGACTTCCTCAATGGTCATTTTCCGTTCTCCCCTATTTCAACTCCTCCGCCTTGTGAAATCCGTCAGCGACAACGGTGCTCATCATGTTCTCCTTATCGACGGAGATGACTCGTTCGAAGAGCGACGGCACCTGCTTCAGGCCGTTGTCGAGCGTGGCGGCGGTGGTCGGCTTCCGGCCCTTGGCAACGTCGACGGCGACGCGGGCGGCCAGGGCGGCGAGATCTTTGAGGGGTTTGTAGACGGTCATGGCCTGGGTGCCGCGGAGGATGCGCTGGCAGGCGGCGAGGTCGGCGTCCTGACCCGTCACGATCACCTTGCCGCCGAGGCCTTCCTCCATGAGGGCTTGGATGGCCCCGCCGGCGGTGCCGTCGTTGGAGACCACCACGAGATCGATGTTGCGGCCGGCCTTGGTGATGGCGGCGTTCATGATTTTCTTCGCGTTCTCAGGCTTCCAGTCGAGGGCCCAGTCCTCGTGGACGACCTCGATCGTCCCGGCCTTGATCAATGGGGCGAGGATGTTGTCCTGGCCCTCCTTGAAAAGCTTGGCGTTGTTGTCGGTCGGTGCGCCATAGATCCGCACGACGCGGGCCTTGTGATCCTTGGGTAGATGCGCGGCCGCGTAGCCCCCTTGCGCTTCGCCCACCTTCACGTTGTCGAAGGTAAGATAGTAATCGATGTTGGCATTCAGGATCAGGCGGTCGTAGGCGATGACGGGAATCTTGGCCTCGTTCGCGGACTTGACCGCGCGGGACATGGCGGAGCCGTTGTGGGGCACGATGACCAGCACATCGACGCCCCGGCTGATCAGCGATTCGACGTCGCGGACCTGGCGGGTGTCGTCGCTGTTGGCCGATTGGACGATGACCGTGGCGCCGAGTTTCAACACCTCGGCCGTGAACGTGTCGCGGTCACGCTGCCATCGTTCCTCCTTCAGGGTATCGAGCGAGAGCCCGATGACCGGTTTGTCTTTCGAGGCCAAGGCCGTGGCGGCGAGCGTGAGGAACAGGACGAGAAGGCGGGGAAGTTTCATGACGCGTGGAAGGGAAAGGCGATTTACAACCGCGGGGAGAGACGCGAGGCTTGCCACAGCGTGAAACTCGACAACCTAAAACTGCACTCGCTGGCGCAGGCGGTGGCGCAACGGGAGATGCTGCGCGCGGCAGGTCGGCGCGTCGTACTGACCAACGGGGTCTTCGATCTGTTGCATACGGGGCATATTTATTACCTGCAAAAGGCCCGGGCTTTGGGTGATGCCTTGGTCGTGGCGCTGAACGGCGACGCCAGCGTGCGGGTGCTTAAGGGGCCAGCCCGGCCCGTCCAGTCGGAGGAGCAGCGGGCGTATGCGCTGGCCGCGCTGACCTGCGTGGACCTGATCGTGATTTTCGGCGAAGCACGGCTGACGGCGGAGATTCGGGCCTTACGGCCGGACATCTATTGCAAGGCGGGAGATTACACGCTGGAAAAATTGGACCCGGGTGAGCGTGCGGCGCTGCAGGAGGCCGGGGCGCGAATTGAGTTCATGCCATTTCTGTCCGGTTTCAGTACGACGGAGTTGATTAAGAAGATCAAAGCCGCGGGCTCGATTTAAACCATGCGCATTGTTATTCTCGGTTCTGGTCGCGGCTCCAACGCTGAGGCGATTCTCACGGCCCAGCAGGCGGGCCGGCTCGGTCGCGCGCGGGTGGTGCAGATTCTTTCGGACAAACCCGACGCGGGCATCCTCGGCCTGGGCGCGCGCTTTGGCGTGCCGGCGACGTATGTCGATCCGGCGCCGTTCAAGACGAAGCTCGAGGGTGAAGGCGAGTCGCGGTTCATCGCCGCGGTCCAGGCGGCGGAGCCGGACCTCGTCGTGCTCGCCGGGTTCATGCGCGTGTTGAAACCCGGATTTCTGAACGCGTTTGCCGGGAAGATCATCAACCTTCACCCGAGCCTGTTGCCGAGTTTTCCGGGACTCGACGGCATCGGCCAGGCGTTCCGGCGCGGAGTCAAGGTTACGGGCTGCACCGTGCACTATGTGACCCTCGAGGTGGATGGCGGTCCGATTCTCGATCAGGCCGTGGTGCGGGTGGGGCCCACCGATACGCTCGACTCACTGGCGCAGAAAGTGCACGCGGCGGAGCATGCCTTGCTGCCTGCGGTCATCGCTTGCCTGAGCGAAAAGTAGCGCCGGTTCGCTGGCTGACGTCCGGGTAATTTCCCGAACGCGGGATTCACGTTGCCGCGGCGGTCGCGCGAGCCGAGTTTCAAAGGATGGACCTGGTTGAAGTAAAAGTAGATATTCCCTTCGTGGCTGCCGCCGCGGTTGATACCGCGCTGGTCGAGGCGGGTCTCCAAAAATGGAGCGTGTTCGAGGACGTAATCGTGAAACACTCCTGGGTGATCGGGATCATGGTCGATGAAATCGAGGCCCGCGAAACCTGGCCCACGATCGAGAGCCTGCTCCTGAGTGTGGGTGTGCCGGCGGGGATCGTGCCGGCGATGCGACCGCTCGCCGATGCCGATTGGCGCGACAGCTACAAGGCGCATTTTCACGCTTGGCAATTTGGGCGGCTGCACTGGGTCCCCGTTTGGGAACGCGCAACGTTCGTGCTTCCGCCGGGCGATGCGGTGTTGTGGCTTGATCCCGGCCTCGCCTTCGGCACCGGCAATCACGAAACTACGCGACTCTGCGTCGAACGGCTCGTGACACTCGCCGAGGAGTCCGAGCTTTCGAACCTTAAACCTAATACCTTAAACCCAAAACTGACGCCCCCGCGCCGCGAGGCGCGGGTCGTCGACGCCGGGTGCGGGTCGGGAATTCTCGCCCTGTCGGCGGCGTTGTTGGGCTTCGAAAAGGTGATTGGCTTCGACAACGACCCGGAGGCCGTCCGCGTTAGCGAGGAAAACGCCACGCTCAACGGGATGGCGGGACGGGTGCGTTTTCTGGCGGCGGATCTTGTGACCGGACTCACGGGCGTCGAGGCGGACATCATCATGGCCAATATTCAGGCCGATGTGCTGATGCGCTTTGCGCAGGTGCTCGTGGTGGCCGTTGCGCCGGGCGGCACGTTGGTGCTCAGCGGAATTCTTGCCGGGGAAAACCCAGATGTGCGCCGGGCCTTTGAGGTCATCACGCCCGGTTGGACTGTGAATGCCCGGGTCATGGGAGAGTGGAGCGATATCGTGTTGGTGCGACCGAAGTGATCGGGCTGCGTCTGGTCGAGCGTCAGGGAAACAACGTGCGACCGGCCTGCTGCTCTGCCGCCAGCCGTTCGAGGAATTCTGCCCGTGGGATCTCGCGCGCGCCGAGGCGGGCAAAATGAGGAGTCAACTGCTGGATATCGATCCACGTCGAACCGCGCGCCTGTAGATGAGCGATGAGATGCAGCACGCATAGTCTGGAAACATCGGTTACGTGGTGGAACATGCTCTCACCGGTGAAAACACCGCCCGCTGTGACGCCGTACAGTCCGCCGACCAGTGTGTCGCCATCCCACGCCTCGATACTGTGGACGTGACCGCGTCGGTGCAGTTCCGTGTAGGCCTCGATCATGGCCGGGGTAATCCACGTTCCGGGTTGACCAGGGCGGGGCGCGGCACCGCAGGCGCGGATCACAGCCTCGAACGCGGTATCCGTGGTGAAGCGAAGCGCCGCGAGCGCGCGTTGCGCTCGGCGAAGATTTTTTGGGACATGCAAGGCCGCAAATTCCAGAATTGCCCGGCGCGGAGGCGAAACCCAGGGAATCGCGCGCGCCAGCATCGAGTCAGGCCACGGGAAGATGCCGTGACGGTAAGCCGAAATTAGCCGCGCTGGAGACAGGTCGGCATCGAGTGCGACGAGGCCGAAACGATCGGCGGGGTCGGGAGATGGCCATGAGAATTCGACGGCAGACATGCCAGCCCGAAGAGACGCAAAGCGTGGCCCGCCTGCAATCGTCGAGGTGGCTGAAGTAGCGCCGGGTTCCGCCGGAAAAATTCAGTTGAGCGTTGAGGGGTGAAAGTTGAAGGCCAGGGCAGGCAAAAAGTTAACTGCGGTGTAGACCGCAAAGGGGAGTCACGGATCCGTTCGCCTTGAAACCAGCCCCCAAAGAGCGATTTCGCCCCGGCGTTCATCGTTTTCAACTTTCAACTGCGCGAGTCCGGCTCCGACCGGCGTCGGCAACTTCTTTGCCTAGCCCGGGGCAGAATCCCGATAATAACTTGCCTGCGATAGCGCGGCGTCGCTTCGCTGAACCGAATACGTCATGCGTCGCCACCCTCTCCTTTCTTCATGCCGGCAGGAATTGTGAGATTTTTGTTTAAGGGGATGATGGCGCTGGCGACCGCGGCCCGACTTTTCGCGCACGACCCGGGAATCAGCACCGCCCAAGGCCTCGTGAAGCGCGAAGCCTTTGAATTGACGACCGGCTTTGCTCCCGCGGACGCGCAGCAGCTGTTGCCGGAAGGAGCCCGTTCGTCGGATCGGTGGTCGCCGGCCGAGTTCGAAGCCGTGCGCGGTCAACTCACGGCTATCGGCCGCGCCTTGTGGGAAGTTCGTGCCGGAGGTGCTTTGGTTCAGCCGCGCGAGATTCAGGTGCAATTGGCGGACGGCGATAGTCTGAACTTTCAGTTCATCTATCCACGGCCGCCGGGAGATTTCACGATGCGAGCCGCCAAGTTGGGCGTGCTGCCGTCGGGCCATCGGCAATTCGTGATTATCGTCGACGAAGGTGGCTGGACGCTGGCGAAGAAATTATTGAGCACCCGCGATGACAGGATCGAGGTGAGGACGGCCGCGGCGGCCGACGGGACGGGTACCGGCGCGCCGGGTCCGGTTGCGGCCCAGGAAGAGGTGCCTACGGCTTGGGGCTTTGTGCTCCTTGGCATCGAACACATTTGGACCGGGTATGATCACCTGCTGTTTCTGTTCGCGCTGCTGGTGGTGTGCCGGAGCTTTCGGTCCATCGTTGCCATCGTCTCGTGCTTCACTTTGGCGCATTCGCTGACGCTCGCACTCGCGACCCTGAACCTTGTCAATCTCCCCAGCCGGATTACCGAGCCGGCGATTGCGGCTTCGATTGTGTTCGTCGGAGTGGAGAACCTCTTTCGCCGCGGAGAGGAACCGCCGGGGCGGTGGGCCCTGACGTTTGCCTTTGGACTCATCCACGGCTTCGGATTCGCGAGCGTGTTGCGAGATCTCGGGGTGGGTGGACGCGGAGAGGGCATCGCCATCCCGCTGCTGACCTTCAATCTCGGGGTGGAGATTGGGCAAGTGACGATCGCCGCGATAGTGCTGCCGATCGTGTGGCGATTGCGGAAAAACGAAGCGTTTGTGCGCCGCGGGGTGCCAGCGCTTTCAGTCGTCGTGTCGCTCGCCGGACTCTACTGGCTGTTGGAGCGAACGATTTTCGCGTGAGCCAACGAGCGAATCAATAGGCGGCCCGCTCAGGTAAACAGGTCGGGCGCCGTGCGGCTGAGGAATTCCTCCATGTAGGCGGTCGTGGCCTTGCCCTCGATGAAGATCGGGTCGGCCATGATCGCGCGGTGCAGGGGAATGGTCGTCTTGATGCCGCGAATCAGGTATTCGCTCAATGCGCGGTACATCCGCTCCAACGCGACTTTCCGGGTCGACCCGTAGGAAATGAGCTTGCCGATCATCGAGTCGTAATAAGGGGGAATCGTGTACCCCGAATAAGCGTGCGAATCGACGCGAACCCCGTGTCCGCCGGGCGCATAGTAGAGTCCAATGGTACCAGGTGACGGGGCGAAATTGCGCGCGGGATCCTCGGCATTGATGCGGCACTCAATGGCGTGCTTCTCAAATTTGATGTCGCCTTGGTCGAAATCGAGTTTCTCGCCGTTGGCCACGCGGATTTGCTGCTTAATCAAGTCGATTCCCGTGACCTCCTCGGTCACCGGGTGCTCGACCTGAATACGCGTGTTCATCTCGATGAAGAAGTAGTTCCCTTTGGCATCGACGAGGAACTCGATCGTGCCGGCATTCTCGTACTCGGCGGCCTCGGCGGCCTTGATGGCTGCCTTGCCCATCTTCTTCCGCAGGTCGGAGGTGAGGAAGGGGGACGGAGACTCCTCGATCAGCTTCTGGTGGCGGCGCTGGACGGAGCAGTCGCGTTCACCGAGATGAAGCGTCTTGCCGTGGCTGTCGGCGAGAATCTGAAATTCGATGTGACGGGGCCGCTCGATGTAGCGCTCGATGTAGACCGCCCCGTTGCCGAATGCTTTCTCGGCCTCACCGCGGGCCACGTGGTATTCCTTGGCAAAGGAAACGTCGTTGTGGGCGATGCGCATGCCTCGACCCCCGCCGCCCGCGACGGCCTTGATGATAACGGGGTAGCCGACCTTGCGAGCGGTTTTTACGGCTTCGGCCTCCGTTTCCACGGGACCGTCTGAACCAGGGACAATGGGCACACCGACTTTGCGGACGGTATCCTTGGCGACCGACTTATCGCCCATCATCTTGATCGATTTCGACTTTGGACCGATGAACTTGATGTTACAGGACTCGCACTGCTCGGCGAACTTGGCGTTTTCCGAGAGGAAGCCATATCCAGGATGGATCGCGTCGACGTCCGCGATTTCCGCCGCGCTGATAATTCGATCGGCGCGCAGGTAACTATCGGAGCTTTTTGGGCCGCCGATACAGATGGCCTCGTCAGCCAGTTGGACGTGCAACGATTGGACGTCCGCCTCCGAATAGACCGCCAAGGTCTTGATTCCCAGCTCGCGACAAGCGCGAACAATACGGAGAGCAATTTCACCACGATTGGCGATGAGAACTTTTTGAATCATAACACGGTGAAAGGGTTAGATAGTAGGGCGAGGGTCGAATGGTTGCATAGACGCTGTCCGTCTAGTCGCAGCCCCGATTCAGAAACCGCAGTTCAGCCCTGCTTAACCTTGAAGAGGCGTTGGCCGTATTCGACCGGTTGGCCGTTCTCGACCAGAACTTCTAGAATCGTGCCCTTCGCTTCGGCCTGAATCTCGTTCATGATCTTCATCGCCTCGATAATACAGACGACTGAAGTCTCGATGACCTTCGTGCCCGAATCGGCAAAAGGCTTATTTTCGGGCGAGGACGAGCGGTAGAAAGTGCCAACCATGGGGGACTTAATGTAAACTACCCCTACTTCCTCCCCCGCATGTGCTGCGGGAGCTGAACTTCCTCCGACTGGCTGGACTGCGCCGTTGGGGAGTGCATTCGACGGCGCGCTGTCCGCTGGCGGAAACGGCGAACTCGAGCCTCTGGCGGTGGAAACGATCGGGAGGCCGTTGGTCCCCCGGCGAATCTTCAGCTTGAATCCCTCTTCTTCGACCGCGAACTCAGTCAGCTCGGAGCGCTTCATGAGTTCGATGATTTGCTTTATTTGTTTAAGATCCAATGGCGGCCTTGATTGTCGGGTTGAAGGGCTGGAATGGTTAGTTGGAACTATCGGTTTGTCGTTCAAAAGAATTCAAAATGAGCACGCAATCTCCGAATTGCCAAAAAAGACCTAAAATCATTAAAATGGAATAAAACAGCCTGAAAACATGGGAAAAATACCAAAAAACAGCTTAAAAATGCCTAAATTTAGCTTTCCGATAATGGGCGTTTTCTTTTGGGTTATTCCAAAGAATCGCCCCATTGTCAGCGGTTCCATGGTCGAAAACTCAAAAAAGTGCCGAAGTTTGGCTGAATTTCTAAGCGGCGAGGCTAGATCGTCTGTTTCTGTTGATTTCCCTGACAGTAATAGCCGTGGGATGATGGGCGACGGTCAATTAAGCAAGCTTTCGTGAGGTATGCGAAGGACGAGCCCGCCGAACGCCAGCGCTGCTCCGGTAGAGTTGGAAGAAGTTTGGCTCCACGAGGGAGCCATTGCGAATTCGGGGACTTTCGTCGCGAAAAAGTCGAAAAGTCGCCGCGATAGTTCACGCTGGCGGTTCAAACGACGTTCAGGAAGAGATGCGCGCCGGTTTGTTTTGGGAGGCCCTTCCAATCTGCCAAGGCCCTCTTATGGTCTCCAAGGGGGGGCCGGAATCGGTGGGATTGCAGGAATGTTCTCCGCGAGCCGGGTTGTCGAGTGAACCGACGCCGTCCGGAGACGGCGCTTCAACCTCGATTCCGCAGTTGAGGGTTTGGTTTTCCACGGAAGGTGCTGAGAGGCGGGTCCATGGCACAGACCAAGACGACGGAGGCGATGCACCCGCTGGGGGAAGGGGGATTTAGCTTCGCCGCATCCGGAGGGAGGGTGCGGCTGTCTGACGGCGCTCACCGATGGCCGCCGTTTCTCTCATATTGAGGGATTGCGGGAGGATCCGACGATTCCGGAGTTGTTCGGGATGGAGTCGGTCCTCGGCGAAGACACGGTGCGGCGCTTCATTAAGTCCGTCGATCCGGGGCTTGGGGCGGAGGGGATCGCCCGGCAGGCGAAGCCGAGGTGGAGCGATTTGCCCGACCCGATCATCCTAGACTGGGACTCCACGGTGCAGCCGAAGTAGGGGCACCGAGACGGAGCGGAGACCGGCTACAATCCCGGCAAGCCGGGCCGACACAGCTTCCATCCGCTGCTCGCCGTCGTGGCGCGGACAAGGCTATGTCCGGTCTACCGGTTCCTCTCCGGCGACACCGTGAGTGCGAACCAGTGGCAAGAGGCGATGGCAGATGCCGGGCGGTGGCTTGGTGATCGTCGGGTCGAAATGAACCGCAGTGACCTGGGTTTCGGCC
This sequence comes from Opitutaceae bacterium, assembly GCA_947474995.1. GTDB lineage: Bacteria > Verrucomicrobiota > Verrucomicrobiia > Opitutales > Opitutaceae > ER46. The sequence continues at coordinate 1,778 of CANJNJ010000063.1, read as the reverse complement.
ACGATGCGGTCATGAGCAGGCATGAAGCGGCTCCTAGCCGTTCGCTGTTCCTCTTCAAACTGAAGCTGACGAACCTGGTCGAGCTCGGCCCTTTATCGGCTCAAGGAAAGTGACTGGCAGGGACCGGCGATCCCCAGGACCTGTCAGATGGCCGAGGACCGGACCCAACTGACCGGCTGGAAAACCTCCCGGCGAGTGATTTGTGCCGGAACCTTGCAAGACTTGGTGTCGGCCGCCGGTCGGGCGGAGTTTTGGGATCAGCACGAACATGAGTTCCTCGTCTACATCACCTATCCACCTGACGAAGTGAACGGCTGCCAGATCCAGGAACACTTCCCTCATCGCGCCGACACCGAGAACGTGTTCGACGAACTATAAAGCAGCCGGCCTTCAGCGGCTTCTGCGCGAAGTTTCAGGCCACGACGCAACTGGCGGCGCGACGCCTGCTGGTCGTCAAAAACCTATGGACGCTGTTCGTGCGCTTCATCGTGACGAAAAAAAATCGAGGCCAAACGCGGTCGGCGTTGGTTCGTTTTGATCGCAGCCGGACTCGTCTAATCGGGCGGGCAAAAGGAACTACAAGCCTCTATGAGCGCCGGCTGGGCTCAACCATTGCGCGATGGTTATCTCCGCCTGCACGATCGGAACCGAACAACGGCGCCGCAGTTGAAATTTATTATTCCCGACCACGGCCGCAAGCCGTGGCAAATCCACGCCCGCCGGCGCCTAAAAGCGCATTTCAACGCCGGAATATAGTTTAATGGGGCTCGTCATTAATTGCCGGCGGTAGAACCGATGGCACCCGCCGGCCACCCAGGCGCTGAACGCATCAGCCCTGAGAACCGGAACGCCGCCCGGGCCGCCAAAGGGCCGGGGAGGGGCTACGCAGGGTTTTCAGCCGCCGTAAGTGGAGGCGAAAGGGAGGAATCCCATTGGCAGCCCGTTCCCCCAGATTATTTCTGCAGCCCTCTTGGACTTGAAGTTAGCCCCGCAAAACCCCGTTGGAGTCGGGGACACTTGGCCTGCGACCAACGCATACCGCTCAGCAAACCGATCCGCTGTCGTAGGTGGTCGTGAGGAGTATTACGAAATAAGCGCCAGCGGAAAAAGTGGCCTCGAAAATCGGGTGATTTTCGTTGGCGAGCGATCGCGGGCCGGCTCCCCCTGGGTCAGCGACGAAGCGGCCCCTTTCAGCGTGAGAAACGGGTCCACCTGCGCCAAAATAGTTGCCGCATCCGACAACCAGATACAGCCGTTGGAACTGGCTCCGAGGAATCGCCTACTGGTGAATCGGGAGGTCCGAACAAACACCGGCGGGAATAAAACATCCGAAATGTTGTCGCGCAAACATCTCTTTATAAGAAACTTATGATACATCAAACCAATTGGTCGAAAAAGAACTTGAAGCACAATGCAGGCGTTGCATGTTCCGCGTCCCATCGGTTCCCGGGCTGCTGAAAAGTTCGGCAGTGAGGTGAAAAGGTGGAGGCGAGAAAAAATACGCTGTCAGTTTTTTTCCGAAGAAAGATTAAAAATACTTTGGAAAAGGATTGACGGAAGGTTTTCAAAAGTTCTTGCTGAAAATCTTTCCTTAATTGGAAGGCTCTTTGAAATTTACTTTGTGCGATTGATTGGGACCCCCAATCAAAATTCAAAAGCGCTCCGACTTAGGTCGGAGCAAGTATATAGTAGTAGTTCATGAATCACTAGGTTCATAACTCTTTTCGGAGAGTTTGATCCTGGCTCAGAATGAACGCTGGCGGCGTGGTTAAGACATG